>DJRI01000039.1:8812-28265 GCA_002440045.1 Ruminococcaceae bacterium UBA6364 | reverse complement strand
AGAGGGCGTTTTAAAACCGTACCGGGTTCGACTCTCTCAGCCTTATAGATTTGATTGAAAACTATCCGAGCGGCGGCACGGCGTTTATCGGCTTTTTTGCGGTTGACGCAAGCCTTTCGGGGCACGGCATAGGAACAAAAATAATTGCGGGCTGTCTTAAAACATTTTTTGAACAGGGCTTTAAAAAAGCGCGCCTTGCAGTAGATTACGGAAATTGCCAAAGCAAGGCGTTTTGGACTAAAAACGGGTTCACATTTACGGGCGAGGAATATCCTAACGATTTTTCGTCCTATCTTGTTATGGAAAAGGTGAATAATTGCCTGTAAATTCATTAGAAATAAAGAAAAGCACAACGCCTTCCCTTGCGGGAAGGCGTTATGCTTTGTGGGGGTATATTTGAATAAGGAGATAGGAATGAAAACAAAAACGTTTTCACTGAAACACTCGAGCGGCGTATCTCTCGTGTTTCATTGTCTGTATGATACCACGGGTAAGTAAATTCAGTATGAATTAGTTGTGAACAATTTGAAAAGAAAGGTAAATGATTTGTGAACACAAAAAACGCGCTGTATTTTATCGAAAACGGCTTTTTAAAGCGTGATAAGACGCGCTTTAAAAAGCCGTATTTTCGTAAAATGTGAAAAATGCGCCGAAATTCGCTCATAAAATGTGTGAAAACCCAAAATATTCGCTATGAAAATGTGCGAAACCGTGAAATATTCGCTCATTTTTTGTGAAAAAGGTTGATAAACCTTTGTTTTGCGTGTATAATAAATTAAGAGTTACAGGAGGTGGCTTAATGTATCTTAAAAGAAAGATAGACGATTTTCTTTTAAAATGGAAATCCGAAAGCGACAGAAAGCCGCTTGTCATAAAAGGAAGCCGTCAGGTCGGCAAAACCGAATCAGTTATGCATTTTGCTTTGAAAAATTATGAAAGCGTTATTGAAATTAATTTTGTGCGCGACGAAAAATATAAAAGCATTATATGCGACGGCTACGGCGCTTCTGATATTATTAAGAATATTTCGCTTATTGACCCGTCCAAAAAGTTCATTCCGGGAAAAACGCTTATTTTCTTTGATGAAATTACAGAGTTTCCCGAAATTGCAACTTCGCTTAAATTCTTTTGCATTGACGGGCGGTTTGACGTTATTTGCAGCGGTTCTATGCTCGGCGTGAATTATCAAAGAATCGAAAGCAACAGCGTGGGATATAAAAAAGATTATGAAATGTTTTCGATGGATTTTGAGGAATTTTTGTGGGCAAGGGGCTACAGCGGCGCGTCTGACGAAATTCTTTCGCATATGAAAGAAGGCCGCGCGTTCAGCGAGCTTGAAATGAATGTGTACCGTGCGCTGTTTCTCGATTTTTGCATTCTCGGCGGTATGCCCGCCGTGGTTGCGGAGTATATTCAAAAAAATACGTTTGAAGGCTCTTTGGACACGCAAAAGCAGCTCATAGCCGACTATAAAGAGGACATTCGCAAATACGCCTTCGGAATATACCAAACGCGGATTTTGAATGTGTTTAACAGAATTGCGCCCCAGCTTGCAAAAGAAAACAAAAAGTTTCAAATATCAAAGGTTGCTCCCGGCGCGCGCTTTCGTGATTATCGCGGCTGTGCCGAGTGGCTTGCCGACGCGGGAATGGTAAATATCTGTTATTGTATGGAATTTCCCGAATTGCCGCTCGGCGGAAACTTTGACCCCGACGTTTTCAAGCTGTATTTTGCGGATACGGGGCTTCTTGTGTCAATGCTCGACGACGAATCGCAGGAGGATTTGCGGACAAATAAAAATCTCGGCGTTTACAAGGGCGCTTTATATGAGAACATTGTCGGCGAAGCACTGATAAAACAAGGCTACAGGCTTTATTACTATAAGCGCGCCGACTCAACGCTTGAAGAGAATTTTTTCATACGCTCGCAAACATCGCTCGTGCCGATAGAGGTTAAGGCGAAAAACGGAAAAACAAAGTCTCTCAGAACGCTTATTGATTCAAAAAAATATGCCGATATAAGCTACGGCTTTAAGCTTTCGGATAATAATATCGGCTATGAAAACGGCGTATACACGTTCCCTTATTTTTGCGCCTATCTGTTAAAGCGCTTTATGGCAGATTTTAATTATGCTTAAGCACAAATTTTGACATAATAGTAAAAGCAGTCGCAAAGTAAACTTCGCGGCTGCTTTTGTTGCGGCATGTAAAGAGAGCATTTCACAGCAGGGAAATTGTGGAAAAAGCCTGCTTACGGGGAGATAACCGTTGATTGACTCTCCTTACAAATACAGTATATCACCTTTGGGTGGTTTTTGTCAAGAATATTTCGCCCTAAAATTATTTTTTGATTTGTCTGCGGATATTATAATAGTATAAGCGGCTTTTTTAAAAGTTTTTGGCGGTGATTATGTTGGCTCAAGGTAGAATTTTAAAGGATATGGGCGAGCGTGTGTATAAACAGCGCAAAATGTGCGGTTTAACGCAGGAAGAGCTTGCTGAAGCAATCGGCGTTTCACCCCAGATGATTTCAAATCTCGAATTGGGCAAAAAAGCAATCCGTCCCGAGAATCTTATAAACCTTTGCGCGGCTTTGAATGTCAGCGCCGATTATATTCTGACGGGCGACAGCAGAAGCGGCGAGCGCGCCGCTGTGTCGGAAAAGATTTTTGAGCTTTCGCACGAAGAGTTTGAAATTGTAAAACAGCTTGTTGAATATTTTGCAAAACAGAACGGCTCGGTTTAATATACTATGATATATAAACGAATCAGAGACCTGCGCGAGGACAGTGCTCCTCTTATGCTTAACAGAACCTTGCCGAAGAACTGTATATTAACAGACGGACTTATTCCGCTTGTGAAAACGGTGTTAATTCAATGAGAACGGGCAAATCACGAATAGCCGCAGTTTTCCGCATTTGATACGCTGTGTACATTATGCCATAATTTCTGCCAAAAGTCAATGGCAGGAATTATGGCATATATAATCATTTCGGTGATTATTATGATATATAAACGAATCAGAGACCTGCGCGAGGACAGTGACCTGACGCAACAGAACCTTGCCGACGAATTGCACATTAACAGGCGGACTTATTCCGCCTATGAAAACGGCGTTAATTCAATGACACCGGAAACGCTTATCAAGATAGCAAGGTTTTATGATGTCAGCGTAGATTATCTGCTCGAATTGACCGATGAAAAACGCCCCTATAAAAGGCGCGGCTGAAATAAAGCAAAAGCGAATATTTTTAAAATGCACCGAAGCCCTGCCTTATGCACGGCTTCGGTTTTTTGCTGCAATATTTCTTTTGAGAAATATTTTTAAAGAACAAATCTGTTACAAAAAATTTCAAAAAAGCCTTTGCAAGATTTCAATTTGTAACTGTTTTTGCGGGCTTTTTTGCAATAATTTGTGCAAATGTGTGAGCGCTCGGGCGTTTTGTGGGCGGTTTATAGTGCAATTTGCGGGTTGAAAAAGACTTTTTCGTGTGTTATAATGCCTTCATTGGTTTTAAAAGGTTACAAAATTGTAACAAATGGTTGCCGAATTGAAACAATCTTCGGCAGCGTTTAAGTAATGAAAGGTATTATCAGATGAACCCAAAAACAAAAAAACGTGTGCTTTCCGCAGTGCTTGCGGTGCTCTTAACGTTTGCGGCGGCGTTTTCCGCTTATGCCGCTTCGGGAACAGTTGAATACAGTCCGTCGGCGTCTTACAAAAACAGTAAGTATTATTCTGCGCTTATGAGCGTCAAGCTCACGGGCGACGAGCTTACCGATATTGTAAACGTCGCAAAATCACAGATAGGCTATCACGAAAGCTATTCGTCCTATGACCTTTCGGGCTACGGCTCCGGCTCGGGCGATTGCACCGAATACGGCAGATGGTACGGCATGCAGGGCGCATGGTGCAATATGTTTGCTTCATGGTGCGCATATGCCGCGGGTATTCCGTCATCGGTTATCCCCAAGCTTTCTTCCGCAACAAACGCATATTCCTCGGGCTTTCCGTCGGTCGGCGCGGAATGCTTCCCGTTTTCAAGCGGCAGGGCGCTTCAGCCGGGCGATTTTATCTTTACCTGCACGTGCTCCGGCTCTTACGGCTGTATTGACCACGTTGCAATAGTAAGCGACGTTGACTCAAACTATATTTATACCGTCGAGGGCAATTTCTCCGACAGCGTAAAGGCGCTTAAATACCCCGTTTCAAGCGGCTATTCTTCATATTACTGCGCGCGTATAAATTATGTTGCACGCCCGCAGTACCGTGACAATTCGGCGACCGCAGAGGATGTTAAAGAGGCTTCCGCGGTTAAAATCACCGACAGTGCCGTTTATGAGCTTTATGATTATTCGCTTTCGCTTTCAGACGCAAAAGCCGTTTGTGAAAGCTTCGGCGGCACACTCGCAGAGCTTTCCGGCAATGAAGACGTACTTTCCGAAATAATTTCTTCCGGTAAATACGGCAGAGCGTTCGTTTCTTCATCCGACGGCGCAAAAGTCCTTTACGGCGACGGCACGGTTACGTCCGCTCCGCAGAAAAAACGCGCAACGGGCTTTGTGTGCGAATATTCTCTTGAAAATGTAAAACCCGTTAACACCGCTTCCTTCGGCGGCAGCAGATATGAGGTTTACGATTCGTTTATGTCTTATGAAGCGGCAAAGCTCTTTGCAGAGAAAAAGGGCGCGTCTTTTCTTCCTGTCGACAGCGAGTCTTTAAAGCTTATTTCGCTTCTTTTTAAAGAGTCCGACGGTTATTACACCTCTTCTCCCGAAATTGTTGTTTTAAACGACGGCACGGGCGAGGTCTCAAAGACCGAGGAAGCCGCAGGCACACGCTTCGGCTTTGTGCTTAAATACGGCGAAGAAGAAAAAGCGACGCTTACTTACGACGTTAACGGCGGAACTCAGACCCCCAACGAGCAGATAGCAAAATCGGGCAGTGAAATTACCGTTACCGACGTTGTTCCGCAAAAAGACGGCAAGACGTTTATCGGCTGGTCGCTTTCCAAAAAGTCCAAAACAGCCGAATTTAAGGGCGGCGAAAGCTTAACCCTTAACAAAGACAGCATTCTTTATGCTGTTTGGGGCTGAAATCTTTGAAAATATTTACAAAAGCACTTGTATTTTTTTGTTAAATGTGATATAGTGTTTTTGTTAGAACATCAACACCGTGAGAGCAGGCGAAACCGCCTGCTCTCAGTTGTTGTAATGAGCGTTGCGGCAAAAGCCGCCGCGCGGGAAAAGAGGTGCTGATAATGGCAAAAAACATTGTTTCCGCCGTGTGGGATATTGCAAAGCCTTTGGCAGATGAGCTGGGTCTTATTTTGTGGGACGTTTGCTTTGAAAAAGAGGGCGCAAATTATTATCTCCGCGTTATTATCGACAAAGAGGGCGGCGTCGGAATCGAAGATTGCGTCAATATGAGCCATGCGCTCGACGGTCCGCTTGACGAAAACGACCCCATTGACAAGGCGTACAACCTCCAGGTATCTTCTCCCGGGATAGAACGCAAGCTTACAAGAGATTTTCATTTTGAAGAATCTCTCGGCAAAAACGTTATTTTAAGGCTTATTCGTCCGTGCGAAGGCCGCCGCGAGTTCAAGGGCGTTCTTGTGCGCTATGACGGTAACGGCGACGTAACAATAGCTCTTGACGGCGAAACGGAAATGACCGCTTCAAAAAAAGAGATTGCGTTCGTAAAGCTTGACGATTTTGATATGTAACAGCAGCCCACTGAAAGGATTGATAAGAAAAATGAAAAAGAAAACACCGGCAAATCAGAATAAGGAGTTCTTTGAAGCTATTGAGCTTCTTGAAAAAGAAAAAGGAATCCCCGCAGATTATCTGCTTGAAAAGGTCTGCGCCGCAATAGTTACTTCCGTAAGAAAAGATTACGGCGGCGAGGACGTTGTTTTTTGCGACTGCAACCCCGAGAAATACGAGCTTAGGGTTTATCTTAAAAAGACCGTGGTTGAAGAAGTTACCGACGAAAATTCGCAGATAAGCGTGAATGAAGCGGCAAAATACAAAAAAGCGGCTCTTCCCGGCGACGTTGTAGAGATTGTTCTTGAACCCAAAGAGTTCGGCAGAATCGCCGCACAGACCGCAAAAAACGTTATCCGTCAGGGTATTCGCGACGCAGAGCGCGGCTTGATGATGCGCGAGTTCCAGTCAAAACAGCAGGAGCTTGTTACGGGCAAGGTTCAGCGAATCGACCCGAGAACAGGCAATGTTACTCTTGAAATAGGCAAGTCCGAAGCGGTTCTTCCCAAGGGCGAACAGGTGCCCGATGAAGAGTTCACCGAAGGCGAGCTTGTAAAGATTTATATTGTTGACGTAAGAGATACCGAAAAAGGTCCCAAGGCAATGATTTCGAGAACGCACCCCGGCCTTGTAAAACGTCTTTTTGAAACCGAAGTTCCCGAGGTTTATGAGGGCGAGGTTGAAATTAAGGGCGTTGCGCGTGAGGCAGGCTCAAAAACAAAAATTGCCGTTTATTCAAAAGATGAAAAAATCGACCCCGTCGGCGCGTGCATCGGTCCGAGGGGCGCCCGCATCAACGAGATTATCGCAGCTCTCGGCGGCGAAAAGATTGAGGTTATTCCCTACAGCGAAGACCCGCACAAGTTTATTGCCGCGGCGCTTGCTCCCGCAAATGTTTTGAAGGTCGAGCAGGACCCCGAGCAGGAAAAAGCCTGCCACGTCACAGTGCCCGACACACAGCTTTCGCTTGCAATAGGCAACAAAGGTCAGAACGCACGTCTTGCCGCAAAGCTTACCGGCTGGAAGATAGACATTAAGCCCGAAAGCGGCTTCTATGTTCCGCAGAGCAATAAGTGAGCGCCATGGCAGAAAGAAAAATTCCTTTAAGAAAATGCGTGGGCTGCTGCGAAATGAAGCCCAAAAAAGAGCTTGTAAGGATTGTTAAAAGTCCCGAGGGCGAAATAAGTCTTGACCTTACCGGCAAAAAGAACGGCAGAGGCGCTTATATTTGCAAAAGCCGCGAGTGCTTAGCTAAGGCGCGCAAGGCAAAAAGGCTTGAAAAGGCTCTTGAAACGCAGATACCCGAAAACGTATACGACGATATTGAAACCCGTTTGGATTGACCTTTGGAGGCAATATATTGGATAAAAAAAGAACGATGGGCTTTATCGGCATTTGCAGAAAAGCGGGAAAGCTTTGCTGCGGACACGACGCCGTAAAAGAAAGCGTTGTTAAGAACAGGGCGGTGCTTGTGTTCTTTTCGTCCGACGCTTCCGAAAGGCTCAAAGACGAAATGAAAAATCTCGCAATTAAAAGCACAGGCACAAAACTTTCCCTTTCGCCTTTTTCGAGCGATGAGTTCTTTTCAGCTATAGGAAAAAAGTCATCGGTGTTTTCGGTAACGGACGAAGGATTTGCAAACAAAATCGAATTGATGTTCGGGGAGGCATAACATGATAAGTAAATACAAAGTAAACGAAGTCGCAAAAGACTTCAATAAAAACGCAAAGGATATAACGGAGCTTCTCGCAAGATTTTTTGAAGAACCGAAAAAAAGTCAGACCGCTCTTGACAGCAAAGAGCTTGACATTATTTTTGACGTTCTGACTCAGGAAAATCAGGTTGAAAACTTTAACGCATACTTTTCAATGCAGAAAAAATCGGAGGCGAAAGCACCCGAAAAGAAAGAAGAAAAGCAAAACAAAGCTCCCGCAGCAAAGAAAGAAAACGAAAAGCCCGCACAGGCTAAAAAACCCGAAAAGGCGCCCGAAAAAGCGCCCGAAAAGAAGCAGGGCGAAAATGCACAGGCCAAAAAGCCCGAAAAGAAGCCGGGCGTTTCTTCACCCGCGCCGTTTAAAAAGCATGAAAAGAAAAATAACGGACCCATGCAGGCAAGAACAAAGGGCGACAGGCTCACAATAGACACAAGAGCCGACAACGTAGAGCTTGAAAAGTATAACGAAAAATACGAGAACATTGCGCCCGTAAGGTCCATAAACGACAATGTTCAGAACAAGCAGAAGCTTAAACAGAAGAGCCAGCAGTACAGAAAACAGCAGGGTATGCGCTCCAAAAAGAAAGAGACAGAGGCTGAAAGACTTAAAAGAATCGAAGCCGAAAGAGCCAAAAAGACCCTTGTTATTACCGTTCCCGAAGAAATTACCGTCGCCGAGCTTGCCGCAATGCTCAAAAGAACAGCGGCAGAGGTTGTTAAAAAGCTTTTCTCGCTCGGCGTAATGGCAACCGTAAATCAGGTTATCGACTATGACACAGCCGAAATAGTTGCTTCGGAGCTTGGCGCAAAGGTCAAAAAAGAGGTTGTCGTTACTATTGAGGACAGAATTATCGACGACAGCGAGGACGACGAAGAAAACCTTGTTCCGAGAAGCCCCGTTGTTGTTGTTATGGGTCACGTTGACCACGGCAAAACCTCGCTTCTTGACGCTATAAGAAACACTTCCGTAACCGAGACCGAGGCGGGCGGCATCACCCAGCACATCGGCGCTTACAGAGTAAACCTCAACGGTCAGGATATAACCTTCCTTGACACTCCCGGTCACGCCGCGTTTACGGCGATGCGTGCGCGCGGAGCAATGGCTACGGATATTGCAATACTTGTTGTTGCTGCCGACGACGGCATAATGCCCCAGACAATCGAAGCTATTAACCACGCAAAAGCGGCGGGTGTTTCCGTTGTTGTCGCAATAAACAAAATGGATAAACCCGGCGCGTCTCCCGACCGCGTTCTTCAGCAGCTCACCGAATACGAGCTTGTTCCCGAAGAGTGGGGCGGCGACGTTATATGCGTGCCCGTTTCGGCAAAAACAAGAATGAATATAGATAAGCTTCTTGAATCGGTGCTTCTTGTTGCCGAAATGAAAGAGCTTAAAGCAAACCCCAACAGAGCAGGTAAAGGTATTGTTATCGAAGCAAGACTTGACAAGGGCAGAGGCCCCGTTGCAACGCTTCTTGTTCAGAACGGTACCGTAAGAACGGGCGACATAATCGTTGCGGGCACATCTGTCGGCAGAATCCGCGTTATGACCGACGACAAGGGCAAAAAGGTTTCTGAAGCGGGCCCGTCTGTTCCCGTTGAGATAACCGGTCTTACCGAGGTTCCCACGGGTGGCGACTCGTTTGACTGCGTTTCTGACGAAAAGCTTGCGCGTGAGCTTGTCGAGCAGCGCAAACAGCAGAAAAAAGAAGAACAGTTCAAGTCATATCAGAAGGTTACACTTGACAATCTCTTTGACTCCATTAACGACGGCGACCTTAAAGACCTTAACGTAATCGTAAAAGCGGACGTTCAGGGTTCTGTCGAGGCTGTCCGCCAGAGCCTTGAAAAGCTCTCAAACGACGAGGTAAGAGTTAAAGTAATTCACGGCGGCGTCGGCGCGGTAAACGAGTCGGACGTTATGCTTGCAAACGCTTCAAACGCCATTATCGTCGGCTTCAACGTCCGTCCCGACGCGGTTGCGGTTCAGAATGCCGAGCGCGACGGCGTTGAAATGAGAATGTACAGGGTAATTTATGACTGCATCGAAGAGATAGAAGCAGCTATTAAGGGTATGCTTGCGCCCAAGTACCGCGACGTTGAAATGGGCAAGGCCGAGGTAAGAAACGTATTCAAGCTTTCAAGCGCAGGCACAATCGCCGGCTGCTATGTAACCGACGGAAAGATTACGAGAAACTCCAAGATAAGAGTCGTGCGCGACGGTATTGTTGTGTTCGAGGACGAAATAGCTTCGCTCAAACGCTTTAAGGACGACGTAAAAGAAGTGGCTTCGGGCTACGAGTGCGGCGTGGGACTTCAGAAGTTCAACGATATTAAAGACGGCGACGTGCTTGAAGCATATATCACGGAGGAATACTCAGAATAATACCGAAAAAAAGGAGGTAATATTATGGGTGCATATAAACAGGACAGAATGGCAGAAGATATAAAGCGCGAAACAGCCGCCGTAATAAGGGAGCTTAAAGACCCGCGCATTGCGGAGCATATGATAACCGTTGCAAGGTGCGAGGTTGCGCATGATTTGTCTTTTGTCAAGGTGTATATAAGCGCCATGGAGGGACTTGACACGGCAAAAGGCGCTGTAAAAGTGCTTACAAACGCTTCGGGTCTTATAAGGCGCGAAATCGGAAAGCGCTTAAGGCTCAGAAAAGCCCCCGAAATGCGCTTCATTGCCGATGATTCGATAGAATACGGAATGCATATAGCAAAAAAGCTTGAGGATCTTATCGGTAACGATTAACTGAAAAGTACAAATATTGACGGGCAATTCCGTCAATATTTGCACTCTCAATTAGGCGGTTATACACACGGTGAAGAGGTATAAAAAATGACTCTTGATTTAAAACAATGCCTTGATTTGTTGAGGGAGAATGACAATTTTCTCGTTCTCTCTCACGACCACCCCGACGGCGATACGCTCGGCGGCGCGTTTGCGCTTATGTACATTTTAAAGAAAATGGGCAAAAAAAGGCGTTTTATGTGCGCAAGCGAAATTCCGCACAATTTTTCATATATTGCCGACGGCAGAGAAGACGACGATATTAAAGAAAGCTTTGTTGTTGCGGTTGACGTTGCCGACCCAAAGCTTCTCGGCTCGCTTTTTGACGAATACGGCGCAAAGGTTGACCTTTGCATTGACCACCATATGTCAAATACGCACTACGCAAAGGCAGAGCTTGTTGAAGATAAGCCTGCGGCATGCGAAATAATATACGAGCTGGGTGTTCTTTCGGGAATAAAGCCCGACGTTTATTTCGGTGAGTGCATATATACAGGCATCTCTACAGACACGGGCTGCTTTAGGTATCAGAACACAACTTCGTCCGTTCTGCGCCTTGCGGCGGAGCTTTTTGACGTCGGCATTGATTTTAAAAAGATTAACAAGCTTATGTTCGAGACGGTTTCAAGAAATCTTCTTGAGCTTGAGCTTCTTGCAAGAAAAACGCTTGAATATCATTTCGGCGGAAAGTGCGCTATAATCACGCTCACAAAAGAAATGTATGAAAAAAGCGGCTCAAACGAAAGCGAGTGTTACGGAATTACCGCACTGCCGCGCCAGATAGAGGGCGTGTTAATAGGCGCGGTAATCAAAGAAAAGCCCGACGGCTCCTTCGGCATTTCGGTAAGAACGGGCACCGAGGCGGACGCGTCCGAAATTTGCGCGCGTCTCGGCGGCGGCGGTCACAAGGGCGCGGCGGCATGCAGGCTTTATTGCAGCTATGACGAAGCTAAACAGCGCTTTCTTGAGTCGGCAAAAATAACTCTTGAGGGTATTTCGGTATGACGGGAATAATTCCTATCGACAAAGGCGAAAATATGACCTCGTTTAAAGCGGTTGCGGCTGTGCGCCGTATAACCGGCGAAAAAAAGTGCGGCCATTCGGGCACACTGGACCCAATGGCGACGGGCGTTTTGCCTGTTGCGGCGGGCGGCGCAACGCGGTTTATCGAGCTTTTTTGCGACCACACAAAAGAATACAGGGCAACGTTTAAAACGGGGCTTGAAACAGATACGCTTGATATTTGGGGCACGGTTATAAACAGCACAAAAAAAAGAGCGTCTTTGGAAGAAATAAAAAGTGTGCTTCCCGAGTTTTGCGGCAAAATAATGCAAACGCCGCCGATGTTTTCGGCTTTGAAAAAAGACGGCGTAAGGCTTTATGAGCTTGCAAGGCGCGGCGAGATAATCGAAAGAGAAAGCCGCGAATGCGAAATTACAAAGCTTTTTGTAAGCGAAAAAGAAAACGGCGAATTTGAGCTTCTTGTCGAATGCTCCGCGGGGACGTATATACGCTCTTTAATAAGCGACATAGGCTTGCGCCTTGAAACGGGCGCGGTTATGACATCTCTTCGCCGCACGCGCGCGTGCTCAATAGATATTTCGCAGTGCGTTACTTTAGAAGAATTAAAAGAGCGCGAAGAAAGCGGAACGCTCGAAGATATTGTGATTCCCGTTGAAAAAATGCTCGGACTTTACCCCGCGGTAAACGTTACCGAAGCACAGGGCGCGCGTTTCAAAAACGGCGGCGGACTTTCAAGAAAACGCTTTTCGTGCGAAGGCCTTTCGGGATTTGTCAGAGTGTATTCAAACGGTGAATTTCTCGGAGTCGGCGAAATTTTAAAAGACTTTGAGGATATGAAAATGAAACGTCTTTATTCGGAAATATGAATATGTCAGATTTAAATAAAACCAAAGGGTGCTTTCTTGCGCTCGGTACTTTTGACGGGCTTCACCTCGGTCACAAAAGGGTTATGACCGCGGGCGAAAACAAAAAAAGGTACGCGCTGCTGTTTTCACAGCACCCACAAACGGCGCTTACGGGCAAAGCCCCGACGGCGCTTATAACAAAACGGCTTGAAAAAAAGCTTCTTGAAAAATGGGGCGTAACGCCGATTTATATTGACTTTCGCGACGTTATGTCACAGTCGCCCGAGGAGTTTTTTGAAAATATAATAAAAAATATCGCGCCCTCCGAAATTTCGGTCGGCTTTAACTACCGCTTCGGGAAAAATGCCGAGGGCGATGTAAATAAGCTTTCAAAGCTTTCAAATGAGAACGGCATAAAGCTTTTTGTGGCTGACGCCGTGAATTTTGAGGGCGAGCCGATAAGCTCCACCAGAATAAGAAAGGCGATAACTCTCGGCGAAATCGAAAAGGCAAACGCCATGCTCGGCAGGGATTTTTGCTATGATTTTACGGTGGTGCACGGCGACAAGCGCGGCAGAACAATGGGCTCGCCGACTATCAATCAGTTTTTTGACGACGGATTTACCGTGCCCGCTTACGGGGTTTACGCTTCGTTTTGCGAGGTTAACGGTAAGATTTATCCCGCCGTCACAAATATCGGCATAAGACCTACCGTCGGAAGCTCCAAAGAGCGCAGCGAAACTCACATTCTGAACTTCAGCGGCGACCTTTACGGCGAAAACATAACGGTTATGCCGAAAGTGCGTATGCGCGGCGAAATGAAGTTTTCTGACCTTTCTGAGCTTAGCGACCGAATAGATGCCGACAAAAAAACAGCAGAAACTCTTTTAGAGGAGCTTTACAGTGAATAAAATTTTAATTGCGCCGTCAATACTTGCGGCAGACTACGCTTCGCTTAAAAGCGAAATTGAAAAAGTAAAAAACGCGGGGGCGGATATGCTCCACGTTGATGTTATGGACGGGCATTTTGTGCCTAATATATCAATAGGACCGCCCGTTGTCGCGTCAATAAGAAAATGCACCGATATGTTTCTTGACTGCCATCTTATGATAAGTGAGCCCCTAAAATATATCGACGCGTTCAAAAAAGCCGGGGCGGATATGATTTCGTTTCACCTTGAAAGCGACTCTGGCCCCGACGAAGTAATAAAAAAAATAACCGGGTGCGGCATAAAGCCCGCCGTTGTAATAAAGCCGCAAACGCCGGCGTCGGCGGTTTTTCCGTATCTTCAAAAGGTTTTTGCCGTGCTTGTTATGACGGTCGAGCCGGGCTTCGGCGGTCAAAGCTTTATGACGGACACGGTAAAAAAGATAAAAGAAATAAGAGACGAGGCCGAAAGACTCTCAATCCCTCTTCATATTGAGGTTGACGGCGGAATAGACAAAAATACAGCGCCCGTCGCAAAAGAAGCGGGCGCGGATATGCTCGTTGCGGGCAGTTATATTTTTAATTCGGACGACGTCGCTTCGGCGGTGGCTTCACTCAGATAAAGCTTTTTTCCGCGCTCAAAAAGAAACGCGGTTTCGGCTCTTTTTGCACAGTACGCTTCGCCGTATTCCGAAAGCCTGAAAATAAGCGCGTCGGCGCATTGCGGTTTCGGCACGGTTATGCAATAAAAATTTTCGCCGTACTTTAAATATTCGGCGCTTTTAAAGCGTTGCTTTTCATTGCAAAGCGCAGAATATGCGTCAAAAAAAGCGGCGGCATTTTCGGCTTTAAATATGATGGGCTCCGACTCTTTTTTCATAACGGGCCGCCTTGCGCCGAAGCTTTTTTCGTTTTCTTTTGCCGATGAAAAATACATAACACACCCGCCGTCGTCAAGCGGGCAGACCTCAATCAGAAGCCTGCCGTCGGTGTCGATGTCTTTTCCGAGGTGCGCGCGCGCCTCGTCAAGCACCGTCCAGATAACGCGGCGCGTCTCAATATTCGAGTAATCCATCTCGTCATATGTAATGTCGAGCGATTTCATATCCTCTCTACTCAAAGTAACGCGGATTTTTTCATCGTTCACAGATTCGATATTCAAAATTTCGCCCCCTTGATTGTTTTATTATTATAATACTCATTTTAAAGGGGCTCAATGATAAAAAATTGGAAAGGGACGTTTATTATGAAATTTGCGCTGAGCAGTTACAGCCTTTCGTCACTTGTAAATAAGGGTGAGCTTACAGAAAAAGAGCTTATTTCGCTCACAAAAGAGCTTGGGTTTGACGGCATCGAATTTGCCGAAATTCACACGCCCGAGGGCACAGAAAAGCTCTGTTGGGCAAAAGAGCTTAAAGAAGAATGCGAAAAATACGGGCTTACCGTTACGCAGTATTCTATCGGCGCAGACCTTCTTTACGGCAGCGACGGCGATTTGAATAAAGAGATTGAACGCCTTAAAAAAGAGGTTGATGTGGCTCTTGCTCTCGGCGCTTCGGGTATGCGCCACGACGCAACTGGCGGCTTTAGGGGCGAAGAAAGAAAATACAACGGTTTTTCGGACGCTCTTCCGAGAATAATCGAGGGCTACAGGGCGGTAACGGAATATGCCGCAAAAAAAGGCATAAAAACTATGATTGAAAATCACGGCTATTTTTGCCAGGACTCGGAGCGCGTCGAAAAAATTGTTACCGGCGTTAAAAATCCGAATTTCGGCGTTCAGCTTGATATAGGCAACTTTCTTTGCGCCGACGAGGACCCCGTAACCGCAACTTCAAGGCTTGCGCCGTATATTTCATATCTTCACGCAAAGGATTTTCATATAAAAAGCGGCAACGGCTTTGCCCCCTGCGACGGCTTTTTTAAAACGCGCGGCGGCAACTATCTTCGCGGGGCTGTTCTCGGCCACGGCGACGTGCCCGTTTATCAGTGCCTTTCAATTGCAAAGGCGGCGGGCTACGACGGCTTTGTAACGCTTGAGTTTGAGGGCTGCGAGGACGCAAGACTTGCCTGCAAATGGGGTCTTAACACACTTAAAAAGGCGGAAGGACTGTTAAAATGAAAATTTTGTTGGCGTCCGGTTCGCCAAGGCGGCGCGAGCTTATAAGGCTCATAAGCGGCGACGTTACAATTTGCCCGTCGGGGTGCGAAGAAAACGTGCCCGACGGCTTAAACGCCGAAGAAACGGTTAAATATCTTTCAAGGCTCAAGGGCTTTGACGTTAAAGACAAGGCAAAAAAAGACGAAATTACCGTTTCTGCCGATACGGTTGTGTGCCTTGACGGAAAAATTCTCGGCAAGCCCAAAAACGAAAGCGACGCTTTTTCAATGCTTTCGCTTTTAAGCGGCAAAACGCACACCGTTTTTACGGGCGTTACATTAATAAAAGACGGCAAAGCCGAAACGTTTTGCGAATCGACCCGTGTTACGTTTTATGAGCTTTCAAAAGAAGAGATTGAAGATTACATAAAAACGGGCGAACCGCTTGACAAGGCGGGCGCTTACGGAATACAGGGGGCGGGCGCACTGCTCGTCAAAAAAATAGACGGGGATTATTATAATGTTATGGGGCTTCCCGTAGCAAGGCTTAAAAGGGAGCTTTTAAAGCTTTCAAGGTAAGAAGGATTAGGTATGAGAATAGTTGTTAAAGTAGGAACATCAACGCTTGCGCACAAAACAGGCTGTATGAACATTCGCCATGTTGAAGAGCTTTGCAAGGTATTGAGCGATTTAAAAAACGCGGGTAACGAGGTTATTCTCGTTTCGTCGGGCGCTATAGGAATGGGCGTCGGAAAGCTCTCTTTAAAAGAGCGGCCGTCCGATATGCCCACAAAGCAGGCGGCTGCGGCGGTCGGTCAGTGCGAGCTTATGTATGCCTATGACAAGCTGTTCTCCGAATATAACCACACCGTGGCGCAAATTTTGCTTACGGGGCTTGACCTTCAGAATCCGGAGCGCTATAAAAACATAAAAAGCACTATGACAAGACTTCTTGAAATGAACGTGCTTCCGATAATAAACGAAAACGATACCATTTCGACCGACGAAATTGCCGTAGGCGACAACGACACGTTAAGCGCAATTGTCGCGGTTTGTATGAACGCCGATTTACTTGTGCTTCTTTCCGATATTGACGGACTATATACCGCCGACCCGCATAAAAATAAGGACGCAAAGCTTATTGAAGAGGTAGCCGAAATTACGCCCGAAATAGAGGCGCTCGGCGGCGGCAAAGGCTCGGCGCTCGGCACGGGCGGAATGCAGACAAAAATTTCCGCGGCAAAGCTTTGCACCGAAAACGGAACGGATGTTGTAATTGCAAACGGCTTTGACCCGCGCGTGCTTTACGATATTACCGACAAAAAAAGCGTCGGAACAAGATTTATCGCCGGAGGAATGAAGAAATGAAACCGACAAAAGAAATTTTAAAAGAAGCAAAAGCGGCAAAATCGGCTCTCGCGTCGCTCTCGGCAGAAGAAAAAAACGAAGCTCTTTTAAAAATGGCAGAGTCTCTTGTGCTTTCGTGCGGCAAAATTCTTGAAGAGAACAAAAAAGACCTTGCCGACGCAAAAGGCAAAATATCGGACGTTATGCTTGACAGGCTTGCGCTTTCAAAAGAGCGCATAGAGGGTATGGCAAACGGAATTAAAGAAGTCGTGCTTCTTCCCGATCCTGTCGGCAGAGTGCTTGAAAGAGTTGAAAGGCCGAACGGGCTTATAATAGAAAAAACAAGTATTCCTTTGGGTGTTACGGCAATCATTTACGAAAGCCGCCCGAATGTTACGTCAGACGCGGCGGCGCTTTCTTTAAAAAGCGGCAACGTGTGCGTTTTAAGAAGCGGCAAAGAGGCGTTTCGCTCGGCAAAGGCGATTGTTGACGCCATGCGCGAGGGGCTTGCGCGGTGCGATTTGCCGAAAACGCTTATAAACCTTGTTGAGGATACAACGCGTGAAAGCGCAAAGGAGCTTATGGAGGCTGTCGGCTTTGTTGACCTTCTTATTCCGCGCGGCGGCGCAGGGCTTATTAAAGCCTGCACCGAAAACGCAAAGGTGCCGTGCATTCAGACGGGCACGGGCATTTGCCACATTTATGTCGAAAAAACAGCCGATTTTGATATGGCTTTGAATATAATAGAAAACGCAAAGGTGCAAAGACCGTCGGTTTGCAATGCCGCAGAAGTGCTTCTTGTTGATTCCGATATTGCAGAGCGCTTTTTGCCCATGTTAAAAGAGCGGCTTTCATTAAAACGAAGCGAGCAGGGGCTTGTTCCCGTTGAATTTTTCCTTGATGAACGCGCAGCAAAAATAATTGACGGTACGAAAGCATCAGAAACATCGTTTGATACGGAGTTTCTCGATTACAAAATGGCTGTCGCCGTTGTTGACGGCGTTAACGAAGCGGTGTCACATATAGCGCTTCATTCAACCGGTCACAGCGAAGCGATAATAACGCGCGACGAGTGCGCCGCAGAGGTGTTCACCTCGCTTGTAGACAGCGCCGCGGTTTATGTGAACGCTTCAACAAGATTTACCGACGGCGGCGAGTTCGGTCTCGGCTGTGAAATGGGCATTTCAACTCAAAAGCTTCACCCGAGAGGGCCTATGGGGCTTAAAGAGCTTACAACATACAAATACATAATCAAAGGCAACGGTCAGATACGCTGAAAGGGTGATAAGGTTGTTTAAAGCAGGTTTTTTGGGCTGCGGCAATATGGGCGGCGCGCTCGCAGTTGCGGCGGCAAGGGCTGTCGGAAGCGAAAATATAGCGGTTTTTGACGCCGACAGTGAAAAAACAAGGGCGTTTTGTGAAAAAAACGGCACTGTTTCCGCTTCAAGAGACGAAGTCGTTTTAAATTCGGAATATATATTTTTGGGCGTAAAGCCGCAGATGCTCGACACGCTTTTTTCGGAAATAGGCGAGACCTTAAAAAGCCGCGAAAAAAGAGCGGTAATAGTTTCAATGGCGGCGGGCGTTTCGGCGGAGTCTGTAAGAACAAGGCTTAAAACAGAGCTTCCCATAATAAGAATAATGCCCAATATGCCCGTTTCCGTGGGCGAGGGTACGGTGCTTTACTGTGCAGACGGCGCAACCGATGAAGAAAAACGCGGATTTTGCGAGCTTATGAAATTCTCGGGGCTTACAGATGAGCTTTCCGAGGATAAAATCGACGCCGCAAGCTGTGTTTCGGGTTGCGGACCCGCATTTGCATATATGTTTATAGAGGCGCTTGCAGACGGCGCTGTCGCTTGCGGACTTCCGCGCGACAAGGCTATAAAATATGCCGCAGGCACGCTTTTGGGCTCGGCAAAGACCGTTCTTGTGACGGGCAAAAACCCCGAAGAGCTTAAAGACGCAGTGTGCAGCCCCGCGGGCAGTACGATAGAGGGCGTTTTCAGCCTTGAAGAGGGCGGCTTCAGAGCGGCGGCAGCTTCGGCTGTCAGGGCGGCTTATAAAAAGACGCTCGAACTCGGAAAATAAATTCCCCGTCAATATCTGCACTCTCAATTAATCATAGATTTTTGAGTAACCGCCGATAACCCGATTGAGCGGTCAATTAATCCGAAAAGCTGAAATAAGGTGACAAAATGCTTGAAAATTTAAAAAGAGAAGTTTTAAAGGCAAGTCTCACGCTATCAAAATATGGCCTTGTTACATACACGGGCGGCGCCGTTTCTGCGTGTGAGAGCAGATACGGCCTTGTCGTAATAAATCCGTTGGGCGTTCCTTTTGAAGATTTAAAGGCAGAGGACCTTTTGGTGCTCGATATGGACGGAAATGTTCTTGAAGGCGAATTGAACCCCGCGCCGGAAATAAAAACGCATCTTGAAATATACAAAGCTTTCACAGGGGTTTCGGGCGTTGTTAACACCGTTTCGCCTTATGCCGTCGCTTGGGCGCAGGCAAAAAGAGATATTCCCTGTTACGGCGCAATTCACGCAAAGAGATTTCACGGCGCTGTTCCCTGCACGCGGCTTCTAAAAAAAGAGGAGCTTTCGGATTTTGAAAAAAACACAGGCAAAGTGATTGCCGAAACCTTTAAAAGCAGGGCGCTTGACCCCGCAGCCGTTCCGGCGGTGCTGTGCGCCGGCTTCGCGCCGTTTTGCTGGGGCAAAACGGTAGGTGAAGCGGCTGTTAACGCCGCCGCACTTGAAGACGCCGCAAAAGCGGCTGTTCTTACAGAAAAAATAGACCCGAATACAGTGGGACTATAAAGAAACTTTTTACAGCCTCCGCGCAATTTCATACGGAAAAGGGGCTTGGAAAAAACGTTCAGAATGAATTAATCGAATGCTAAACGCCGTTTTCGGCGTTTAG
>DJRI01000039.1:0-8790 GCA_002440045.1 Ruminococcaceae bacterium UBA6364 | reverse complement strand
AGATTAATTCATAGCAAAAAGCATTAAGTTGTCATTTCTTTGCTTTTTGCGGTCTGGACTTTTTTTACAGCCCCTTAAAATATTCGTTTCATTTTCTTTTTTGCAAAATATCCTCCTTGTATTTTAGTAATGCAGCCGCCAAACGCATCATTATTGGGGTTATTTTTTAGTCGAATACGGTTTAACAATAAAAATCGCCGCGCTCCTTTCGGAACGCGGCAAGCTGCCATAAGAGCCGTTAGCCGTTGGCTGTTAGCTATTAGCACGCGGCTTCGCCGCAAATTATAATCCGCACGATGTGCGGAAGTATTAAGGAAAATGCTTCGCATTTTTGTTGGCGGCAGATTGCCGCCCCTACGGGAACGATAGGGGAATCCGCGCGGAAAATGTGAGTTTTTGCGTGGAAAAAACTCTGTTGCGTGTTTGTTGACAGGCAAATTATCGTGTCGAAATAAATCTATTAACAATCAAATATTTTAAATGACAAACCCCACGCTCGGACAAAACCGTTCACGAGGTTTAATAGGCATAAGAGTATCGGTTTGGCTCTTAACAATAAAAATCGCCGCGCTCCTTTCGGAACGCGGCAAATTTTATGCGCTTATTTAAATAAATCAGAAGCTGAATTCAAGGTCAAACTGCGGAAGGTATGTGCCCTTTGAAAAGTCTCTTGCGCGGAAGATGACGGAAGAATCATAAACCTCTACATAGTAGCCTGTGCCGGCGTCGTTATATTCGCCGTCTTTGTTTTCGATGCCTACCGACGGAAGGTTGATGCCCTCTACCTTGCCGAGCTTTTCATATGTGTACTGACCGAGCCCCGTGTGAAGGTGACCCGTAATGAAGAATACGTTGTCGTAATTGTTCATTATTTCATAAAGCTTGTCGGAGCTGTCGCCTACGCTGCCCGAGTCTGTTTTGCCGTTGCCCCATGTAAGCGGAAGACCGTGTGTGTTTTTAAGCGGATAGTGGCAAAGAACAAATATCGGCTTGCCGTCTTTTGAGGCCTCTGCGAGCTGATTGTTGAGCCAGCCGAGCTGCTCGGAGCTTATGTAAGCGTCTTCCATTCTCATTTTTTCAGAGCCGAGAACAATGAAGTGATAGCCGTTGATTTCGGTTGAATAATAAAGAGAAGTCTGAACCTTTGACTCGTCGTTGCCGTTAAGGTTGTTCATAAACGTTAAGAAACGCTCGGAGCTTTGAGCATACTCGCGAAGTCTTATGTCGTGGTTGCCCGAAACCATGACGTAGTTTGCGGCGGTTGTGCCGTCAAGGTCAAGCGTAACTCTGTCAAATTCGGACTGGCAGCCGTTCTCTGCGATGTCGCCGACGATTAAGAGAGCGTCAAGGTCTTTGGCGTTTTTAATATCGTCCGCAGCCGAAATAAACACCTTTTCGCGCTCGAAGAGATAGTTTGAAACCTGCGAGTCCGCTATTGCGACGAACGTAAGGTTGGGGTCGTTTGAGGGTTCTATGGGCTGGTCCGTAGACGGTGCTACAATAGCGCCTGTTGCCATTAGAATCGACATAACGATTGAAATGATTTGAAAAACTGCTGAACTGAGGTATTGCATAAATAAGGAACTCCTTTAAAAAATTTACTTATTAAATTATTCTGCCTTCTGAGCTATTTCTTCACGGTTTTTAAGAACCTGCTCGTGAATTTCTTCTTTCGTTTTGCCCGTGAGCTTATAGAAGAAGAACGGAACACCCGCAAGGAACATCATAATTCCGTGGAAAATCGTATAGAAGAAAAGCATAAGAATTTTTGTTTTGAGCGACTGCTCGGGATTGGGATTTGCTTCGGTCGCCTGAATGTACTGAATAATCGAGTTTTCGCCGTAAAGAATTTTCGGTGAAAGCGTCTGCGCTATTGTGCCGCTTATAAGCGTGCCGATGCCTATAACGAACGGAAGCGTTGCGTCAAGGCGTTTGCCCGTTTTAAGCTCAAGACTTTCAAGAACGTCCGCCTGGAACATCGACGGCAAAAGGTTTGACGCGCCGAACTGAAGTCCGATAAGGAAAAGGAACGCGATAAAAACAATCTGCAAAACCTTTGACGGGTGGTTGAAATAGGTATAACCGATTGCAAAAGCCGCCGTGTTTGCTATTATTGAGTAAATGCCCGAAGCAATGTAAAGCGTTTTTGAATTGAACTTTTTAAGCAGCATGTTTATAACAAGCATGCCGACCGCCGTGCCGATTCCCGTGGGAAGCCCGAAAAGCAAAAATTTCGATTTGCTTCCGAGAAGCGCCGCCGCAAGGAAAACACCCATATAGCTTGCAATACTGCGAAAGCTCTTTAAAAATTCGCTTATGATAATTGTCCACGCGTATTTGTTTTTCAGCACATCGCCGTAGCCTTCAAGCGGGTTTTTCTTTTCGGCGCTGTAAGAAATGCGCTCTTTAACGCACTTCATACCGAAGAACATCGTAATCGCACCGAGCACGCCGCAAAGCGACGCCGTTACAATATACTGCCATTCGGCGCTCTCGACAAAAAGGCCCACAACAAGAATCATAACAAGCGGCGCAGAGTTGCCTATGGCGCTCGAAATGCTTCTGAAGGACATTATTTTGTCGCGCTCTTTGTGGTTCGGCGTCATAACGACGGCAACCATATTAATAACGTTGCCGAACGAGGTGGCGGCGCCGTAAAGAACGGCTACGGTTATAAGGTAGATGAAAAGCCACGTGCCCGAAAGCCCTTTCGGCGTTATAAAGGTCAGCACCGTAAATATACCGCAGGGAACAGCGGCATAAATAACAAGCGGTCTGAACTTTCCGCCCTTGCCGATTTTGCGGTTATCGATTATCGTTGAGTAGAAAAAACTCAAAACGAAACCCGAAATACTGCAAAACGCGTTGTATTGCGAAACAACATTGTCGGAAAGAAAAAGACTGTCGATAAGGTATGCCTGGCGGTAGCTTCCTACCATACCCGTCATTGTTGTGTAGAAAAACACACCTATAAGGTAAAAGACAAATTCCTTTGTTTTTACGTCGTTATTGACGGGGTTGGTTTTTTTAAGTTCGCTTCCCATAAAATCGCTCCTTAAAAAAATCTTAACATTTCTTAATAAATGTAATGATACCACATCTTAATGTAAAATTCAAGTATCACAATTCTGTGCAAACTGCATAATATTCTATCGGGAGGTGTTATTATGGCATCTGATATAGCAACGCTTGTTTTTTCGGTGCTCGGAGTAATTTTTTTGCTCTATCTTTTAATTTTTAAGCTTCTTTCCTGGCGCGAGGACAACGCTGTTCTTACACTGCCGCTTTACGGCAACGACGACGCCGTATTTCAGCACATCGACAATATAAGAATGTTTACGGAGCTTTGCGGAATACATAAAAGATGTAAGATTGTCGTAATAAACTACGGTGCGTCCGATTGGTACTGCGAAAAAATAAGATTTAACTATGCGGGCTACGGCTTTCTTGAAGTGGTGAATGCAGAAAGCGCCGCCGACGAAATGAACGGGACGGTTTTTAAAGAAGAGCTGAACGAATAAAAATGCCGAAAAGATAAAATCAAAATATATTTTTTTAAATTCCCGAAATCCGACGGATATTTTGCCGCCGCCCTTGACAATGGTTTCAAATTGAACTATAATATGCAATATTGTTTCATTTTGAACTTTTTGGAGGCGTAAAAAATGCAATCCAACGGATTTTGGGAGTTTTTGGTTTCTGTTGAGTCTGAGTATTCAAAATACAGAAAACGTATTATGAACAGGTTTTCGCTTTCTTCGGCCGAAGTTGACGTGCTGATGTTTCTTGCGAATAATCCCGCGCTTGACACAGCCGCCGACATTTCGCGAATACGCCATATCCCCAAGTCGCAGGTGTCGCTTTCGGTGCGTTCGCTTTGCGACAACGGGCTTATTGTCGGCACATATGCAAACGGCAACAGAAAAAGCGTTCACTTAACCGTGACAAAAAAGGCGGAGCGCATTGTCGATTACGGAAAAGACGTGCAAAAGGAATTTTATGAAACGCTGTTTTCGGGCTTTACCGAAAACGACAGAGCCGAGTTTTTGCGCCTGCGTGAAAAAATAGCGGAAAATATCAAAGGAAAGAACGGTGAAATTAAATGAGTACTGTTATAACGGTTGTTGTGTGCCTCTTTGCGGGCCTGGGCGCGGGGCTCGGCACGGGCTTTGCCGGCATGAGCGCCGCCGCGGTAATAACGCCCATGCTTGTAACGTTTCTCGGAATAGAGCCGTATACCGCCGTCGGCATAGCGCTCGCGTCGGATGTTCTCGCAAGCGCGGTTTCTGCCTACACCTACGGCAAAAACAAAAATCTCGATATTAAAAACGGGCTTGTTATGATGGCAAGCGTTCTTGTGTTCACCGTCGTCGGCAGTTATGTTTCAAGCCTTGTCGAGCCTTCTGCTATGGGAAACTTTTCGGTGTTTATGACGCTTTTGTTGGGAATTAAATTTATTGTAAAGCCCGTTATGACAACAAAAGAGGATATGAAAACGGCGTCGCGCAAATCAAGACTGATAAAATCCGTGGTGTGCGGCGCGGTCGTCGGCTTTATTTGCGGATTTGTCGGCGCGGGCGGCGGAATGATGATGCTTTTGCTTCTTACATCGGTTATGGGCTACGAGCTTAAAACAGCCGTCGGCACAAGCGTTTTTATTATGACCTTTACGGCGCTTACGGGCTCTGTTTCGCATTTTCTTATCGGCGAATTGCCCGAAATTTTGCCGTTTGTTCTTTGCGTTCTGTTTACGCTTATTTTTGCGCGTATTGCCGCAAAACTCGCAAACAAGGCAAGCCCCAAAACGCTTAACCGCGCAACGGGTATAATTCTTGTAATTCTCGGCGTTGCCGTGCTCGGGTTTTCGTACATCAATAAATAATTACCGTTATGGTAAAAAACCGCAATCGGTGCAAAGTCCGAAAAGACAATGCGCATTGCGGTATTTTTTTACCGAAAAATCCGTGCGGGCGCTCATATTGACAACTACATCTGCAAATGTTAAAATAACTTGAAATTTTTTGTGGGTGAGATTATGGAAAATAAAAACCGCGAAAGGCTCAAAATGCTGTCGCTTACGGCGCTTTTTGCCGCGCTTATTGTTATTTGTTCGTGGATAGCTGTGCCGTTTAACGTTATTTCTTTTACAATGCAAACCTTTGCCGTGTTTTTTGCGCTGTCGTTTTTGGGCGGAAAGTACGGCACGCTGGCAGTTGCCGTGTATATTGCGGTCGGCGCGGCGGGGCTTCCCGTTTTTTCGGACTTTCGCGGCGGCGTTGGGGCGCTTACGGGCGCAACCGGCGGCTATATTTTCGGCTTTTTATTAAGCGGGGCGGTATATATTCTTTTTACTTTAAAAAAGAAAACGCCTGCTTTTGAAATAGCCGGGCTTTTTGCGGGGCTTTTTTCTTGCTATGCCGCGGGCACTTTGTGGTATTATTTTGTATATCTCGGCACGTCAAGCGCAAAAAGCATATCTTCCGTTTTTCTTGTGTGCGTTGTGCCGTATATTATTCCCGATTGCGTAAAGCTTTTTGCCGCATATTTTTTAAGCAAAAAGCTCAAAACGCTTTTGAAATTTAATAACTGACTTCTTGTTTGCAAAGACAAAAACAATACCTTAGGAGGATTTTTATGGACGAAAAGAATTTTGACGTTACACCGGTCAAAAATGCCGAAAAAGAGCTTAAACCCAAAGACAGCACACGAAAAATAATAGGAATTATTGCGGCTGTCGCCTTTGTCGTTTCGGCTTTTATACTTGTTATGGAGCTTCCCGAGTACATTTCGCGCAAGAATTTTGAAAAAGCGGTTATGTATGAACAAAATTACGACTATGAAAAAGCGATTGAGTTTTACGGCAAGGTGAAGCCCAAAGATGAGGCTAACTATTCCGCCGCCGCTTCAAAAATCGGCGACCTTACCGCGTCGCTCGAAATAAACAAAACGATCGCTTCCGCAATCAACGCCGCAATCGAAACAAAATCGGCAGAGATTTCGGGAATAAACGAGCTTGAAAACGTGCTTATTTCAGACGACGGCAAATCGGTCTGCTTCACTTTTTCGGGCGTCGGGTATTACGTTTCGCCCGAAGAGCCTAAAGAAAATCATTATTATACCACTCAAAAAGACGCTTCTTCGGGGCTTTTCGTAACAAAATATGCCCCGTCGGCGACATATACGGGCTGGCTTTCGACAATAACCGACGAGCTTAAAAAAGAAACCTCGAACTATATGTTCAAGCTTAAATCCTCGGAAGGCTTTTCAAATAACGGGGTAGTCTTAAAGCTTGCCGAAAGATATGTAAATTTTCCGCAGAAAGCGGACAGCGACAATAAATAAACAAATAACGGGAGGATTTTAAATGCTTTCAAAAACGCCGCCCATGGGCTTTAACACATGGAACACCTTTGCCGAGAACATCAACGAGGATGTTATCATCGAAACCGCCGACAAAATGGTCGAAACGGGACTTTTAAAGGCGGGCTACGAATACCTTGTAATCGACGATTGCTGGAGCGAAAAAGAGCGCGACCCCAAGACGGGCAAAATCGTCCCGGATAAAGAAAAATTCCCCCACGGAATGAAATATGTCAGCGACTATGTTCATTCAAAGGGGCTTAAATTCGGTATGTATTCCTGCGCCGGCACAAGAACGTGCGCAGATTATCCCGGCTCTTTTGACCATGAGTATCTTGACGCAAAAACTTTTGCCGAATACGGCGCCGATTTTCTTAAATATGACTTCTGCTACAAGCCAGAAACGGCTCACGGACCCACGCTTTACAGAAAAATGGGTATGGCTTTAAGAAACTGCGGCAGAGAAATTCTGTTTTCGGCATGCAACTGGGGCAGTGACGAGGTAAGCAAATGGATTCGTTCTGCGGGCGCGCATATGTACCGTTCAACGGGCGATATAAACGATTCGTTTGTTTCGTTTAAAGATATTGCAATGAGCCAGCTTGACAATTTTGCATATTCGGGCGTCGGGTGCTTTAACGATATAGATATGCTCACCGTCGGAATGTACGGCGAGGGGCACGTCGGCTCAAAGGGCTGTAACGACACCGATTACAAAACGCAGTTTTCGCTTTGGTGTATGTTCGCTTCGCCGCTTATGCTCGGCAGCGATATAAGAAAAATGAACGACTACATTTTAAACCTTGTTACCAATAAAGAGCTTTTAAGAATTAATCAGGATGAAGAAGCGCGTCCTGCGTTTGTTGTCGGCAACAAAAACGACCCGAGAACATTTTCGTCGCCCACAATATTCCGTCTGCTTTCAAATAACGAGTTCGCGATTTTCTTCGGTAACTTTACAGAGGGCACGTCCTCTACCGACATCAACTTCCACGATGTGGGAATAAGCGCCGACTGCGGCTTTGACGTTGAGCTTAAAAACGTGTTCACGGGCGAAACAAAGCGCGTTCGCGAATATTATAACGAGACAAACATCCCCGCGCACGGGTGCGAGGTCTATATAGGAAGGCTCGTTGAAAGATGACCCTTACATGCAAAGAGTGCGGCAAAGAGCTTACAGATATTGACATAGGCTTTCACAAAAAGATGATAAACCGCGGCGCGGTCGAATATATGTGCCTTGAGTGCGTGTGCCGCCATTTTGATATAACAAAAGAGCGCGCCTATGAAATGATAGAGCGCTTCAAAAAAAGCGGCTGCAAGCTCTTTAATTAGCAAAGCTTCTTGACAATCGCCGCGGCGTATGGTAACATACCACTAAACTTGCAAGTGAATATGTAACTGCTACCGAGTAGTTAAAAGAATGCAAAGCGTTCGTTTACACATCATTAGGTCACGGCAAGAGCCGATTAGACGGCTCTTACTCAGAAGATGTGTATGCGGGCGCTTATTTTTTTCGGAGGTTATAAAAATTTATGAAGAAATTAAAAAAACTTGTGCGTTACTTTTCCAAAGGCGAGCTTTTGCTGTGGTGTGTGTCGGTCGTTTTTATTACGGCTTCGTTTTGCGTTTTTGACCGCGAAAATTATCTGACGCTTGCGGCGTCGTTGGTGGGCGTTACGTCGCTCATATTTAATGCGAAGGGCAACCCCTTCGGTCAGCTTTTGATGATAGTTTTCAGCCTGCTTTACGGAATAATTTCGTTTTCGTTTTCTTATTACGGCGAAATGCTGACGTATCTCGGAATGACAATGCCGATGGCGGCGTTTGCGCTTGTTTCGTGGCTTAAAAACCCGCATAACGGAAACAGAAGCGAGGTTAAGGTCAACAGCCTGAAGAAAAAAGAGATAATTTTTATGTGGTTTTTAACAGCCGCCGTTACAGCGGTATTCTATTTTATTCTTGACGCATTTAATACCGCGAATATCGTGCCGAGCACAATTTCAGTCACAACAAGCTTTCTTGCCGTTTATCTCACCTTCAGGCGCAGCCCGTTTTTTGCCTTGGCATATGCCGCCAACGACGTTGTGCTGATTGTTTTGTGGGTGCTTGCGAGCATAAGCGACGCGCGGTATATTTCGGTCGTCGTCTGCTTCGCCGCGTTTTTAATCAATGACATATACGGTTTTTTGAATTGGCGTAAAATGAAAAAACGGCAAGCCGCGCAAAACCGCGCGAGCTGTTAGCTATTAGCCGGTAGCTGTTAGCACGCGGCTTCGCCGCGATTGTAACCGCGCAAGCGCGGTGTATAACGGAAAAACGGTTTGCGTTTTTGGCGGGCGGCAGAGGTTGAAGTAATAAGTAAGAGGGAATAAGTAATTATATTCCGCACGTTGTGCGGAAAAATCAAGGGAAACGCTTACGCGTTTC
>DJRI01000037.1 GCA_002440045.1 Ruminococcaceae bacterium UBA6364 | reverse complement strand
AATACCCGCGTTAGCCTTACTTATAAGCGTTTGAGCGGCAAAACAAACGCCTTCCGTTCTTTTGCCTGTTTTCCATTCGTTATAGTCAACAGCGTCCGCGACAAGCGCATATGTAATAACGTTGAATACGCCGAGCGGAAGCCCGTAAAGAACAAGGAAGAAAAGAAGAAGCCACACGTTTGAATAGCCGACAAACCACAGCGCCGCCGTAACAATCGCGCCGAGAAATGCACTGCCGATATAAATCTGTTTAAGAGAAAATCTTTTTCTCAAAACGGGCAAAAGCACCATTGCGGGAAGCATACCAACGCCGATGGCGACGGTAAGCACGGTGAGCATTATATTCTGCGGAATAATTCCCGTATCTTTTATGAGGTATATCGAAAGATAAGAGCCTGCCGTTTGCGCCATTACCATGGTTGAACCGAGAAGCGAAGCGGCAATTACAAGAAGAAGCAGTTTGTTTTTTATAAGCGATGTGAAAAGCTCTTTTACACCGGCGTTTTCCTTTTCGGGTTCAACACGCTCAACAGTGCCGAAAAATGCAAGCGACGAAAGCGCCGAGCCGACAACGCCGAAGATAAGACCGCCCCAAAAATAGCCCATACGAAGCCCGAAAGAGCTTTTAAGCACAGGGATTATAACAGTGGGCAAAATGCCGCCCAATGTGCAGCATATGCGCGCCGTGGACATAAACTTTGTGCGTTCGCTCTCAAGCGGCGTAACGGCGCTCGAAAGCCCCCAAAAAGGCACATCCTGCACGGTAAAGCACATTCCCCAAAGAATGTATGTTGCGGCGGCATAAAGCACCTTTAAAGAATAGTTTTCGGTTGCGGGGCAATAAAACAAAAGCGTTGTGGAAATTGCAATCGGAATTGGCGCCCATTTTAAATAGGGTCGCATTTTTCCGTATTTGGTTTTTGTTTTGTCAACAATTATGCCCATAACGGGGTCGTTAAGCGCGTCAAAAATCCTTGCGGCAAGTATTATGGCGCTTGCATGCACGGCGTCAATGCCCATATCTGTATAAAATATAAGCGCAAACGTTGACATAAGCGTGTACATCATACTTCTGCCGAAGCCCGCAGTTGCAAACGAAATTGTTTCACGCGGTTTTAAATATTTTTTCTGTTCCAAAACTTACCTACTTTCTCCTTATAAATCTTGCAGGGCGTATTTCGGGTATTTTTTCACCTGCCGAAACCATTTCGGCAATTAATTTTGTTTTGAGTTTTGCCCTTACCGCGGCATATCTTTCGTCTTTGACAAGGTTATTCTTTTGGTCGGGGTCATTTTTCAGGTCGTATAAATAATCCTCATAATAAACGCGTGCGCTGTGGCAAATATAACCCTGACCCAAAGAGCGTACCGAATAAAGATATTTGTCCGTTCTGACGGCTCTGCCGACCTGCGATTCGCTTATTTGCATAAACACGCAGTCGCGCTTTTCCCCGTCAAGCTGCGAGAGAATCGAAACGCCCTTGTAGTTTTCGGGGATGGGAATATTTGCAATATCAAGAAGCGTCGGCGGCAAATCTATAAGGCTTACAAGCCCGTCATAAACCGCGCCGCGCCGAAACGCCCCGCCGCCTATTACAAGCGGCGTGTGCGTGCACGAATCGTGCGGACTGCGCTTGTATTCGAGATTTCGCGTTTTGAAGTGACAGCCGTGGTCGCTTGTATAAATAATCACGGTATTGTCATATTCGCCGTTTTGCTTTAAACATTCAATAAGCCTGCCGACATTTTCGTCGATTCGGTTTATTGCGGCAAGGTAATCGGGATATTCTTCTTTATAGTTGCCAGAAAAAGCCGAAAGGTCGCCGGGTATCGGATAGTCCTTATATTTTTCAACAGACTCTTTCGGACCTTCAAAGTGACCGTGGTCATTCTGATGGTGCGGTTCAAGCTGAGAAACAAACATAAAAAACGGCTTGTCTTTATTGCGGTTGTTTATGTATTCGATTGCAAAATCGTTTATGCAATCTGCTCTGTAGCCCTTAAATTCAATTTTGTTATTGTCGTTGTCAAAAACATAGCCGTCGTAGCCGTGCGAAGTAAATTCGAGCACATCTGCGGCACGCCAATACTTATAGCCGCCGCGCTTTTCTTCGGGCACAGGACCCGTTTCGCAATGAAAGCCGATTTTAGGGTATCTGTCGGAAGCGAGATGCCATTTGCCGATATATGCGGTGTCATAGCCGTTTTCGTTAAAATACTCCGCCAAAGGCTTTTTGTCTTTCGGGAGCGGTATTCCGTTCCAAAAGCAACCGCAGCCCGTTGCATATTCACCCGTTTGAAGGCAGCCCCTTGCAGGACCGCAAACAGGCTGACATGTAAAGGACTCTGTAAATCTTACGCCCTCTTCGCCGAGCGCCCAAACATTCGGCATAAGTTCACTGTTCAACGTATCAAAGCGCTGCTGGTCGGAAAAATAAAAGATAATATTCGGCCTCACAAAAACAACTCCCCGATTTTTATTAAGATATTATATCAAATAACTGCAATTTTGTAAACTGTTTTTACATATAAATGTAAAAAACGCGCGGGAGATATGGATTTTATGAAAAATATTGTTCTTACGGGCAACCCGAACTGCGGCAAAACAACTCTTTATAATGCGCTTACAAAAAGCCACGCCGTTACGGGCAACAGACTCGGCGTAACAGTCGAGGGAAAAAGCGGAATATGCAAGCTTCTAAAAACGCCGTGTAAAATTACAGACCTGCCCGGGATATACTCAACAGAAGCTTTTTCAAACGAAGAAAAGGTTGCGGCGGACGTTTTAAAAAATAAAAATTATGACGTTTTAATCTGCGTTATTGATACGCCTAACCCCGAGCGTTCTTTAAAGCTTTTGGAGGAATGTTTGAAGCTTAAAAAGCCCACGGTTGCGGCGCTTAATTTTTCGGATGAACTGAAAAAATCGGGCGGAACGGCAGACACCGCCGCACTAAAAAAAATATACGGCATAGAATTTGTAAGTATTAGCGCCGCAAAAAACACAGGGCTTAAAGAGCTTATAAAAGCGGCTTTTAATGCAAAAAGCGCCGCTTTCAAGCCTGAGCCCGACGCCATAAAAAAGGCTTTAAGCACGGCGTTTCCCGAAATAAAAAAGAGCAAAAAAGCGTTTTCGCCCGACAAAATCTTTACAAATAAATATGCCGCCTTTCCCCTTCTTGCCGTATTCACGGCACTTATATTCACGGCAACGTTTTCGGGGCTTGCGGGCGTTCTTTCAAATGCGCTTGACGTATTTTTTAACAAAACGCTTTATTCTCACACAAGCTTACTTATGACCTCTGCGAAAATACGCCCCGAAACAATTTCGCTCGTTTGCGACGGAATTTTAAGGGGTTTAGGCTCAGTCATTTCGTTTTTGCCTCAAACAGCCGTGCTTTCATTTCTTCTTTGCGTTTTTGAAGACAGCGGCTATCTTTCAAGAAGCGCTTATATATGCGACAAGGGTTTCAGAAAAGTCGGGCTTCAAGGCAAATGCTTTTTTTGTATGATGATGGGCTTCGGGTGCTCGGTGCCCGCAATCGCTTCTGCAAGGGTTCTTGAAAACAAAAGCGACCGAAACAGGACAATTATGTTAATACCGTTTATGTCGTGCAGTGCAAAGCTTCCGTTTTATCTTATTGCTGCCGACAGATTTTTTAGCGGAAGCGTGCTTTTTACTGTTTTTCTTTACACTCTCGGCGCCGCCGTTGGGCTTCTTTATATGTTTTTTACAAAAAGAAAATACGAAAAAGAATACGGCGGATTTTTGCTGGAATTGCCCGAATACCGTGTACCCTCGCTAAAAAGCATAAAATATTCGGTGCTTTCGCGAATAGAGGATTTTTTAATAAAAGCGGGAACTGTTCTTATAATCGGAAGTCTTGTTATATGGTTTCTTTCGTCCTTTACGCCGCGCTTTAAATATACCGAAGACCCCAACGAAGCGATAGCCGCCCTTTTGGGAGAAAAGCTTCTTTTCTTATTCAGGCCCATCGGAATGACCGACAAAAGACAGTGCGTTTCGCTTTTTTCGGGGCTTATAGCGCGAGAAAGTATTGTATCTTCACTCGAAGTGTTGTATAATGGCGACATAAGCAGTGCCTTTACAAAGCCGTCGGCGCTTTCGGCGTGCGTTTTTTCATTGCTGTTTCCGCCGTGCTTTGCGGCGCTTTTAACTATGAAAAAAGAGCTTAACGACACAAAGCTGTTTGTTAAAACAGTTGCTGTGCAGTGTCTGCTTTCCTACATAATTTCGGCAATATGCTACAGAATCGGGAGGTTTATTTTTTGAAGCCTTTTAAAATCGCAATACTCGGCGGGGGCGCTTCGGGAATATGCGCCGCGCTGTCGGGCGCGTGTTATTTTGAATCAAGCGGCGCACCGTATGAAATCGTTGTGTTTGAGCATATGGGAAAGCCCTTAAAAAAGCTTCTTGCAACGGGCAACGGCCGCTGTAACTTTTCAAACAAAAAGCTTGAAATTTCAAATTTCCACGGTTCAAAACGCCTTGCCGAATCAGTTTTAAACAGCGAATTTTCGGATATTGAAGAATACTTCAATGCTCTCGGCATCAAATCCGTTTGTGAAGACGGCAGAATTTATCCGCGTTCAATGCAGGCTTCATCTGTTCGCGACGCGCTTTTGTTTGAAGCAGGTTGTCACAAAATTGAGATAAAATGCGATTTTAACGCCGAAAACCTCAATCCTAAAAAAGCAAACAGCGGCTTTATTCTTTGTAACGAGTACTTTGATTCGCTTATAATCGCCTGCGGCTCAAAAGCCGCCGAAAAGCAAGGCACAGACGGCTCTCTTTTCCCATTGATTGAGAGCTTCTCGCACTCGTTCACGCCGCTTTCCTCCGCGCTGACGGCGATTGTGAGCACCGACAAATCCCTTAAAACGCTTTCGGGAACAAGGCTTTTCGGCGCTGTATCTCTTTATGATGAAAAAAAGCTTTTGAAAAAAGAAGTCGGCGAAATTCAGTTTACGAACAACTCGGTTTCGGGCATACCTGTGTTTGACATTTCATATCTTGCAAAGCCCAATCAAACGCTTTTTGTTGATATGTACCCCGAAGAAAGCGCCCAAAAGGTTGTTTTGTTTTTAAAAGAACAGCGCTTTAAATACCCAAAAAAGACGCTCGAATGCGTGCTTTCCGGGTTAATTCCGCAAAAGGCGTCTTATGCCGTCACAAACAGGTGTTTTTCTTCGCCGGAGCCTGCCGTAGGCTCTTTAAGCGACAAGGCTTTAGCGCGTGTTGCAGCGGTTTTAAAAGCCTTTGACTTTAAAGTCGGCGGCACCCGTGATTTTTCCGAAGCGCAAACGGCAAGGGGCGGCGTTTCTTCAAGCGAAATTAATGATAATCTTATGTCGCGCAAAGCGTCCGGGCTCTTTTTCTGCGGTGAAATTCTTGACGTAAACGGCGACTGCGGCGGTTATAACCTGCACTTTGCCTTTGCAAGCGGCAGGCTTGCGGGAAAAAACGCCGCGCAATATTCAATTGAAAAAGGACAGAAAAAATGATACGTCTTAACGAAATCAAAATGCCGCTCGGCTCTTCCGACGATGAAGTAAAAGAAGCGGCGACTAAGCTTTTAAATATAAAAACAGATGATATTAAGGATTTTTCGCTTGCGCGCCGTTCTATCGACTCGCGCAAAAAAGATAACATTTTTCTTGTGTATTCCGCAAATATCGAAACGGATTTAAACGAAGAAAAAATTGTTTCGCGCTTTTTGCCCCAAAAGGCGTTTGTTACCGAGAAATACGAATACGTTCTCCCCGAAAACGAACGAAAATCGCTTTTAAGACCTGTTGTTGCGGGCTTCGGACCTGCGGGTATGTTTGCGGCGCTTACGCTTGCAAAAGCGGGGCTTAAACCGATAGTTCTGGAGCGCGGCGACGATGTTGACGAAAGAACGCGCAAAGTCGGCGAATTTTGGAAAGAACGCAAGCTCGACACCGAATCCAACGTACAGTTCGGTTAGGGCGGCGCAGGCACATTTTCAGACGGAAAGCTGACTACCGGCATTAAAGACCCCCGCTGCCGCGAGGTTTTTATTCAGTTTGCAAAATTCGGCGCACCCGGCGAAATACTTTATTCGGCAACGCCCCACATAGGAACGGACAAGCTTAAAACCGTTGTTAAAAATTTAAGAGAAGAAATAATACGTCTCGGCGGCGAAGTTCACTTTTGCACAAAGCTTTCGGGGCTTATTATAGTAAACGGCGCTTTGCACGGCGTTACTGTAACTAAAAAAGACGGCAAAACGTTTGACATTGAAGCGGATGCTCTTATACTTTCAATCGGTCACTCGTCGCGCGACACGTTTGAAATGCTTTATAAAAGCGGATTTGAAATAACTCAAAAGCCGTTTTCTGTAGGCACAAGAATTGAGCATACCCAAGAGCACATAAACAAGGCTCAATACGGCAAGCTCTGGAACTCCCCGCTTCTTCCCGCGGCCGACTACAAGCTTTCGTGCCATCCGCCGCACGGCAGAGGGCTTTATACATTTTGTATGTGCCCAGGCGGCACAGTTGTTGCCGCTTCATCGGAAGAGGGCGGAATGGTAGTTAACGGAATGAGCGAATATGCCCGCGATAAAGAAAACGCCAACTGCGCGCTTCTTGTCGGAATAGAGCCGCCTTTTCAATCGGACCACCCGCTCTCGGGAATGTATTTACAGCGCGACATTGAAAGAAAAGCCTTCAAACTCGGCGGCGGTGATTACACAGCGCCCGCTCAGCTTCTCGGCGACTTTTTAAAAGGCGAGCCCACAACCGCCTTTAAAAGCGTTCACCCGTCGTGCCCGACGGGCGTTGCGCCCTCGGACATTCGCCTTGCTTTGCCGAAAAAGGTTACGGACACAATAGCGGGCGCTATTGACGATTTTGACAAAAAGCTTTCGGGCTTTAAGCTTTATGACGCTGTTCTGACCGCGCCCGAATCAAGAAGCTCGTCGCCCATAAGAATCGTGCGCGACGAATTTTTCCAGGCAACGCGCGTTCAGGGCGTCTACCCTTCGGGCGAAGGCGCAGGCTATGCGGGCGGCATTGTTTCAGCCGCCGTTGACGGCATTAAGTGTGCCGAAGCGATAATCAAAGATGTTAAATGGCGCCCCGTGCTTTAAACGGGAATGATTTAAGCTAAAATTGAATATATTGTTTTACGGACTGTCTCACCGAATGCAAAAAGGATTTTTAAAATCCCGCTGCCTTTGGCGCGGCAGTCTTTTTTAGGGGGTAACGCTATGAAAATTTATAAAACATTCTCTTTAAAGCGCTCGGCGGCGCTCGGGATTCTTGCGGTATTTGTTTTTTGCACTCTTTTCGGCGGCGGTGGCGCATTTGCCGTTAGCTGTGTAAATTCTCTTAAAAAGCTTCCGATATACTGTGTTAAAACCGACGAAAAGAAAATCGCGATAACGTTCGACGCCGCGTGGAGCGCCGACGACACCGACGAGCTTATTGAAATTATGGAAAAATTCAATGCACACTGCACATTTTTTGCAGTCGGCGACTGGCTTGATAAAAACCCGAAAGAAGCAAAAAAGCTTTTTGACGCAGGCAACGAAATTGCAAATCATTCAAATACGCATCCCGCTTTTTCAAAGCTTTCAAAAGACGAAGTAAAAGAAGAAATTACCGCCTGCAACGAAAAAATCAAAGCGATTATAGGTAAAGAGAATAAGCTTGTAAGAGCGCCGAGCGGCGATTACGATAACAAAAGCGTTGAAGCGGCAGAAGAACTGAATATGAAAATGATTCAGTGGTCCATAGACTCTCTTGACTGGAAAAAGCTTTCAAGCGAAGAAATGACGGCGCGGCTTGTATCACGTGCCGAAAACGGGGCTATAATGCTGTTTCACAACGGTGTAAAAAACACGCCGTCGGCATTTTATGAGGTATTAAAAAAGCTCACCGACGAGGGATACAGCTTTGTAACCGTCAGTGAGCTTATATATTGGGATAATTATAAAATTGACAGCACAGGGAAGCAAATTAATCAAGAAAATCCCTGAGTTTTTTACTGCGCGAGGGGTGGCGAAGCTTTCTTAAAGCCTTGGCTTCAATCTGGCGTATACGCTCACGCGTAACGTTGAACTCTTTGCCGACCTCTTCAAGCGTTTTGGGGTTGCCGTCCTCAAGGCCGTAGCGAAGGCTCAATACGCGCGCTTCGCGGGGGGTAAGAGTTTTTAACACCTCGGTAAGCTGCTCACGCATGAGCGCCGTGGAGGCGGCGTCAACGGGTGCCTGTGCGTCATCGTCGGGGATAAAGTCGCCGAGATGGCTGTCCTCCTCTTCGCCTATGGGCGTTTCAAGAGAAACGGGCTCTTGCGCCACGCGAAGAATTTCGCGCACCTTTTCAACGGGCATATCAAGCTCTGCCGCAATTTCTTCTGCGGTCGGGTCTCTGCCGTTTTTGTGAAGAAGCTGGCTGTTTGTCTTTTTAACTTTGTTTATGGTTTCAACCATATGAACGGGTATACGAATGGTTCTTGCCTGGTCTGCTATAGCGCGGGTAATCGCCTGTCTAATCCACCATGTTGCATAAGTAGAGAACTTAAAGCCCTTTGTATAGTCAAACTTGTCAACGGCTTTAATAAGACCGAGGTTGCCCTCCTGAATAAGGTCAAGGAACTGCATCCCTCTGCCGACATATCTTTTTGCAATACTTACAACGAGCCTGAGGTTAGCTTCGGAAAGGCGCTTTTTAGCCTCTTTATCGTCGTTGTTGATGCGCATTGCAAGCTCGATTTCCTCTTCGGGAGAAAGAAGCGGAACGCGGCCTATTTCTTTAAGATAGACTTTTACGGGGTCATCGACGGTAACGTTTTTAACGTCGGCGGTATTTTGGTCCTCGGCTGTTTTTGCAACGTCAAGGTCGATTGAAAGCGCGTCAAGCATTTCGTCGCCGAGGTCGTCG
>DJRI01000071.1:13676-15415 GCA_002440045.1 Ruminococcaceae bacterium UBA6364 | reverse complement strand
CGAAAACCGCCGCAAGTATTGTAACGAGCACAATTACAGCGCAAAAATATGTGTGGACGGTTATATATTCGGAATTAATAAATTGCTTAAATATCGGTACTGCCGTTTCTTTTTTCTTTCTGAACAGCTTTTCAAAAATCCAAAGAAGCGTAATAAGCTCATAAAATGCACCGTACATAATAAGCGTGGCAAAAGGCGAGAGGGTTTTAATATTAAATACTTCTATTGCGACCGCCGCAATACTGAAAGCAGAAAACAGAATTTTAAGACACAGCGAGCGTTTTGTGCCGTTGAGCTTTTCAAAGCATACCTCTTGAACTATTACCCAAAAAACAAGGAAAAAGGACGTAAGCCTTGCAGCAAGCGCGTTTTTTGAAAAAATCATCATCATCGGAAATGCGGCGTAAAGAACAGGCTCAAAATATTCGCATAGCTGCAGGTAATTTTTAATGCTTTTATTGTCACCGTCGGCGTTTTTATTAAGAAAAGCATAGTGAATCATATCAACGCACAAAAGTACAAGCCAAATTGCAACAAATACAAGATGATAATTGTTTTCGGGAGCTTCGGAAGATGCAAAGCCGCTTAAATAATCGGTTAATAACGGCTTACTAACAATTATGCCAAGCGCAGCGCCCAAGCCGCCGAAAAATCCGAGCGTACATTCCATAATCTTCCAGGGGCTGACGTTTTTTCCTGCTTTTAAAAACTTTAATAATTTGCAGTCTTTTGCATAATGAAGCGAAAACACCTGAAAAAGCTGCGCTATAACCCAGCCAAAACCGCCGAAAAGCGCGCAGATATATGAATATGTAAGCGTAAATACGTTTTTAAATAAGGCGGCGTCAAGCGTGAATATAAAAAGAATACCGAGTATTGCACCCCAGTGCTCCTGCCGCGTTTTTGAAAAGTATATTTTTGGCTTTGGGTGCTTTTTGCCGTGACCCGTGTTAAAAATAAAACGCCCTAATAATGCGGCAATCGGCAGGCATATGCAAAGAAGAATAAACCGTATTTTCTCATATTGCGAAAAATAGAAAGATATTCCCGCCGAAAATACAGCGCCGAAAACGCCGAACCACAAAAAGCCTTTTACAAAAAGTGCGAAAAGCCCTTTTTTCATATTTTCGGCAGGGCGCGTTGCCATTGAAAACGAAAGCGTTTCACCGTATGTCATACACCCGCCGAAATACATTCCCGAAGCGCCAAGGGCGCATAAAACAAAACAGTTTTCATAAAGCAGGGGAACGCCGCAAAACATTGACGTAAAAAGCCCGATAAGCGCCCCCGGGAGTATTGCGCCTTTTTCGCCGCCTATTGTTGTACCGCGCATTCCCCAACCGTATGAAACGGCAAGGCAAAGCGTAATAACCAGCAAAAAGTCTGTGCTTTGCGTCATAAATTCGTGCCCCCTGAAATTTTTATTTAATTATATCTTAAAAATTGTTAATTGTCTATTTATTTTTGTGGATTTTTATGGTACTATTACATACGAAAGGTGAGTGAAAACAATGAACCAAATACCGAACGGCGTTTATCCGACAATGATAACGCCGTTTACAGACAACAACAAAATTGATTTTGACGGCGTGCTTTCGCTTTTGGAATGGTATTCGCAAAAAGGCGTTGACGGCGTTTTTGCCATTTGCCAAAGCAGCGAAATATTCTTTCTCTCGTTTGAAGAGCGTCTTGAGCTTTTAAAATTTGTGATGAAGAACAGACCGAAAAATATGGCGGTC
>DJRI01000071.1:3969-13656 GCA_002440045.1 Ruminococcaceae bacterium UBA6364 | reverse complement strand
GAATGCGCAGATTGAAGAAGCAAAGGCTTTTTCATCAGTCGGTGCAGACGCTTATGTTTTTATATCAAACCGCTTTGCAAAAAAAGATGAAAGCGACGACGTGCTTCTTGAAAATATGTTCAAGGCGGCCGACGCTTTGGGCGGCATCGGCTTCGGCGTTTATGAATGTCCGTATCCTTATAAGCGCGAGCTTTCACCGTATATACTTAAAAAGATGGCATCCGACGGGCGCTTTTTGTTCTTGAAGGATACTTGCTGTGACCTTGTTAAACTCAAAGAAAAGCTTGAAGCCGTAAGGGGCAGTAACCTTAAAATTTATAACGCCAACGCGGCAACGCTTTTAAAAAGCCTTGAAATGGGCTGTAGCGGCTATTCGGGCGTAATGGCAAACTTCCACCCCGAGCTTTATTCAAAGCTTATTAACGCCCATAATAACGGCGATATGAAGAAAGCGGAGCTTTTACAGAATATATTAGGATTTTTCTCGGTTATGGAGTGTCAGTGCTATCCCGTTAACGCAAAATATTATCTCGGGCTTGACGGCGTTAAAATCGGCATTAATACGAGGACGCGCTCACCGCTTGAACTCACCGCAAGCAGAAAGCTTGAAACCGAGCAGATGTATGCTCTTACAAAAGAAATTAAAGAAAGATTTTCATTATAAATTTGGGGTGTTTTTATGACTTTAAAGAAAAAATCGTGGTTTTCGGTCGCGCTGTTTGTTTTGATTTTCGGCGGACTGCTTCTCACGGCAACATTTACCGATTTGCAAGTGAGCAAAATCCTTACTGCGCATGCGCTTGAACCGGGCAAATACCTTTCAAACGACGCTTTCGGCGTTGCATTTGAAGCCGTCGGCAGTACGCCTGTGTATATGATTCTTGCTTTTGCGTTTCAAATAATGTTTTGGTATATTTTAAGAAACTGCAAAAACAAGGTGCTTTCGGCGCTTGCGGGAATATTTACGCTTGTCGCTTCAACTGCGGCTTATTACGTCGGATTTGACGATGTTATGAAATATATTTTCGAACATTCGGGCGACGAAACCACGCGCGATATGGGCTATTATGTAGGCGTTATTTTATTCCTTTCGCTTGCTGCAACAGGTTTTGCTACTCTTGCCGTAAGAAATTTCAGCGACGAGTCAACTAAAAAGCTTTTCGGCTTTGCAATTGCCGTTGTTTGCGTTGTTGCCGTTGCAAACATTTTTATTGCGGCAGTTAAAAGCCCGGTCGGCAGAATGCGCTACAGAGCAATGAACTGTGAGGGCGGTCAGAAAATCGGCGGATTTGATAATTTTACCCGTTGGTATGTCGTTAACGGCAAAAACCACGGCTATTCAAAGCCCGAGCTTCTTGAAATTTTCGGCACAACCGACGCTTGCCGTTCTTTCCCGAGCGGTCACACAAACGCCGCGGGAATGTCATATATGCTCATTATGCTTTCAGACGCACTCGGTATTAAGGATAAGCGCAAAAAAGCCGCTATGTGGATTATTCCGCTTTTGTTCACAGGCACTGTTGCCGTAAGCAGAATTGTTGTCGGCGCTCACTATTTCAGCGACGTTCTTGTCGGCGGAACAACCGCGTTTGTTTCAATGATTATTTTCCGCGAGATTTTCGTCTGCAAATTCAGCCACTTAAAGGCAATGTTTTCAAAATAATTATTAATTCAATAATAAAAACCTGCATCCGTTTTTCGGGTGCAGGTTTTTTGATGAGTTATTTATTTAATCCTTTTTCCCTTTACATAAACTTCAACGCCGTCTGTGTTGCCGCGAAGCTTATAGTCTTTTAATTCGCCGTTTTCCCAGGAAATATCAACGCCGATGTTGCCGATTGCTTTAAGCCCCGAAACACTGCCGTTTTTCCACTCGGACGGAAGAGCGGGCAAAAGGAAAATCTTGCCTTCTCTTGACTGAAGAAGCATTTCGCAAACGCCGCTTACATAGCCGTAGTTGCCGTCTATCTGGAACGGCGGGTGAGCGTCAAAAAGGTTCGGATATGTTCCGCCGCCGTGATATTGCATTTTTGAGGGCGAAACGGGGTTAAGCTGCATCTTTAAAAGCTTTAATGCGTGGTCGCCGTCCCAAAGCCGTGCCCACATATTGATTTTCCAGCCAAGACTCCAGCCCGTGCCGTTATCGCCGCGCCTTTCAAGCGAACGCCTGCAGGCATTCGCAAGCTCGGGCGTTTCGTCGGGCGTAATAAGATTTGCGGGGTGCAGACCGTAAAGATGCGATTTGTGCCTGTGGTGAAGCTCGGTTTCTTTTTCGTCGTCATACCATTCCAAAAGCTGACCTTCGCTGCCTGTTTTAAAAGGCAAAAGCTTCGGCAGTTTTTCTTTTGCTTCGCTCACGGTCTCGTCGCTTATACCGAGCTTTTCGGCGGCAGAAATCAGGTTAGTGAAAAGCTCTTTGATAATCGACATAGTCATTGTTGTCGTTTGCGACACAGAGACGTTTTTGCCGTGATAATTGAAGCTGTTTTCGGGCGAAGTTGACGGCGCGAATATAAGAAAACCGTCTTTGTCGCTTACGAGCATATCAAGAAAAAACCTTGAAGATTCGCGCATTATCGGGTATGCCGTTTCTCTTAAATACTCACTATCGCCGGTGTAGAGATAGTGGTTATAGATGTGCTCGCAGAACCACCCGCCCGAAAGCGGCCAGAACGCCCACTGTGCATTGCCGAAAACGGGAGAAGCGTAGCGCCAAAGGTCAACGTTGTGGTTAACGCAAAAGCCCCTTGCGTGATACCTGTCTTTTGCAACCTCTATGCCGACTTTTGAAAGGTCTTTAACCATCTCAATCAGCGGCAGATTGCACTCGGGAAGGTCGCACATAAGAACAGGCCAATAATTCATTTCGGTGTTTATGTTAACTGTGTAGTTTGAGTTCCACGGGGGAGAAAGCTTGTCGTTCCAAATTCCCTGAAGATTGCTCGGCTGAGTGCCCTCGCGCGAGGCGGCAATTATAAGGTATCTGCCGAAGTTGAACATCAAAGTGTAAAGCGCGGGGTCATAAGCGCCCTTGTTGCAAAGTTTTAGGCGTTTGTCGGTCGGCACATCGGTCTTTTCTGAGCTTCTGAGGTCAAGCTTTACTCTTGAAAACAGCGCGGAATAATCTTTTATATGCTCGTCTTTAAGCTCGTTAAAATCACGCTTAACTACCGCTTTGAGCTTTTTAAGGCAGGCTTCTTTATATTCTTTGCCTTCGGTCGCGGGAAGCTTATCATATCCGTTAAAAGAGTTTTCCGTAACAAAATAAATAACAGCTTCTGTGGCGCCGGATACAGTTACACAGTCCTCTTTATATTCTGTTTTGCCGTCGGTCACAACAGAAAGCGCGCCCCTTGCGTGAATGCCCTGCTTTTCGGGCAATTTTGAATAATAAGCGCCGCGTTCCGCTTTGAAAGACTGCTGATTGGGCGTTGAATCCGAAGGCGCAACACCGTCGATTATAAGAACGCCGTTTTCTGTGAAAGACTCGTGTTTAACCTTTGACGTCATTTTAACTGTAAAGGAAAGCGCACCTTTTTTATCGGCAACGTATTTTGACACAAATACATCGGCGGGGGGCGAAATAAAAGCCTCGGTACGGTAATTAACCGAGCCGCGCGTGTATTCGGACTTAAACCGTGCGTTTTCAAGGTCAAGCACGCGGCGGTAATTCTTTTGAATACCGCTTTTGTTGAACTTGATAATTATATCGCATAACGGAAGATAGCTTTGCGTCCAGTTGCCGAGACATTTTTTCTCGATAATTTCCTGCGCTTCGCCGTTTTTGCCCTCTAAAGAAAGCTCGCGCGCCTTTAAAAAGCTCTCATAACAGTCGGGCGAGATGCGCGCTTTGCGCGGATAGCCCGTCCAGAACGTGTCGCTGTTCATCTGGATTTTTTCCCGGTCGGTCTTGCCGAACACCATTGCGCCGAGCGCGCCGTTTCCCAAAGGGAGCGCTTCGACCCAGGCTTTTGCGGGGGAAGTGTAATAAAGGTTTAAAGAATCGTTAAGCAAAAGTGTCACCACCGTATTTTTCGGCTGAAAACCCGTTAAAAAAGTTTAATCCAAAGCCGTTATTGCGCCCCGCGGAAAGCTTAAAAATCCGCAGGACTGTCACAGATAAATATACAGTAATTCGCCGTTTAAATCAATAGTAAAGCTGTCATAACCCGAGTTCTGTACGCTGTCGGTTTTGTAATCACGCTGCATAACAATGGTTTCCCCTGCTTTAACAGCATGGAAAGCCTCATCCATTGCGTAATACTCGGTATCGCCGATTTTTGCAAGCGCAACTTTTTCAACACCGAACTTGNNGAAATCAATAGTAAATCCAAATATCTTTTTATTATTGTAAAACAGAGTAAAGTGTGCTATATTATTATTTACGAGTTTTATCTCACAGGAGAAATTATGAACTACATTATTGTTGATTTGGAATGGAATAATACCTATTGCAAGAAGAAGAACGGCTTTTTGAACGAAATTATTGAAATCGGCGCGGTAAAGCTTGATGAAAACCTGCAAACCGTCGATACTTTTTCAATGTTTATCAAAGCTCAGCTCGGCAAAAAGCTTCACACACGCGTTAAAGAGCTTACCAATATAACAAACGACGATATAAGCGGCGGAACGCCGTTTTCGCAGGCTATGGCGCTTTTCAGAAAGTGGTCGTCGGGCGAAGATAACGTTATTCTTACGTGGGGTGACACAGATGTCAGAGTGCTTGTTGAAAATTTCAAGTATTTTAACGGTATAAATTTTGTGCCGTTTCTTAAAAACTACATAAATATTCAAAAGTATGCACAGGCTTTTATGAACATCTCAAAAGCCGACCAAATCGGTCTTTCGGCGGCGGCTGAAAAGCTTGGGCTTGTTACCGAAAATTATTCACTTCACCGCGCTCTTGATGACAGCCTTCTTACAGCCGATATTTTCAGGGTGATTTTCAATCCGACAATGATTGCATCGTATACTTTAAAATGTGACAATTCATTTTATGCAAAGCTTTCCTTCAAGCCGAAAATCATTACCGACATCAACAGTCCCCTCGTTGACAAAACGCGTATGAAATGCTTTTGCGACGCGTGCGGCTCGCATTGCGACCGAATAAGCGATTGGCGCGTTATGAATCAGGCTTTCAGGGCTGTTTTTCAGTGCAGAAGCTGTAAACGAAAGCTGCGCTTTACAATAAGATTTAAAGAATATTATGACAGAGTGGATATTAAATCCTCGGCTGTTCCGTTTATTGACAAAAAAGAGTTGGAGGCTTCGCAAAAATCACAGCAAGCCTTACGAAAAGAAAGGGAAAATGAAAATGTATCCGATAAAGCTTGAACCCGTTTTTAAAGAAATTGTTTGGGGCGGCAACCGCCTTAAAGCAGACTTCGGCTATAAGTCGGAGCTTGAAAATATTGCCGAAGCATGGGTGCTCACCGCAAGAAAAGACGGCGACAATATTATTAAAAACGGCGAATTTTTGGGTGTGCAGTTCACAGATTTTCTTGCTTCTCACAAAGAGGTGCTCGGCAGAAAAGGCGAAAAGTATAATGAATTTCCGCTTTTAATTAAGTTTATTGACGCAAAAAGCGACCTTTCTGTACAGGTGCATCCCGATGACGAATATGCCGCTCTTCACGAAAACAGCTACGGCAAAACAGAGGCATGGTATGTTCTTGACTGCGAAGAGGGCGCGGAGCTTATATACGGCTTTAAAGAAAAGCTTTCAAAAGAACAGTTTAAAAAATCAATCGAGGACAACACCTTTTTAAACTATGTTAACAAGGTCAAGGTTAAAAAGGGCGATGTGTTCTTTATTAAATCAGGCACATTGCACGCTATAGGCGGCGGCATTCTTCTTGCCGAAGTCCAGCAGAATTGCAACACAACCTACAGAGTTTATGATTACGGCAGGCTTGTAAACGGCAAACTGAGAGAATTGCATATCGACAAAGCTGTTGACGTTACCGTTACAGACGCACCGACGCGCTCGGGCGACCCCGACGGCAAGGCAGTTTCCTGCGGCGAAGCTGTTATAACAGAGCTTTGCTCCTGTGAATTTTTTAAGATGACTTCGCTTTCTGTTTCCGGGGCGCACACAGTTGATGTTCTTGACGACAGCTTTTTGTCGGTGCTCATTCTTGACGGCAAAGGCAGCATTACTTCGGGCGGCGCCGCCGTCAGCGTGAAAAAAGGCGACAGCGTATTTATTCCCGCGTCCTCGGGCGAGGTGCTTTTTGCGGGCGAATTTAAGGCGCTTTTAAGCTCACTTTAAGCGAGGATTATTTATGTCGTTACTGACTGCACAAAATTTGCAATTCGGGTTTTCTGACGGAATACTTTTTAAAGACGCCGCATTTAAAATAGAAAATACCGACAGGGTAGGCCTTATAGGCGCAAACGGCACGGGCAAAACCACGCTTTTTAAGCTGATTACGGGCGAATATTTGCCGCAGGAGGGTGCGATTGTAAAATCGCGCGACCTTAACATCGGCTATATGGAGCAGTATTTGCCGTCGGACGGCTCTGTTACACTTTATAATGAAGTTCTCACCGTTTTTTCAGATGTAACCGAAATGGAAAAAGAGCTTGAAGAAATTAACTGCCGCCTTTTAGACACAAGCGACGAAAAGCTTATTGAACGCCAGCTCTTTTTAAACGAAGAGATTGAACGGCGCGACGGGCTTGTTTATAAAGCAAAAACGCGCTCGGCGCTTTTGGGGCTCGGCTTTCTACAAGACCAATTGGAGCTTCCCGTGTCGGCGTTAAGCGGCGGTCAGCGTTCAAAGGCGGCGCTTTGTAAGCTTCTTCTTTCAAATTCGCACCTTTTACTGCTTGACGAACCTACAAATAACCTTGATATTGAGGCCGTTACATGGCTTGAGGATTTTTTGGCAAAATATAAGGGCGCGTTTATAGTTGTTTCACATGACCGCTATTTTTTAGATAAGGTGACAACCTCTACAATGGAGATTGCCCATAAAAAAATATATTTTACAAAGGGCAATTACACGCTTTATCATAAGCTCAAAGCCGAACGCGAGCTTTCTATTGAGCGCGAATATGAAAAAAATATTACCGAAATCAAACGCATTGAAGAGATTATCGAGCAACAAAAGCGCTTCAATCAGGCGCGCAACTATGTGACTATCGCTTCAAAGCAAAAACAGATAGACAGAATAAAAGAACAGCTTGTTATGCCCGAAAGTGCGGCGAAGTCGGTGCATTTCTCTTTTGAGTGCGACCTCAGAGCAGGCGACGAGGTGCTTATTACAGACGGTCTTAAAAAGGGCTTTGACGGAAAAGAGCTTTTTTCAGACCTTTCGCTTACGGTAAGAAGAAACGAGCGCGTTTTTATTTTAGGCCCGAACGGCTGCGGAAAATCAACCTTTCTTAAAATAATCAACCGCGAAATTTCGCAGGACAAGGGCATATTCAGATACGGCGTCAACGTCAAAAAGGGCTATTTTGCACAGAATATCGAAAATGTCAATGTCAAAAATACGGCGCTTGACGATGTTTGGGATATGTACCCCTCTATGACCGAAACCGAGGTCAGAAGCGCTTTGGCTATGTTCCTTTTTTGCGGCGACGATGTTTATAAAACCGTTGCGTCTTTAAGCGGCGGCGAAAAAGCAAAACTTTCGCTTTTGAAAATAATGCTTAAAAAGCCGAACTTTCTTATACTGGATGAGCCTACCAACCACCTTGACATTTCGTCGAGAGAAGTTTTGGAAAACGCCCTGCTTTCATTCGGCGGCACGCTTCTTTGCGTTTCACACGACCGCTATTTTATAAATAAGCTTGCAACAAGGGTAATTTATCTTTCGCACGACGGCGCAGTTGAAATTGAAGGTAATTACGACGATTATTTGAATTATCTTGAAAATTCCGAGAAAACGCCCGAAGCATCACAAAAGCCCGCGGAGAAGCCCAAGGTTAATGATTATAAACTTAAAAAAGAGCAGGCAAGCAACGAAAGAAAACGTCTTACTCAATTAAAAAGAACGGAAGCGGAAATAGAAGAAAAAGAAAACCGCATTTCTGAAATTGAAACAAAACTGTTGCTTCCCGAAACCGCCGAGGATTATAAAGAGCTTATGAAGCTGACGGAAGAGCTTGACGCTCTTAAATGTGAGCTTGACAAAGCCTACGCTCTTTGGGAAAAGCTTCAGGAGCAGTAATATAATGTTTTTCACCCGCGTAATTATTATGCGGGTGATATTTTATGGATAAAGAAAAAGCGCCGTTTGATTATCTTACAAGAACACTGCTTATTCAGTTTGCCGCATGCTGTGTGCTGTTTGTATTTTTGTTTGCGGTTTCAAAAGCCAATACACGCCTTTTTTCAAATATAGCCGAGATTTTTTCGCCTGCTATTGAAGAAAATGTTTCATACGAAGAAGCAAAAGAGACGTTTCACGGTGTGGGTGAGCTGATAAAAGCAAATGTCGACGCAGATAAAAACGCCGCGCCCAAAGTCGAGCTTGACGAGAAAAGCGAAGATACGAATGAAAATGTTGCCGAAGCCGACAAACCGTATGTTTCGCTTCAGGGCTACTCTTTAAAAAGTCAGATGATTTTGCCGGTAGCCGTGAATGTAACTTCCGATTTCGGCTACAGGGAGCACCCGATTTCGGGTGATTACAGCTTTCACAGCGGAACCGACCTTGCGGCGGCGGAAGGGACGGATATTCACGCTGCTTTTTTCGGTGTGGTCACGGTTGCCGAAAGCCATCCTTTCAACGGGAATTATATTAAAATTCAGCACAGCAACGGCATTATGACCGTTTATTGCCACTGTAAAGAGCTGTTTGTTTCACCCGGCGATGTTGTAAACGCAGGTGATGTGATAGCCTCTGTCGGCTCTACAGGCGACTCTACGGGGCCGCATCTTCATTTTGAATTCAGAATAGACGGCGTTTCTTATGACCCAATGCCGGCGCTGAGCACCGCAGGAAGTACCGATGAGATTTAAGTGCTTCGGTGTTAGCGTAACGCTGAACTTTTCCTTTTTTGCGCTGCTTGTTTTTGCCAGCGTCGGAAATAAAAGTATACACCTTTTGCCCGCAATGCTCTTTTCACTTTTGCATGAGTGCGGGCATTTTTGCGCTCTTGCGGTTTTTAAAGAATACACTTCCAGCCTTAAAATAGGATTTTTCGGCGGCGAAATAGTGCGGCGCGGCTACTGCGGCAATTATTATAAAGAGGTCATAATAAATCTTGCGGGACCATTAGCAAATATTGCTGCCGCTGTTTTGTGCTGTTTATTTTGCCGCAAAAATCTCTTTTACGTCAATGTTGCAATCGGACTTTTTAATCTTTTGCCGATAGAAACTTTAGACGGCGGCAAGGCGCTTTGCGCCATTCTCTGCACTAAAAAAGACAGGTGCTTTGCAGAAACTGCCGTAACCGTTATTTCATATTGCGTGTGCGTGCCGATGATAATACTTTCATTTGCGCTTCTTTTTCACAATATGGGCAATATTCAGCTGTGTTTTGTGAGCGTATATATTCTTCTTTCTCTTATATTCAAAAAATAAAAGTATTACTTGATAAACTGTATGAATTATTGTAAAATAAAAGAGTAATCGTACTTAATTTTTGGGGAGAAGAATCCTATGCTTTACGAACAAATCGAAGAAATACTGCCGCTTGTCCAAAAGCCCGGCCGCTATACGGGCGGCGAGC
>DJRI01000071.1:0-3956 GCA_002440045.1 Ruminococcaceae bacterium UBA6364 | reverse complement strand
CATGAAGGACAAAGGCGCGGTCGATACGCGCATTGCCTTCTGCTTTCCCGATACCTATGAGATCGGAATGTCGCACCTCGGAATTAAAATTCTTTACAGCCTTATAAACTCGCGCGATAATTATTGGTGCGAGCGCGTTTTTGCGCCCGATTGCGATATGGAAAAAATTATGCGCGAAAGGCATATTCCGCTGTTCGGGCTTGAAAGCCGCGATTCTTTAAAGGATTTTGACTGCATAGGCTTTACGCTTCAATATGAGCTTTCATATACAAATATTCTTAATATGCTTGACTTAGCAGGCTTAGAAGTCCGCGCAGAAAACCGCCCCGATACACTTGACGCGCCGCTTGTAATTGCAGGAGGACCGTGTGTTTCAAACCCCGAGCCGCTTGCAGACTTTTTTGACGCGTTTCAAATAGGCGAGGGCGAAGAAATGATGCTCGAATTTCTTGATTTGCTTGACGAATACAAGAAAAAAGGCGCGACTAAAAAAGAGTTTCTTGTTGCCGCTTCGCGCATTAAAGGCATATATGTTCCGTCGCTTTACGATGTAAGTTATAACAGCGACGGTACTGTAAAGGCTTATACGCCCCTTTGCGGCGCGCCTAAAACGGTTGACAAACGCGTTGTAGCCGATATTGACAAAATGTTTTACCCCGAAAAATTTGTTGTGCCGTTTGTCGAGATTGTTCACGACAGGGTGGTTGCCGAAATTTTCAGGGGCTGTATAAGGGGCTGCCGTTTTTGTCAGGCGGGCTTTTGGTACAGGCCGATACGCGAAAAATCCGTTGAAACAATTTCAAAGCAGAGTAAACGCCTTGCGTGTACTTCAGGGTACGATGAGCTTTCGCTTTGCTCGCTTTCAAGCAGTGACTACACAAAAATCACAGAGCTTATAGAAGAGCTTCTCGGCTGGACAGTCCCCGAAAAGATAAATGTTGCACTGCCGTCTTTGAGAATTGACAATTTTTCGGACGAGCTCAAAGAAAAGCTTGGGCTTGTAAGGCGCTCGGGGCTTACGTTTGCCGCCGAAGCGGGCACACAGCGCTTGCGCGATGTAATTAACAAAAACATAACCGAAGCCGAAATTCTTGATACCTGCAACAAGGCATTCAGCGGCGGGTGGACGGCTGTAAAGCTTTATTTTATGATTGGCTTGCCGTCCGAGACAGACGACGATGTTGTCGGCATTAATGTAATTTCACAAAAGGTTGTAGATGAATTTTATAACAACCCAAACCGCCTCAAAGGCAAAGCGGTTGCCGTAAGCGACGGCGTGTCGTCTTTCGTGCCGAAACCGTTTACGCCGTTCCAGTGGGAGGCGCAGGATACAAGAGAAGAGCTTAAAAGAAAACAGGATTTGTTAAAATCCACCTGCACCTCTAGAAAGATAACTTTCAGATTCCATAATACCGATATGACTTATCTTGAAGCTGTGCTTGCGCGCGGCGACAGAAAAGTCGGCGCGGTTATTGAGGACGCGTGGCGAAACGGCTGTACGTTTGACAGCTGGGATGATAAGTTTAAAATTCAGACGTGGCTTGATTCTTTTAAAAGAACGGGAATTTCGCCCGAATTTTATGCAAACAGAAAGCGCGACTATTCCGAGGTTTTGCCGTGGGATGTTATAAATGCAGGAATAAGAAAAGAATTTCTTATTGCCGAAAGCGAAAAAGCGCGCCGAGCCGAAACTACATGTAACTGCCGCGAAAAATGCGCGGGTTGCGGCTCTAATATGCTTAACGGAGGTAAGTGCGATGCGCTCTGTAAGAATATGGTTCAGTAAAACGGGAACGGCAAAATATATTTCTCATCTTGATCTTACACGCTGTCTTATTCGCACGTTCAGGCGCACTACCGTGCCGCTTTGGTATACCGAGGGGTTTAATCCGCGTCCGCACCTTGTTTTCGGACTTTCGCTTCCGCTCGGGGTTGAGGGGCTTTGCGAAGCTTTTGATATTCGCCTTGACGACGATTCGTATAAAGACGACGAGGTGCTTTCACAGTTAAAGTCGGCAACCGTCCCGGGAATAGAATTTTTAAAGGTTACTTCGCCCGAGTTTAAGCCGCTCGACATTGCCTTTGCGGATTATGTTATAAAAGCGCCCGCCGCTGCTTCAAATATTATTAAAGAAAGGCTTTCTTCGGGCAGTGTTCTTATTGAAAAGAAGAATAAGAAAAAAGAGATTAAGACAATTAATGTCTGCGATTACATTTCAAACGTTGACTTTAAAACAGAAGGGGAGAAGCTCGAATTTTATTTCAGACTGCCCGCGGGTAATGATTTTACGATAAACCCCGTTTTGTTCTGCGGCTCTCTTTTTGAAAATACTTCGGTTGACCCGCATATGTGCTTAATAAAGCGTCTCGGACTTTTTATAAAGGACGGCACCGAATACAGATAAATAACCGATACATTTTTTGCATATATATTATCGGTGATTTAATTGAGAAAAATATTGGCTCCTGTTTGCATTTTTGTCTGCTTTGTAATAGCTTTTACGGTGCTTTTTTCGCATAAGACCGAAAACGGCAGTGCGGTGAGTGCCGACGCGTCTCTCTCGTCTTCGGGGCTTCCCGTTGTAATAATCGACGCAGGCCACGGCGGTTTTGACGGCGGCGCTTCGACTTTTGACGGCGTGCCCGAAAAAGACATAAACCTTGCCGTTTCGATTTATCTTAAAGAATATCTTGAATTTCTCGGCTTTAAAACGCTTATGACGAGAGAGGACGATGTTTCGCTTGAAGATGAAGGGCTTGATACGATTAAAAAGAGAAAAACTTCGGATATTCACAACCGATTTAAACTGATGGAAGAAACCGAAGATTCGATTTTTGTCAGCATACACCAAAACAAGTATTCGGTTGAAAAATATCACGGCGCACAGGTGTTTTATTCGCCTAATTACTCCGAAGCCTCCTCGAAGCTTGCGCAATGTATACAAAATGCAATAGTACAAAATATTCAAAATGACAATACAAGACTTATAAAAAAATGCGATACGTCTGTTTATTTGATTTTTAACGCCGTAAGACCCGCGNNAGAGTGCGGCTTTTTGTCGAATAACAGCGACGCGGCTAATCTGAAAACGCCCGAATACCAGCAAAAAACAGCTTTTTGCATTGCACAGGGCATTTTAGACAGCTGCACGCAGTAAGGAAGAATTTTAAATGGCAAAAAATAAAACAGTCTATGTTTGCTCGCAGTGCGGCTACGAAAGCCCCAAATGGTACGGCAAATGCCCCTCATGCGGCGAATGGGACACTTTAAACGAAGAACAGATAATCGTTCAGCCTGCGGCAAAAACGCCTAAAAACGCGCTCAGAAGCTTTTCGGGGGCGTTTAAACTGTCGCAGATTGATTCAAGCACAGAGCTTCGCTATGACACGGGCGTCGGCGAGTTGAACAGGGTTTTGGGCGGCGGTCTTGTAAAAGGCTCACTCGTCCTTTTGTGCGGCGACCCGGGTATAGGAAAGTCAACCTTGCTTCTTCAGATTTGCGAAAAACTTGCAAATAAAATGAGCGTACTTTATGTTTCCGGCGAAGAGTCTGCCTATCAGCTTAAAATGCGCGCAAAACGCCTTGGGGTTTCGCCTGAAAAGCTTCTTATTATGACCGAAACCGACGCCGAATCCGTTTGCGAGTATATACGCGCAGAAAAGCCTGATGTAGTTATGATAGACTCCGTTCAGACTATGAGTATAAGCGAGGTTTCGTCTACAGCGGGCAGCGTAACGCAGGTTCGCGAGTGCACAAACCTGTTTATGAGAACGGCAAAAAACAACGACGTATCAATAATTCTTGTCGGTAATGTCAATAAAGACGGAAATATTGCGGGACCCAAGGTTCTTGAACATATAGTTGACACCGTATTATATTTTGAGGGCGAAAGAAATCTTTCTTACAGAATTTTGCGCGCCGCAAAAAACAGATTCGGCTCGACAAACGAAATCGG
>DJRI01000063.1:2620-10967 GCA_002440045.1 Ruminococcaceae bacterium UBA6364 | reverse complement strand
GTAACGGCGAAAAGAGGGCGTTTTAAAACCGTACGGAGTTCGACCCTCTTATGCTTAAACGTCTATTCCGCGCTCCGAAAAGAATTGAGGCGCGTATTTTCTGAATTTCTTTTCGTTTGAAGCGGTGGCTTCAAAAAGATAAAGCGACGAGCCGTCTTTTAAAACCGCATTGAAGTACGGCGGGGTAATGCCGTCCGACTTTATTTCGATACACTCTATTTCGGAATAGCTGCATTTTATCTGCCCGAGCGAAAATACGGCGGGGTCTTCAAGCTTTACACAGTTGTCATAAAAGGCGCAGGTTGTGTTTGAAGCAAAAAGGCAAAAAACAAGCGCAAAGCATTCGGCAAAAATAAGAAGCGGCCTTAAAGCTTTTTTTGAAATTAATTCCGGTGGTGAAATATCGTCTTTTTTAACCTGCTTTTTTTCAAGTGCCGAAACGCGGATTATCGCAAAAATTGCCGAAAGCGCAATCGAGGGCGCGGCTAAAATAAGCCCGTTTAAAAGCCCCGTGCCGACAGTGAAAACGGCGTCTTTGAACATCACGGCGCACAAAACAAGATAAATTACAAAAAGTACGCCGAAAGAAGGCAAAAGAAACGCGAGCGTGAGTGAAAATATTTTTAAAGAAATGCGGCGTTCGTCCTCTTTTATTTCGTTTTCAAACTCTTTTCCGAGCGGCCCGAGCGGCGAAAAATCAAAGCCCGCCGATTTTTCGGAATTTAAAAACGCAAGCAGGTTTCTTTCATAAAGAGTGGTGTGCTTTTTTGCTTGGAGCGCCTTTTTTGCGCGCTGTATTTTTCCGTTCGGCGCAAGCGACAGCGTGCCTGTTGCGGCATTTGTTATTTCGCTGTCATAAAAGCCGTCGATGATTATTTCGGAAAGCTTCAAATAAATATCGTTATAAGGCACGGCGGGGTCGAATAAATCGGGATTTTTGCAAAACGCGCGAATTTCGTTTTTTCTTTGCTCAAGCATTTTGTTTCTTACAACGCCGTTTTCGGCGGCGGAAAAAAGCGCGGGCAAAAGCTTTTTAAAAAGGCTTTCAATGTCTGAAAAAACTGCGTCAAAGTGACGTTTTTCAAAAACAGACGGATATGTGTAGCTTTTAAAATCGTCTATTCCGAGCGCGGCAAAAATGTCGTATACCGAAAAAAGAACGTTTTCTTCGCAGGTGAAGCCGCAGTAAAGCACAATAAGATTAGGCAAAGCGGCGCGCTTGCCTTTTAAAAACAAATTAATATCGACAAAAAAGCCGTCAAAGCGAAAACGTGCCGTAACGCCGTCGCTTTCGGCTTTTTTATTTTTCTTGATAAGGTCGCGAAAAAACAGCGACGCACTTTTTGAGTGCGACAGCGCGCGGCATCGGTCTTTAAAATATTCCGTTTCGGTCAAAACTTCACTTCCCCTCGCGAGACTTAAAATATATACATATTATTATAAGGTCAAATAACCGTCACGTCAATAAAAATGCAAGGTATGCAAATTTATTTTTCAACCGAATCTTCACAAGGGCTTTCGCCGTAAGAAGAGCAAAGTTTTAAGCCCGTGTTCAAAAGCTCGCATAAAAGCCCGATTTTTTCTTTAGGTATATTTTCCAATGAAAATGAAAGCTTGTCAGGCTTATTTTCACGGTCACCCTTTATAAGATAATCAAGCGTTACGCCTAAAAGCTCGCTGAGATTAATGAGGTTTTCAACAGAAAGCCCGGTAAGTCCGCGTTCAACTTCACTGAAATGCTTGACCGAAATTCCGAGAGCCTCCGAGGCGCGCTCCTGCGTTATGCCGAGAAGCTTTCGGCGCTCTTTTATCCTTTGACCCATCGGACGTTTATAATCATTCATAGTATCACCCGATTTAACCTGTTGCGTTAATACTAACACAACTTAAAAACTACAAAAACAAGGCAAAAGGTGTTGACACACACCACCTATTATGTTATATTTTAAGAAAAATAATCAGAAAAGCTCAAAAAAGCACTTTTGATGTTCAGGAGGTTACAATATGAAAATTTGTCCCGTATGTAATACAGGTTTACCCGATGACGCTTTGTTTTGCACCAATTGCGGCGCAAGATTTGCAGAACAATCGGAGCTTCAGGGCGCCGTTCGCTTTGACCGACAGCCGCCTATACAGGATATTTATGACCACACTGCCGAATTTTCTGCGAAGGATATATCCGACAACAAGGTTTTTGCAATGCTCGGGTATTTGCTCGGTATATTCGGTGTAATAATTGCATTGCTTGCAAGTCATTCATCAGAATACACAATGTTTCATGTGCGGCAGTCGTTGAAGCTTATTGTTGCCGATATTCTGCTTCTGCTGTGCATTTTTTATCTTGCGTGGACTTTTATTGTTCCGTTTGCAGGCTTAATAATGCTTACGGTGTTCAGGGTAATTAAAATAATTTGCTTTTTCTGGGTTTGCTCGGGAAAGGCAAAAGAACCTGTAATAATCCGCAGTCTTAAATTCCTGAAATGATTTTAATGCGCGGGGGTGATTATAATGTTTTGCAGAAAATGCGGAAATGAAATTTCCGACGGTGCTGTATATTGTCCCAATTGCGGGCAGACAATAAGCACTCAGATTCCGAATGTGCAGATGGCACAGCCGCAGAACAGGTCTGAAATTTTAAAAATATTAATACCGACAGTGCTTTTGGTTTCGGCAATAGGGGTTGTGTCTGTGATTTTTTTGCTCTCGGGCAGCAGCTATAAAAGGACGTTGAACAATTGCTATAAGGCTATTGAAACGCATGATGTTAAATTAATGCGCTCGGTGCTGGCACAGTATTTTATTGATTATGAACTTGCAGACTATGATACGGATGAATACTTGGAAGAAGATATAGGGTGTTTAATAGACGACAGCATCAGTAATTACGAATGCGGCGACAATATAAAGATTACATATTCTGTCATAAGAGAAAAAGATGCCGACGAAAGCGACCTTGAAGCCTTAAAGACCAACATATACAGTTGGTATGCATATTACGTTTATGACAAAGATGAATTTTTCCGTTCTGTAACTGCCGCAAAAGCCGTAACGCTTAGACTGCGGGTTAACGGCAACGAAGATTCAAATGTTTTAACAAGTCAGGTGCTTTTGATACGTGAAAAAGGTAAGTGGAAAATTGCCGCTGGTGCAATTGATAACAGCTTTTTCAGTAATTATTAAATAGTATAATTAATCAGCGGCTATTTAGATAACGGTTATTTTTATGTGGGAGTGATTTTGATGTTTTGTGTAAAATGCGGAAAAAAGCTTGAAGCCGATGCGGCGTTTTGCACCGAGTGCGGCGCTAAAGTCGAAGCGCCCTTAGGTACTGCGGCATGCTCTGAAACAGGTGCGCCCGAAATAAAAGCAGAAAAGCCGGCGGTGTATCCCGCTTTAAATGAAATGCCTGTTTATGTTGAATCGAAGCAAAATTTGCAAAAGAAAAGTATTGCGAGGTGCGCGTGGTTCGCGCCTGCCGCTGTTGCGATTTCCGCCATGCTTTATACGTTTGTTTATACGCCTTTATATGAAAGTCTGCTGTCGAACTCTGCGGGCTTACCGATTGCAAATTATGATTCTCCGGGTTATTTTTTGTTGCTCGACGTATTGCCGCAACTGCTTTATATACTGTGTTCTGCGGTGTGCTTGGGAATGTATTTTGCGGCAACGGCAAAATATCGCGGGGCACTGCGAAAGCGGGCGGCGTTAACCGTCTTTATTCCTATCGCGTTTTTTATGCTTTTGAACGTATTTTTCAGTAACAGTCTAATGATATTGGTGAATATGGGGTGCAGCTACAGTACGGCGCGTGCGATAACGGTATTTGTTGTTCCCGTTGTCAGAATGATTATTGCCGGCGGTGCTTCATACGGCGTTTCTTATTTTGCGCTGAAACAGCTTGAAAAAAGAGCATAAATTAAATGAGGTGAAACAAATGGTTGCATTCGGCGTTGTTTTTATTATACTCGGCTGTATTGCGTGGATCTGGGCGAGCAATATGCAAAACTCATTTGAATACGGCTGGTACGATTTTTGGGGGAGCTCCGACTATTCCTATGTCGATACAATTTATTATATGGGAATTATTGTGCTTATTATCGGCGTGATTTTGCTTGTTGTGGGCTGTGCAAAAAGTTATTCAAATTCTTTAAAAGAACCCGAAAACACAAAAGATGATTCTGAAATACCGCAGCCCCAAAAAACGCAGTGCCTCTATTGCGGGGCGTTTATTGAAAAAGACGCGCATTTTTGCACGAATTGCGGACAAGAGCAAAAAGCACAGCCGCCTTTAAATCACAAGGATAAATATTGCAGAAATTGCGGCAATAAAATGGGCGAAAATTCGGCGTTCTGCTCCCGGTGCGGCTATAAGGCAGAATAACAGTGGGTGTGTGCAGTGAAAATTAAAAAACTTATATTTTCTTTGGCATCTTTAATTAACGTCATGTTTGTCCCGATTTTTGATGTTTGGGGCGGGCTGTTCCCGGGAAGACCCGATTACAGCTTTTTGGACGCGCTCGGTTTTGCGGCAGACGGCGAGTTTGATAGTTGGCTTGTGGATTTAACGCTTGCGGCGTTTATACCTGCTGTTTTAATGCTTTTGTCGTCCTTTACAAATGATGGTGTGCTTTTCAAGATTTTTTCGGCTTTGGGCGCATTATCGGTTGCAGGCTTGCTTTTTTTGTACGCTTCGCAAAACGGCATGGATTATTTGCTCGATTTTGACTACGGAAATATTTCAATCGGAACGTGGATTGCGCTCATTTTGTTTACCGTGTCTTTTTTTGCGGTAAGCGCGCGTAATAAAAACGGTACGGCTGTTGCCGCAGAGGTCGGAAGAAGCGCGGCGGCAGAACGAAAATACTGCCCGAAATGCGGTACGCAAAGAGCGCCCGAAACGAATTTTTGTAAAAACTGCGGATTTAATTTCAACAGCTTTCGGAGGTAACATTTATGGTATGTAAAAATTGCGGGTATCCGCTGAAGCCCGAAGATAAGTTTTGCCCAAAGTGCGGCATGCAAAGTGTGCAGGAATATTATACGAACAGCGACACCGCGCCGCTTCCCGAGGCATTTGTGCCAACGAAAACGCCGACTCACACAGCCGAAAGCAAAAAACGCGTGCCTATGACGAAAGCGAAAAAAGCAAAAATCATCGTGCTTTCGGTGCTCTCGGTTATTCTTATCGCCGGCGCGGCGATAGGCATTAAATACCTTTCGGGCGCAGAGCACAAGGTGATAAAAGCGCTTGACGGCGGTAATTACAGCGAAGCCGTTTCGATTTATGAAAGCGAGCTTAGCGGGAAATCGGCTCCGCTTCTTAAAAGTGCCTTAAAAAGCAGAATCGAAAAAATCAAAAGCGGCTTTAAAAACGGCGATGTTGACTACGATGCGGCTAAAGACGAGCTTGCGGCGATTGCGCGCATAGGCGAAAAAAGCGTTGCCGCCTCAGCGGAAGAAGCAAAAAGCTATGTCGATTCTTTGAAGCTTTCAAAAGAGGCGTATGCGTCAGGTGCGGCGTCTTATGAAAAATCGGATTGGCTCGGCGCGATTACAAACCTCAAAAATGTAGACGAATCCGACGAAAACTATGCGTCGGCAAAAGAAAAATACGACTCAGCCGTTAAAAATTATAAGGACGAGGTTTTGAAAGCGGCAAAGGACTATGCCGACAAGGGGCTTTTTGAAAAAGCCGTTACAGAGCTTAATACTGCGCTTAATGCGGTCGGCACCGACGAAGAGCTGAACAGTGCGCTGGCTTCGTACAAAGGCGAATATTTTGCAGAGCTTAAAAAAGACGCGATTAAAAATTCTGCCGAAAAAGCCGCCGCAAACGATTACGTCAGTGCAATCAAAGCGATTAAAGAAACGCTTGAAATAACGGGCGGTGACCCCGAGCTTCAAAGCATTCTTGACGGCTACACGCAGAAATATGTTGCAAAGGCGATTGAAACAGCCGACGCGCTTGTCGGAAAAAGAAATTACAGTGCGGCTGTTTCCGAAATAAACGGGGCGCTTGAAATTCTGCCCGACAGCGAAGAGCTTAAAGCAAAAAAAGAAAAGCTTGAAGCAGAAAAGCCCGTTTCGCTTTCAACGCTGACGCCGATTAACGGCGGGTTCACTTGGAACGACGGACTCCCCACAGACCCGTTCGGAAAAACATATACCGATTTGAGCGGTTATGCGATTTTTAAAGGTCGTGATTTTTGGAATAACATAAAGGAAATAACTACAGCTGAATACAGAGTTTACGGAAAATATAAGTATATTTCGGGGTCTTTGTCACCGCACGCGGATATTAACGAGGACGCTTACAGCCAAGTGAAAATTTATGCCGACGATAAGCTTGTTTACACTTCGCCCGCAATTGGTAGAAAAACAGACCTTGTGAATTTTAACGCCGACATAAGCGGAGCAGACTATATAAAAATAGTTGTTGAAGTCAAGGGAAAAGAACATGAGTTCGACAATGATAAAAATTCTCTAATTCTTATGGACGTTCAGCTTTGGAGCAAATAATTCGGCTCTCTTATACCTTTCTTTGCATATCCCCATTTTTTATATCACTCTTGCGCGGTGCAAAAGGCTTCGGCTTTTTGCGCCGCGCGCCCTTTTCAAGTAATCGCAATTCACTGGAAGTTTAAAAAATGTTTTCATTAAGTCTTTAAGATAGTCTTGAAGTTTTTTGCGTGTTCGGCTATTATATAATTGAAAATAAAAAGCGCGGGGGAAGCCCGTGCATTTAGTATTTAAAAGCAAAGGGGATTTTTTATGCTTTCCGAAAAGTTTATAAGCGCGTCAAGAAAGTTTTCTACTTATAAAGACCATGTTGCCGCGCCGTATTTCAGAAAAAGCTTTATTATTTATTCACCGCCCGAAAAGTGCACCGTTACCGTTACGGGGCTTGGGTTTTACGACATTTATATCAACGGCAGAAAAATAACAAAGGGCATTCTTGCGCCGTATATTTCAAACCCCGACGATATTGTTTACTATGACGAATACGACATTACAGAGTACGTTGCGGAGGGCAAAAACGTGCTCGGTCTGCACCTTGGCAACGGAATGCAGAATCCCTTGGGCGGTCAGATTTGGGACTTTGACAAGGCGAGCTTTCGCGGTGCGCCGCGCACGGCGTTTTGCATCGAGATTTTCAATTCAGACGGCACGGTTGACAAAATCGAAGCCGACCGCACCGTAAAAACCGCTCCGTCGCCCGTTATTTTCGACGACCTTCGCTGCGGCTGCTTTTATGACGCGCGCAAAGAAATTCCCGATTGGTCACAGGTTAAATACGTCGATGATTTTTGGAACGACGCCGTTATTGCCGAAACGCCCCGCGGCGAAAAACGTCTTTGCACGGCAGAGCCGATTGCGGCGGTAAGGCACATAAGCGCGGTTTCGATTAAAAAGTGCACTTTAAGGCAATATAAGCCGCGCGGCGACGTTGTTAAAGAGGCAAACGGCCTGCCTTCAAAAGAAAAGGAAGGTTTTCTTTACGATTTCGGCATAAACACCGCGGGCATTGTGCGGCTTAAAATCAGCGGCGAGCGCGGCAGACAGATAGATTTGCAGTTCGGCGAATATCTTGACGCGGACGGCGAGCCGGATATCAGCAACATTCAGTTTTATCCCGACGGCTATTCTCAGCGCGATATTTATATTTTAAAGGGCGAGGGCGAAGAGATATTTGAGCCTGTGTTCACCTATCACGGCTTTCGCTATTGCGTTGTTTTCGGCATAACCGAAGAGGAGGCTGTTCCGTCGCTTCTTACATATATCGTCTGCAATTCGGCTTTAAAAGAGCTTGGCGGATTTTCGTGCTCGGACCCCGTTGCAAACAAGCTTCAGGCGATGACGCGCAACTCGGACCTTTCAAATTTCTACTATTTCCCGACAGACTGCCCCCACCGCGAAAAGAACGGCTGGACGGGCGACGCGGCGCTTTCGTCTGAGCATATTTTAATGAATCTCGACGCTGTGAAAAGCTATCGCGAGTGGCTTAACAACATAAGAAAAGCCCAGCGCGAGGACGGCGCTCTTCCCGGAATTGTTCCGACGGGCGGCTGGGGCTTTGAGTGGGGCAACGGCCCCGCGTGGGACGCCGCGCTTACATATATACCTTATTATTCATACATTTTGCGCGGAGACCTTGATATTTTAAAAGAAAACGCCACGGCGATTTTCAGATATTGCGAATACATTTCGCGCCGCCGCGACGAAAACGGGCTTGTTAAAATCGGGCTCGGCGACTGGTGCCCCGTAACAAAGGTCAAAGCTCCGCTCGAATTTACCGACAGCGTTACATGTATGAGCATACTTAACAAGGCTTCGTATATTTTCGGCG
>DJRI01000063.1:956-2592 GCA_002440045.1 Ruminococcaceae bacterium UBA6364 | reverse complement strand
AAAGAGCTTTTGCGACGGGCTTTATAACGAAATAAGAACAGCCGTAAGGGCGCGGCTTATAGATTTCGGCACGTTCACTGCCGTCGGAAACTGCCAGACCTCTCAGGCGATGGCGATATTTTTCGACGTATTTTCAAACGGCGAAAAGCCCGAGGCGTTTAAAAGGCTTCTTGAAATAATAAAAAGAAGCGACAGCCATATCGACACGGGCATTTTGGGTGCGCGCGTGCTTTTCAGGGTTCTTTCTTCGTTCGGCGAATACGATTTGGCGTATAAAATGATAACGCGCCCCGACTACCCCTCCTACGGCAATTTTGTAGAACGCGGTCTTACGGCGCTGCCCGAGGACTTTTTGAGGGCGGACGAATTTCCCAATTCGCTCAATCACCATATGTTCGGCGATATTTCGGCTTGGTTTATCGAATATGTCGGCGGAATCCGCGTTAACCCCTATTTAAAAGACCCGAGCGAGGTTTCGGTTTCGCCCGTGTTTATCGAAAAACTCAATTCCGCTTCGGCGCATTATGAGACCGTCGGCGGCAATATTTCGGTAAAATGGGAAAGACTTTATTCGGGAATAAGGCTCACAATAGAAAAGGACGACGGCGTTCACGGTGAAATAAGGCTTACGGGCGGCTTTGCTTTTGAGAACGACGGCGGCAGCGTTAAAGAGCTTAAAAGCGGCGTTTATAACATTGAGGACCTTGACGGAATGCCAGAAAATATTATTGAACTGTAAAGAAGTGTAAATATGCTTATAAAGGGCTTTCAAAAGCTTACTCTTTTAGATTATCCCGGGCACACCGCGTGTACGGTGTTTACGGGCGGGTGCAATTTAAGGTGCCCCTTTTGTCACAACGCGGTGCTTGTGACAGAGCTTGACGGCTCATATTTTGACGAAAGCGAAATTTTTGACCATTTGAAAAAGCGCAGGGGAATCCTTGACGGCGTTGCCGTAACAGGCGGCGAGCCGCTTATTCAAAAGGATATTGAACGCTTTTTATATGAAATTAAGGATATGGGCTACCCCGTAAAGCTTGACACAAACGGCTTTTTCCCCGACAGACTGCGCGATATTATAGATATGGGACTTGTCGATTACGTTGCTGTCGATATTAAAAACTGCTGGGAAAAATACGGCGAAACGGTCGGCGTTCCCGGTATTGATGTTTCGCCCGTGAAAAAAACCGTTGAGCTTCTTTCTTTAAACAAGGTCGATTACGAGTTTCGCACAACCGTTGTAAAGCGCTTTCACACAAAAGATGATATTTCGCGTCTTTGCGCCGCCATAAAAGGCGCGCCGAGGTATTTTTTGCAGAATTTCGTAAACTCCGGCGACCTTATAGACGGCACCTGCGAGGGCGTTAAAAAAGCCGAGATGTACGAAATGCTTGAAAAAGCGCGCGAATATATTCCGACGGCAGAGGTTCGGGGGCTTTAAAATGTTTGAAAAAGAAATTGCTCAGTTAAAAGAAGCTATAGACGAATCAAAAGAAATATGCGTTTTTACGGGCGCAGGCATAAGCTGCCCGTCGGGTATACCCGATTTTCGCTCGGCAGACGGGCTTTATAACGAAAGCGGTACCGGCGGCTTTTTGCCCGAGGAAATTATTTCGCATTCGTTTTTTGTTGAACA
>DJRI01000063.1:0-929 GCA_002440045.1 Ruminococcaceae bacterium UBA6364 | reverse complement strand
GTACCCGAATGCAAAGCCCAACAAAGCGCACATCTTTTTTTCAAAGCTCCAAGAAAAAGGCAAAAACGTATCTGTCGTCACGCAGAATATAGACGGGCTTCATACGGACGCAGGCAGTAAGCGCGTTTTTGAGCTTCACGGAAGTATACGGCGAAACTACTGCACAAACTGCGGCGCGTTTTATGATGAAAAGTATGTCTATTCTTCAATTGGCGTGCCCGTCTGCAAAAAATGCGGCGGCATAATAAAGCCCGACGTTGTGCTTTATGAAGAGCCGCTTTGCGAAGAAACGGTAAACGGCGCCGTTGACGCAATTAAAAAAGCGGAATGTTTAATAGTTGTCGGCACATCGCTTGCGGTATACCCGGCGGCGTCGTTTTTAAGATTTTTCAGGGGAAAAACGCTTGCCCTTATCAACAAATCGCCCACACCGTTTGACGGCGCGGCAAATATTGTGATAAACGACGATATTGTGCGTGTAACAGAGGCGTTATGCGGCGAAAATTAACTTGTCAAGCCAAATCGTTGGGTAAAGTTTTACAAAATTCGACTGAAAATACTGTTTGAATTGCATATAATCACATCTATATCTTGTGACTGAAATTGATTGTACAAATATTTCAGCCACAAGATATTGTGTTTTGGGCAAAATTGCGTATTGACATACGCAATTTAATCTGTTATTATCTTTTTTGCAATTTTAAAAAATTAACGGGAGATGCAAGGAATGTATCAGGTCATTAAAAGAGACGGCAAAATAGCCGAGTTTGACATTTCAAAGATAGCTTCCGCCGTAAAACAGGCGTTTGAAGCTTGCGAAAAACAGTACAACGACAATATGATAGACTTCCTCGCGCTTAAAGTCACAGCCGACTTTGAGCCGAAGATAAAAGATAAGCTTATCGCGGTTGAGGATATTCAGGACAGCG
>DJRI01000009.1 GCA_002440045.1 Ruminococcaceae bacterium UBA6364 | reverse complement strand
TCATGAAAAAAACATACGGTATCGAAGTAGACTGCGCAAACTGCGCCGCTAAAATGGAGGACGCGGCTTCAAAGACTCAGGGTGTTAAATCGGCGGTCGTATCGTTCATGACGCAGAAAATGAAAGTCGAGTTCGAGGACGGAACAGACGTTGACGAGACTATGAAACTCGTTCTTAAAAACTGCAAAAAAGTTGAGGACGACTGCGAAATCTTCATCTGATTATCGTTTTTAATTACCGTACGATTCGGAGCGAATTATTATGAATAAAAAACAGAAAAAAGTTCTTATACGTATTATAATATCGGCAATCCTTGTGATTATACTGTCGGTTCTGTTTAAATTCGTCGAGTTAAACGTTTGGATTCAGGCGGTTCTTTATCTCATCCCCTACGCGGTTATCGGTTACGATATACTGAAAAAAGCCGTCAAAGGTATATTCAAGGGTCAGATTTTCGACGAAAACTTCCTTATGGCGGTCGCGACAGTCGGAGCTATCGGATTGGGCGATTTCCGCGAGGGTGTTGCGGTTATGCTGTTCTATCAGATAGGCGAGCTTTTCCAGAGCGTGGCCGTCGGCAAGAGCCGTAAGAACATAACCGAATTAATGGACATCCGTCCCGACTATGCAAACGTCGAAATCGACGGAAAGTTAGAGCAGGTCGACCCGGACGATGTTGAGACAGGCACCGAAATTATCGTAAATCCCGGTGAGAAGGTACCTATCGACGGTATTGTTGTTTCGGGCGAAACAACGCTTGACACGAGCGCGCTCACGGGTGAGAGCGTTCCGAGAAACGTTGGACTCGGTGACGAGGTTATCAGCGGATGCATTAACCTCACGGGCGAAATCAGAATCAAAACGACTAAGGAATTCGGCGAATCCACGGTTTCGAAAATACTCGACCTCGTTGAGAATTCGAGCATGAAGAAATCAAAGAGCGAGAATTTCATCACGAAATTCGCAAAATACTACACCCCCGCCGTATGTATCGGCGCGCTCGCTCTTGCGATTCTTCCTCCTGTCGTAAGACTTATAATCGGTCAGTCTCCCTCATGGGGCGACTGGATAACAAGAGCGTTGACGTTCCTTGTTATAAGCTGTCCGTGCGCGCTTGTAATTTCGATTCCTTTAAGCTTCTTTGCGGGAATCGGATGCGCTTCGAGCAACGGCATACTTGTAAAGGGTTCCAACTATCTTGAAGCTCTTTCGGACGCAAAATACATTGTATTCGATAAAACGGGTACGCTCACAAAGGGCGTTTTCGAGGTAACGGGCGTATACCCTGCCGACGGATTCGATTCCGACTCGCTTTTATACTACGCTTCGTACGCGGAGAGCGGTTCGAGCCATCCTATCAGTTTAAGTCTTAAAAAGCATTACGGCAAGGATATCGACAGAAGCAAGGTAACGGACGTAAAAGAAATCTCCGGTCACGGCGTTTCGGCAAAGGTCGATTCGAAGCAGGTTTTCGCGGGCAACATTAAATTAATGAAGCTCGAAAATATAAACGTTTCGGACATTCACGACGAGGGAACGGTCGTATACGTAAGCGTCGACGGAAAGTACGCGGGATGCATAGTCATTTCCGATATAGTAAAAGACACGTCGAAAGAAGCGATTGCGCTCTTAAAGCATCACGGAATCAAAAAGACCGTTATGCTCACGGGCGACTCCGAAAACACGGCTAAGCGCGTGGCTTCCGAAATAGGAATAGACGAATACAAATCCCAGCTTCTCCCTGCGGATAAGGTAAGCGAAGTCGAAAAGCTTCTAAACGAAAAGACGGGCAAGGAAAAACTTGCGTTCGTCGGCGACGGAATAAACGACGCACCCGCTCTTACAACCGCCGATATCGGCATTGCGATAGGCGCAGGTACCGACGTTGCAATAGATGCCGCCGACGTGGTGCTTATGAACAGCCGCCTTTCCGATGTGCCCGCGGCTTTGCGGCTCGGGCGCGCAACGCTCAGTAATATTCACGAAAATCTGTTTTGGGCATTCTTTTACAACAGCGTCGGCATACCCCTTGCAATGGGCGTATTTGTGCCGCTCGGGCTGACTTTAAACCCGATGTTCGGCGCGGCGGCAATGAGTTTGAGCAGCTTTTGCGTTGTTTCAAACGCACTGCGGCTTAATCTCTTTAAGCTTCACAGCCCGAAATATGACAGAAAAAGAAAACATAAAGAAGTGAATTTTTCCGATGTTATCGGAAAAATCAAGGAGGACAACAAAATGACAAAGACATTAAAAATCAACGGTATGATGTGCTCGCACTGCGAAATGACCGTTAAAAAGGCGCTCGAAGCCGTTGACGGCGTAGAGTCGGCGGTTGTAAGCCATGAAAAAGGCACAGCCGTAGTAACTCTTAAAAAAGACGTTGACAGCGCCGCTCTTAAAAGCGCTGTTGAAGCAAAGGACTATGAGGTAACATCGGTCGAATAAATTCGCTGAAAAAAAGAGCCGAACCCGCGAAGGTTCGGCTCTTTTGCTAAATATTACATCAATAAATATATTAATAAAGCTCACTGTAAGAGGTGATATAAACGTCGCTTAAAGCCTTGATTTTTTCTTCGTGCCTTTTTTCGGCGTCATCTTGTATCGCGATGATTTTAAAGCCGGCTTTTTTAGCCGTAACTATTGCATAGTGCGCATCCTCAAAAACCAAAGTATCGCTTTTGTCTGTGCCGAGAAGCTCAAGCGCTTTTTCATAAATAATCGGTTCGTTTTTTCCCGCGCCGACTTCTTCACAGGTGAGAACATCTTCAAAATACGAAAGAATGCCGTTTCTTTTAAGAGCTGCTTCAATTAAAAAGCGGTCGGTAGCGGTCGCAACGCACATTTTAATGCCGAGCGATTTAAGAAAAGAAAGAAACTCCTTAACGCCGTCTTTTAAAACTACCTCGTTAAAATAAAAATTGCGAACAAGCGCGTTTACGCCGTTTCTTATATCTTCAACCGTGGCGGTGCTGTCAAAATGCTTTATATAGTATTCAGCCGCCTGTTCATAGCTCAGCGTCGAAATCTCTCTTGCGAGTTCTTCTTTAATTTTTATCCCTTTTGAAAGAAGAAATCTTGTGCCGATTTCGGTCCATATGTCCATAGAATCGAGAAGCGTTCCGTCTGCGTCAAATATAATTGCTTTTACGTTTTTAAAATCCATTTTATCAGTTCTCCGAAATAATATCGCCGGGCGTGCCGTTCCATGCAACAACAAGCGTTCCGCTTTCGCACGAAACAACAGCGCGTTTGTTAATAAATTCGTTGCTCACTCCTAATGGAAAAGCCGAGGTGATTTCGTGCGACGAAAGCTCATACGAAAGATTTTTTAAAGTAACGACAGCGCGCTCGGTATAAGAAAAAACCGAGATAACGCCGCTTGCGCTCTCTTTAAATTTTAATGATGAATTTTCGAGTACCGTCAGACATTCGCCGTTTTCCGAAACGAAAACGGAATTGCCGCCGTGCTTTGAGATATAAACCGCCGACTGCACCGATGCGAGCGTTTGGTCAAGCCTGCCGCCGAGACAGCCGAAAATAAAAAAGCTTTTGTATCCGCGCAAAAAACCCGTTTTAATTGCAAGCATAAGGTCGGTGTCGTCTTTTCTTACGGGGTGGCGAATTACTTCAAGCCCCGTCGGAACAGCCTTTGCCGAGTCAAAATCACCGACGGCAATATCGGGCTTTATTCCTAAATCGGCAAGCCTGTCAAAGCCTGCGTCAGCGGCGATTACAAGGTCGCCGTCTTTTTTTATAAAATTTGCGGCGCGGCAAAAAAGCGCGCCGAAGATGTAACAGGTATTCATTTTTTACCTCGTCAAAGTGAAAAGATGCCGTATGTTAAAAGCGACATTATAAGACCCGCAATAAACACGCCGAGCGCGATAATCGGGAGGCTTAATTTAATTCGCATATCAAGAAGCGCCGCAATAAGCGCACCCGTCCAACCGCCGGTGCCGGGAAGGGGAATGGCAACAAAAAGCAAAAGTCCCCATTCTTTGTATTTTTCGATTGAGCCTTTTTTCTTGTCTGAACGCGCCTCAAGCTTATCCACAATTTTAGAAAAGAATTTCGACCTTCTCATAACGGCAAAAATCTTTTTTATAAAAAGCAAAATAAACGGAATAGGCAGCATATTGCCGATATAGCAAATTGCAAACGCCTGAAAAAAGTTAAGCTCCAAAAGGCGAGCCGCTATCATTCCTCCGCGAAGCTCAAGCACGGGGCACATGGAAACAAGAAACGCAACGAGCTGCGGCGGAATGTCATTTTTAAAAAAATCGACTATGGCTGTAACAATGTTTTCTACCATATTTTATACCTCGTTGATATAAGAATGAGAAAGTAAAAATTCTTTTGCCGTTTTTAAAATGTTTTTGTCGTTGTCGAATTTAAGGCTTTTGTATGCGTCGCGAAACGGAAGCCAGATATAGTCCTCAATCTCTTCGCGCTGAATTATCGTCTGTGTGTCGTTTGTTTTGCCGACAAATACAACCACGCACTTTTCAATGCGGTTCTGAATAGAATATTCGGATTTGCTTGAAAACCCGGGGAGCAATTCAACGTGAATACCCGTTTCTTCAAGCACTTCGCGGCGCGCCGTGTCTTCGGGCGATTCGCCGTCCTCCATATGGCCTTTGGGGAAGCCCCAATTTGAACTGCGCTTGTTTTTGATTAAAAGGAAACGTATTTTGCCGTTAATTCGCCTGAAAATTACCGCTCCGCACGAGCGTTCGTAATAGCAGTCAAGAACATAATCTCTGCCCTCGGTCATAAAGGCTATAAAAGGCCTTATGTCGCAGTCGATAAAACGTTTTGACTTAGGCGAGGCGATAAGCTTGACTTCGCCCGTGTCAAGAAAACGAAGCTGTGCTATAACTCTGCCGTCAAAGCGGCGAATCGGATTGCCAATCCCCATAATCAGCACTCCGCTTATCGGTGAAGATGAATGTACCTTACAGATTGGTTGCCCATGATTGAGCGTGTAAACAGCACCGTTTTCACCGTACGGTGAACCAATCTGTTCGGTAATATTAACTCTGATTAATTTACCTAACATTAATGGCGCCCTCACATTTTTTCTGAAACTGTATATATTATAAGCAATTATGTCTTTTCTTTCAATATCTAATTCTTATATTTTACATAGATTTTACGGATATTTAAAAGGAAAATTTCATTCAAAATGGCAGTTTTCGCTGTAAATCGGCGTTCGTAAAAAGAGCTATTGAAAATTGAAACATTTTGTGATATGCTGAACTAAAAAAATAGGATGGGGATATTTATGAAAAGAATTTCAGCGGTACTTCTCGCTTTGATAATGATTTGTGCTGTCTTCGGCTTTTTTGCATACGGCTCTGTCGGCGAGGCGGCGCAAAACGGCGGTTTAAAGCCTTTTTATTCGCTTCAGACGGTTTCATCGCGCGATATGCTGACATCGCCCGAAAAAGAGCTTTTTGACGCTGTTGCCGCCTTGGAAGCGGGCGCGGCGGATGTTACTCTTTCTTCAATTTCGGGTGAAGACATAACATACGAAGTTTTTTCTTCAATTAACCTTGAAAGGCTTTTTTATGCGGTTTTAAAGGATTGCCCGCATTTGTTTTGGATTGAAGGTATGAGCATTACATACGAAAATCTTTGCGACAATAACTCAAACGGCGTTTTTGACAGCGGCGACACGGCAGCTTTAAAGCTTTCTCTTCCGAGGAACACCGTTTATGACTCGGTTGAAAATACATATTCATATATTGCTTCAACCGTTGCGGCGCAGAATTTTTCGCAGTATAACACGCGTTATGAGCTTCTTCTTGCCGTTCACGACCTTGTTGCCGACGCTGTTTCGCTTGAGCCTGCGGCAGAAAATGACGAAAGCGTTTCTAATGAAGTGAACGACCGAGCTCACAATGTTGTCGGCGCGCTTCTAGACGGGCTTTCCTCGTGCGAGGGCTATGCAAAAACCTTCAAGCTCTTTTGCGATTATCTTAAAATCCCGTGCATAACGCTTAACGACGGCGCTCATATGTGGAACGGTGTTTATATGGACGACGGCAATTGGTATTATGTAGACGTTGCAAACGACGATATTGACGATGAACGTTCCTACGGCTTTTTCCTTGTCGGCAGTGAAACGCCCGACGCGCTCGATTCCGACAGTGCGTTTTATGAAACTCACGTTTCTTTAAGTGACTCTGCAACGCCCGACGTTGTGTTTTCACAAAGCGCTTATTCGGGTGCTGGCGAAACATATACAGCATTTTCTTCAACGTTCAATTCAGCCGCGGTTTCGGCTTCAAAGGTTTTAAAACGCTCTGTTTATCAAAAAAACGAGCCTGTTTATTATAACGGCGTGGCAGTCAACGCCGAATTTAACGCCACCGGCGACAAATTCACGGTTAAAAGCGGCGCTTCTTTTGCAAACGAGGAATGGACTCTTGTGCTTCTCGGCGACGTAAACGGCGACGGCGTTTGCGACAGCACAGATTACACGCTTTTAAGAACAAGAGTGCTTTCCGGCGAAAGCGGCTTTGTCAATGGCATTTTTGATATGGCTGGCGATATGAACTGCGACGGCTATCTTGACGTTCTTGATATGATGATGCTTGAAAGGTGCGTTTCGGGCAGTAACAGAAATATTGAAGTTATATAAATTGAGGTTGAATTTATGCAAAATAAAGACACTAATGACAGACAGGAAATTATCAAAGAGCTTCTCGACGTAACTGACAGTGAGTTTACCGACGAAGAGCTTATTCATCAGCTTATAACAACGAATTTTTCAAAAAATTCGGAGGATACAAAAAGCAGGCTTTCGTTCGGTCAAAAAGCCTCCGACGCTGTTGCGAAATTCGCGGGCAGCTGGGCGTTTATTTTCAGCTTTATTGCCGTTATGGTTATATGGATGGTTTTAAACGTCGTTCTCGCTTCAAAAGCCTTTGACGCATATCCGTTTATACTTCTCAACCTTGTTTTGTCGTGCATAGCTGCTGTTCAGGCTCCGCTTATTATGATGAGCCAAAACAGGCAGGAGGCAAAAGACCGCGAGCGCGCCGAAAACGATTACAAGGTCAATCTTAAAAGCGAGCTTATTCTTGACGATTTGCATAAAAAGCTTGATGAAGTAATTGAAAATCAAAACGAAATCAAGGCGAGAATAAACGCGCTTGAAAAGAATAACGAAAAAAAGGACGTTTGATTTATGAAATTTCCCGATGGCGTTACGCTCGAAACAGAGCGGCTTTTTATACGCCCTCTTAACGAAGAAGAAATGAAAAATCTTGCCGATTCTTATATTGAAAAGGACAGCGAGATGTATAAAGCGTATTCGGAAATGCTTAAGCTTTCAAAAGGAAATCCCGAGGATTATCTGTGGTATACGGCTTGGGGCTTTTTCACTAAAGAAAGCGGCGATATGATAGGCGACGCTTGCTTTAAAGGCCCGCCCGCAGAGAACAACCCCGAAATAGGCTACGGAATAAATGAAGAATTTTGGGGCAGGGGAATCGCTTTTGAGGGCGTTTACGCTCTTTGCAAGTGGGCTTTTGAAAACGGCAATGCCGACGCGATTGAAGCCGAAACCGCTCCCGATAACACCGCTTCAAAAAGAGTCCTTTTGAAACTCGGCTTTGTTCTCGACGGAAAATCGGGCGAAGAGGGTCCGCGCTATGTTTTAAATAAAAGCAGCTTTTATAAAGAAAACGGCGCCGAATATTTCAGAACGATGCGCCGCAAAAAGCAGGAGCTGTCTTTTTCTTCGTGCGAAGAGATACTTTCATTTGCTTCATCGGGCGTGCTTGCCGTTTTGGGCGATTGCGGCTATCCTTATACCGTTCCGCTCAGCTTTTTGTATGAAAACGGCAAAATTTATTTTCACTGCGCAAAAAGCGGACATAAAATCGACGCAGTGAAAAATTCCGATAAAGCTTCGTTTTGCGTAATAGCGGAAGATGATGTTCTTTCCGAAAAATACACAACGCTTTTTAAAAGCGTTACCGCATTCGGCAAAATAAGCGTTGTAACAGATGTGAGCGAAATTAACGAGGCAATTACAAAAATTGCCTTAAAATACGCTCCGTTTGACAGCGAAGAGAACAGAAACAAAGCTATAGCCGACGAATACGCGGGGCTTTGCATTTTAAGGCTCGACATTAAAAATCTTTCGGGCAAGCAGTGCAAAGAGTTTTTAAAATAAAAACAGGTGTGTGAAAATGAACGAAAAACTTTTTGAATTTATTAAAAATTCTCCTACGGCGTTCCATGCTGTGGATACATTAAAAAAAGAGCTTAAAGAAAAAGGCTTTAAAGAACTTTTTGAAAATGAAAAATGGGAGCTTTCTTTAGGCGGCACTTATTTTGTAACGCGAAATTTTTCGTCGCTTATTGCCTTTAAGCTTCCGAAAAACGGCTTTCACGGGTATATGATTGCCGCCGCGCATTCTGACAGCCCGAGCTTTAAAATAAAAGAAAACGGCGAGCTTTCAAGTGAAAAATACATAAGCCTTTCGACCGAAAAATACGGCGGAATGCTTTGCTCAACCTGGCTTGACAGACCCTTGGGCGTTGCGGGCCGCGTTGTGCTCGAAACCGAAAACGGCGTCGAAACAAAGCTTATCAATTCAGAAAAAAGCGTTGCCGTTATCCCGAACGTCGCAATACATATGAACAGAAACGCAAACGACAGTATGTCATATAACGCCGCTGTCGATATGCTTCCGCTTTATTCGACGGGCAATAACGAAGGCGGCTTTAAGGCATATCTTTCAAAGCTTTGCAACGTGCCTTACGAAAAAATTCTCGGCAGTGATATTTATGTTTACAACACCCAAAGTGGCGTTGAAATAAACGACCTTATATGCGCTCCGCGGCTTGACGATTTGCAGTGCGTTTTCTCTGCAAAAGAGGCATTTTTGGCATCGCAAAATGAAAAATCCGTACCCGTTCTTGCTGTTTTCGATAACGAAGAAGTCGGCAGCGACACAAAGCAGGGCGCGGCGTCAACCTTCCTTTCGGATGTTCTTGAAAGAATTAATTCGGCGTTTTCCGGCGGCAAAGAGGATTTTGTTTCAGCTGTTTCCGACAGCTTTATGCTCTCGTGCGACAACGCGCACGCGGTGCACCCCAATCACGGCGAATATGCCGACAGAAATCATTCGGTTTATATGAACGGCGGCATTGTGATTAAATATAACGCAAACCAAAAATATACGACCGACGCGCTTTCTGCCGCACTTTTCAAAAAGATTGCTAAAAAAGCCGAGGTGCCCACGCAAAGCTATTGCAACCGCGCCGATATGCCGGGCGGCTCTACGCTCGGCAATATTTCAAATACCGTTGTTTCGCTTAACACGGCTGACATAGGCCTAGCGCAGCTCGCTATGCACTCCTCCTATGAAACGGCGGGCGCTTATGATACGGGGTATATGATAAAGGCGCTGACGGTATTTTTTGCTTCTTCTGTCAAAAATGATAACAATAAGGTCGAACTCTCATAACTTAAAGGGGTAGTGATTTTTTTGAAAATAATTATAGCCGGCGACGGAAAAGTCGGCGCAACACTTACAAAACAGCTTTCAGAGCAGGGGTATGACATTACTCTTATCGACTCAAACCAAAGCGTGCTTGAAACAAGCGTGGAGCTTTACGATATTATGGCAATAAAAGGCAACTGCGCGACCACCGATGTTCTGACTCAGGCAGATGTCAAAGGCGCCGACCTTTTGATAGCGGCGACAAGCACCGACGAAATAAATCTTCTTTGCTGTATGACGGCGCACAGGCTTAATCCTAAAATACACACCATTGCGCGAATAAGAAATCCCGAATACCGCGACCAGATTTTTGATATGCGCGATGTTTTCGGACTTTCGCTTATAGTTAATCCCGAGCGCCAGGCGGCAATCGAAATAGAACGGCTTTTACAGCTTCCGGGCTTTTTAAAGCGCGACAGCTTTGCAAACGGCAGAGTTGAAATTGTCGAGCTTAAAGTCAACGCGCAAAGCAAATTAAAAGACGTTTCGTTAAACGACCTTTACAAAATCGTTAAATGCAAGGTTCTTGTTTGCGCCGTTATGCGCAAAAACGAGGTTATAATCCCGGGCGGCGATTTTGTAATGCGTGAAAACGACAGGATTTTTGTTACGGCACAGTCCGAAAATCTTTCGGCGCTTTTAAAAAATCTCGGCATAATCTCAAAAAAAGTCAGGCGCGTAATTCTTGCGGGCGGCGGCAAAATCAGCTATTATCTCGCACAGCGCCTTGAGACCACAAATATTGCCGTAACGCTTATCGAAAACGACTATAACCGCTGCCGCGAGCTTGCCGCGCTTTTGCCGAAAACCGATATTATTCACGGTGACGCAAGCGACAGACAGCTTCTTATTCAGGCGGGGCTTTCGGAGTGCGAAGCGCTTGTTACTTTAACAGGTATTGACGAGCTTAACATTATGATTTCTCTTTACGGAAGCAATTGCGGCGTTCCGCAGATAATAACAAAGCTAGGCAGGGTAGAGGAAAGCGGAATTATTGATACATTGCCTATTGGCAGTATGATTTGCCCCAAAAAGCTTTGCTGTGACCAAATAGAGCGTTATGTACGCGCCATGGAAAATCAAACGGGTGCGGCTGTTGCGGTTCATCATTTTGCCGACGGCAACGCCGAGGCTATGGAATTCAGGGTGGATTCAAAAGCGCTTAACTGCGACACTCCTCTTAAAGACCTTCGTCTTAAAAAGCACGTTCTTCTCGTTTCGATAAACAAGCGCGGCAGAACGGAAATTCCGAACGGCGACTCTTTCTTTTCACAGGGCGATACAATTATCGTCGTTTCGGGCGGCGATGTTATGATTCGTCAGCTTAACGATATTTTTGAATGATTTTTTTGGGTTTCGGAGATATTTAAAATGAACTATAAAATGATTGGGCGAATTATTTCGCGAATAGTCGGCGTTGAAGCGCTTTTTATGCTTCCGGCATTGCTTATAAGCGTTGTCGATTCCGAGCGCGATGCCGTTTTCGGCTTTCTTCTTGCATATGCCGTTATGCTCCCGTTTTGCGTTATTCTCTATCTTCTCACAAAAAAGGCGAGCAGTGCATTTTATGCAAGAGAGGGGCTTTTGTGCGTGGGGCTCAGTTGGTTTATTATAAGCCTTCTCGGGTGCTTGCCGTTTGTATTCTCGGGTGAAATAAAAGGCTTTGTCAATGCGCTTTTTGAAATTGTTTCGGGCTTTACGACCACGGGCGCGTCTGTTTTATCGGATGTTGAAAGCCTTTCGCGAGGTATGCTTTATTGGCGAAGCTTCAGCCATTGGCTCGGCGGAATGGGCGTGCTTGTGTTT
>DJRI01000015.1 GCA_002440045.1 Ruminococcaceae bacterium UBA6364 | reverse complement strand
CAAGCTCAAAGCCGGGTTCAACAAACGGGAAGAAGCCGGGGCGAAGCCTTACGGTTACGTCGCGCTGGAAAACCTCCGAAAGCATTGTTTTCATAAAATAGATAAGGTTTGAAATTGAAATATCCTTGTCAACCATAACGCCCTCCATCTGGAAGAACGTGTTTTCGTGGCAGGCGTCAATCTTTTCGTTTCTGAAGCAGCGCCCCGGGAAGATTACTCTTATGGGTCTGCCTTCTTCAAGATTTTTTGCGTATTTTTTATAAATAGCGTTCTGCGCCGCAGATGTGTGCGTTTTTAAAAGCTGGTTTGTGCTGAGATAATAAGTGTCCTGCATATCGCGCGCGGGGTGGTGCTTGGGTATGTTAAGCGCCTCAAAGCAGTGATAGTCGTCTACTATCTCGTCATAATCCTCAATGTCAAAGCCCATAGAGGTGAAAATATCTTCAACCTCGCGCTGAACAAGCGTAATCGGGTGATAAGAGCCTTTTTCTTCGCTCACGGGGAAGGTTACGTCGTAATCTTCGGCGGCGTTGATTTTGCGCTCTTCTTCGAGCTTTGAAAGAACGGCGCCGCGCTCTTTTATGCCGCCCTCGATAAATTGCTTAACTTCGTTAATTATCTGGCCTGCTTCTTTTTTTCTGTCATTGGGAACGTTTCTTAATTCGCTCATAAGCGAGGCGACAGAGCCTTTTTTGCCGAGAAACTCAATTCTGAGCTGCTCAAGGTCTGCGGGAAGAGCCGTATTTTTGACTCTTTCTTCAAATTGCTTTTTTAAAAGCTGTGCATTTTCAAGCATTTTTTTCTTCCTTTCAGGTTTATTTAATCGGAATAAAGTCACGGAATGAAGCAAAAAAATAAGCCCTCATCCCGAAAGGGACGAAGACAGACTCCGCGGTACCACCCTTGTTTTTGCGTCAGAGCAAACACTCATAAATCTTTAACGGAATTACCCGTTGCCGCCTACTTAATTCAACGGCACCGCTCCCGGGTGAACTTCGATTCTTAGGGCTGAACGCGCTTACAGCCGAGGCGCGTCTCTCTGAACAGCTCTTTTGAATTTACTCTCCCGCTCACAGCGTTTAGACCATTTTAACACGCTTTTTATAAAAATACAATATTTTTTTGCATTTTTATAAAGAAAAGCCCGAATTGTGCGAAAAAGCTTTACATTTTTTTATTGTGTGATAAAATCAACCTGAAAACACATTTAAAGGAATGATTATATGAGCGACATAAAACTCGGTATTCAGCTTTACACTCTTCGCGATTATTGCAAAACCGCGGCAGATTTTGAAGAAACCTTAAAATTCCTCGATTCAATCGGCTGCAACGTTATTCAAATTTCGGCAATCGGCGACATTGAACCCGAAGTTGTGGGCGAGCTTGTCGAAAAATATAAAATGGACGTCTGCGTTACGCACAAGCCGTATGACAGAATGAAAAACGACCTTTCTGCTCTTTGTTACGAACACGACCTTATTAAATGCGACAATATAGGCATCGGCTGTATGCCGGGCGCCATTCACACGTCTTACGAGGGCGTTTGGGGATTTATTCACAAGTGCAACGAAATCGGTGCAAAAATGCACGAATACGGAAAACAGCTTTGCTATCATAACCACGCTTTAGAGTTTGAAGTTTATGACGGCAAACGCACGTTTGAAAGACTTATTGAAGAAACCGAGCCGCAAAATCTTCATTTCATTCCCGATACATATTGGATTCAGATGGGCGGCGAGTCTCCTGAAAAATTCCTTTACAAATTAAACGGCAGGGTAGAGGTCTGCCATTTTAAAGATTGGTGCGTTGTCGATAACAAGCCGCGCTTTGCAGAGGTCGGCGAGGGCAACCTTGACCTTGACGCCTGCTACAGAGCGTGCCGCGATATAGGCGTTAAATATATTGTCGCCGAGCAGGACGATTGCTACGGCAAAAATGTTTTTGACTGCGTAAAAACAAGCTTCAAAGGGCTTAAAAGAATTGCCGAAAACAACAAATAAATTCTTTTGCAATGCTTTTGCGGCTGATTTTAGCTGCCGTTTCAGAAAAATATCATAAAAGTGTTGACAAACTTGCTTTCTTTTTGTATACTTTAATTGCGGACTGAAGTAATATTATATAAAAAGGGGGGCTTTAGATGGAAAGGGTAATTAAAATTCCCGCCGCTTTGCGCCCCGAAATGATTTGCTTCAATAAAATTCCGAAAAACTTGAAACTCCAAATCATTTACTGTGGCGCATAAATCGGATTTTAAAACTCGGTTTATGCGCTTGTTTTATTATTTTTATAAATTGAGAGGGTGTCTTAGTGTGAAAAAGACTGTTTTAACTGCGGTAATATCGGTTGCCGCAACACTTCTTGCTGTTTTTCTTGTTATATTCTTAAAAAATTCCGCGCCGAAATATCCTTTTAAAGATTTAAAGGCCGAGAATGTAAAGGCGGTTTATTACACTTATTCCGAAGGGAGCGAAGCCGCAATTACAGAGGGCGAGCTTTCAACAGACGGAATTAAAACGCTTGTGCCGATATTAAACGAAATCGGCGTGAAAAAAGAAAACGCAGAGTTTCAAACGGCTGTCGGCGAGGGCTATTTCAGGTTTTTTGTTAAAACCGCCGACGGCAAAACAAACGAAGTTGAGCTTTATGAATATGAAAACAGTAACGTTTGGCTTATTAATCACGCGCCTTATGACGCAGATGACGCCGATTATGTTACACAGTACAAAAGCTTTACAGAAGGGCTGGAATAAATATAAGAAGGTGAGACGCGAATATGAAGAAAGTATTGCGAATATTATCGGCGATAACCTGTGTTCTTTGTTCTTTTTGTTTTGTGATGTTTAATATTCCGAAAATTATCAATTACGATGATTCAATAGGGTTTTTGTTTATTATTATCGGTATTATTTTGTCAGTAGTAATGGCTGCTCTTTGGGCGCTTTTCTGTGTTTTCAAACAAAAAGACAATTCCAAACTAAAAACAACTTCAATTGTGTTCTTAGTAATTCACATTGCATTATTGGTCAATATCTTTACGGGTCTTGTGCCGCTTAGTAATGTTAACGTTACGTTGCAATGGCTTGTTCCGATAATTTCAAACGTATTATTTATCGTGTTTTCAAAATAAACTTGTAATTGACAAATTAATCAGGGCTGTGACGAAACTTAAAAGCCGTCACAGCCCTGATTTAATAATATGTATTTTAACTTGTGCTTTTCGGCAGTTTACAAATTAACAGAAATCATTTAAGCCGAATACTATAAATAGTATAAAAGAGAAAACGGCGGTCTTAGTATGAAGCTTACCGAATTAAAAGTCGGCGAAAAGGCAATAGTTCTGAATGTCGATTTACCGCAGCGCTTTAAAAAGCGCCTTTTTGATATGGGCATTTCAAGTGGGAGGGAAGTAACTCTTTTTCACAAAAGCCCCATGGGCGACCCGCGCGCCTATTTTTCGGGCGGCGCGCTTATTGCGATAAGAAACCGCGACGCCGAAAAAATAGAGATTATTTTGTTAATTGAATGAAAAAAGCTTAGCCTTTTTTTGCACTCAACATAAAAGTCAGCCGCTTTCAACAGATACAGAATAATTTGCTTGACTAAATCACAATATTTTGTATAATATAATGCGGTATACACTATTACTTGTAATTTTATTTGCGGCTTTATGAAAGGTAAGGTTTATAGATGGCAAAAAGTACATCGTCTCCTCAAAAGGCTTACGGCAACGAAAGCATTTCAAGTCTTAAAGGCGCCGACAGGGTACGCAAGCGCCCTGCGGTTATTTTCGGCTCCGACGGTATTGAGGGCTGCGAACATTCGGTGTTTGAGATTATTTCAAACTCAATTGACGAAGCGCGCGAGGGCTTCGGCGATAAAATTATCGTTACGCGTTTTCTTGACAATTCGGTCGAGGTGCGCGATTTCGGCAGGGGAATCCCCGTTGACTTTAACACGAAAGAGAATTGCTATAACTGGAAGCTCGTTTTTTGCGACCTTTATGCAGGCGGCAAATATGACACCAACAACGGCGGAAGCTATGAATACTCGCTCGGCCTTAACGGCCTTGGGCTTTGCGCCACACAGTATGCTTCGGAATATATGGNNGAAATTCACACAGGCGGCTATCTTTATGAGCTGAACTTTAAAAAAGGCGAGATAGTCGGCGATATGAAAAAAATGCCCTATGACAAAAAAGACACGGGCACGCGCATTAAATGGCGCCCCGACCTTGAAGTTTTTACCGAAACCGATATACCGCTTGACTTTTTTAAAGAGACTTTAAAACGTCAGTCGGTTGTAAACAACGGCGTAAAGTTTATACTTAAAAATCAGCTTACCGAATCGCGTTTTGAAACGTTTGAATATTGCTATGAAAACGGAATTGTCGATTATGTTAAAGAGTTTATCGGCGATGACGGGTTAACGGCGGTGCAGTATTGGACTGCCGACAGAAAGGGCAGAGACCGTCAGGATAAAGACGATTACAAGCTTAAAATGAACATCGCCGTTTGCTTTTCAAACAAAAAGCAGCTTAAAGAATACTATCACAACTCAAGTTTTCTTGAGCACGGCGGCGCTCCCGAAAAGGCTGTAAGAAGCGCTTTTGTCGCTCAAATTGACGCATATCTTAAACAAAACAGCAAATATCTTAAAACAGACCCAAAAATAAGCTTTCAGGACGTTGAAGACTGCCTTGTGCTTGTAATATCCTCGTTTTCGACTCAGACCTCTTACGAAAACCAAACGAAAAAGGCTATTACAAACAAGTTTATTCAGGATGCTATGACCGAGTTTATCAAGCATATGCTTGAGGTCTATTTTATCGAAAACAAGCTTGACGCCGACAAAATATGCGACCAGGTGCTTGTTAATATGCGAAGCCGCGTTAAAGCTGAATCTACAAGGCTTAACCTTAAAAAGACTCTTGCGACTTCAAACGATATGACAAGCAGGGTCGAAAAGTTTGTTGAC
>DJRI01000049.1:3203-4885 GCA_002440045.1 Ruminococcaceae bacterium UBA6364 | reverse complement strand
ATCAACTGGGGCGACGAAGGAAAGGGCAGGATGGTTGACCTTCTTTCACGCGACTACGATATCGTTTCAAGGTATCAGGGCGGCAACAACGCCGGCCATACCGTTGTAAACGAAAAGGGTAAGTTCATTCTTAACCTTCTTCCCTCGGGTATTCTGCGCGATGAAACGGTAAATGTTATGGGTCCCGGAATGGTCGTTGACGCCGAGCACCTTTTCAACGAGGTTAAAAAGCTTCGCGACGCAGGCATTTCAATTACGCCCGAACACCTTAAAATAAGCGACAAAGCAACAATTTGTATGCCTTATCACAAGCTTCTTGACTGCCTTGAAGAAGAGCGCCTTAAAGATAAAAAATTCGGCTCAACAAGACGCGGGATAGCGCCTGTTTATGCCGACAAATATATGAAAAAGACCGTTCGTTTCGGCGACCTTTTCTATCCGGAGCTTTTGCCCGAAAAGGTAAAGGACCTTGTTGAGTGGAAAAACCTTACCGTTGCAAACGGCTACGGTCACGAACCCATAAAAGCCGAGGATATTCTCGAATGGCTCAATACATACGCAATGCCTTTCAAAGATTATGTCTGCAACACAACCGTTTATCTTTCGGACGCTGTTAAAAACGGCAAAAGCATTATGTTTGAAGCTCAGCTCGGCGCATTGCGCGACATAGACTTCGGTATTTATCCCTATACTTCATCATCTTCGACAATCGCGGCATACGCTCCTATCGGCGCTGGTATTCCGCAGTGCAAGCTTGATGAGTCCGTCGGTATAATAAAGGCTTATTCAAGCTGCGTCGGAGAGGGGCCGTTTACTTGTGAGCTTTTCGGCGCAGAGGGCGACGCCTTGCGTGAAGCCGGCGCAGAATACGGCGCGGCAACCGGCAGACCGAGAAGAGTCGGCGGCTTTGACGTGGTAGCTTCGCGCTACGGCGCACTTGTTCAGGGTGCAACAAGCCTTGCTCTTACAAAGCTTGATGTTCTTTCTTATCTTGACAAAATTCCCGTTTGCGTAGCTTACGACGTTGAGGGCGAAATTATACACGACTTCCCGACGGGTCACAAGCTTGACATTGCAAAGCCCGTATATGAATATTTTGACGGTTGGAAATGCGATATTTCCGCTTGCAAGTCAAAAGACGAGCTTCCCGAAAACGCTCTCAAATATATTGAATATATTGAAAAAGAGGTCGGCTGCCCGATAAAATATGTTTCGGTCGGTGCAGAACGCGAACAGTATGTCAAAATGTTTTGAGGTGATTTTGTGAGCACGGTTTCAAGAAACGAAGCGGTTTCACTTTTAAAAAAATACAATAAGCAGGAATTTCATCTTCGCCACGCGGTTACTGTCGAGGCTGTTATGCGCTATTTTGCACAAAAACAGGGCTGCACGCCCGAAGAAGTTGATTTTTGGGGTATTGTCGGGCTGCTTCACGATGTGGATTTTGAAATGTATCCTGAGGAGCATTGCAAAAAAGCGCCCGAGCTTTTAAAAGAAATCAATGCCCCCGAAAGCCTTGTTCACGCTGTTTGCTCTCACGGCTTTGGCATTTGCTGCGACACAGAGCCCGTTTTGCCGCTTGAAAAAACGCTTTTCGCCTGCGATGAGCTTACCGGGCTTATCGGCGCGGCGGCTCTTATGAGACCGTCTAAAAGCGTTTCGGATATGGAGCTTAAAAGCCT
>DJRI01000049.1:2506-3171 GCA_002440045.1 Ruminococcaceae bacterium UBA6364 | reverse complement strand
ATAAAAAGTTTGCCGCAGGCTGCTCGCGCGAGGTTATAGAAAGGGGCGCCGCCATGCTCGGAATTGAGCTTGACGAGTTGCTTCTTGAAACGCTTGACGCGATGAAAGCAACGGAAGAGCAAATTCAAAAGAACTACTCCGAAATTTTAAAATAATTTAAACTGTATGAAAATAAAAACGACTGTAACCAAAGCGCCCGTCGCTTAGAAGTTACAGCCGTTTTTCATTTTAATTAATTACAGGTAATTCCCGTCCTCAAAAAACTTCAGCATCTCTTCAAGCTTTTTGGGGTGCGCTCTCAAATACTCTATAATTTCAACCTCATCTTTTGAAAGCGCGCTTTTCTTCAAAATGCTTTCGGGAACTTCGTCACTAAGCCCGTCAAGCTCTTTTTGCCAAAGCGCGTCAAGATATTCGCCGTCATAAAGCTCGCGCATTTATATCACTTCCCTGAATTTAAGTCAATGTCTTTAACCTCGGTGATTTTTGAATAATCTTCGCCCGAAAGGTAGGTTATTTCTATCTGCTTGCCGCCGTTGATAAACTTTGCCGAATTTATAGGCTCGGCAGATTTTGAGAACTCTTTTGAAAAGCTGTCAAATACCTGAATGTTTTCATCGTTATTAAAAATCTCCGACACATTAACGGATAATGAAGCGCCGTAA
>DJRI01000049.1:0-2482 GCA_002440045.1 Ruminococcaceae bacterium UBA6364 | reverse complement strand
CCGTATGCCACAAGCGTAGGCGTGCAGTTAAATATGCCCTTATAGATTTTTGATTCGGTGTTGCTTTTTAAGTCGTAAAAGAAACCCCAGTTTGTTGCAAGTCCCGTTCCTGCCTGCACCGTGAAAAGAATAATGTCCTCCGACACGTCGGTTATTCTCGGCTGTTTTGCAAACGGCCCTTCGCTTTTGAGCGTTTTACCGTTACTGTCATAGACATAAAAATAATAAAGATTGTCAATTTCTTTTAATTCATAGCTGCTCTTTTTTTCGCCCGACGAACACGCCGACAAAAGCAGTAAACAAGAAAGAAGCAAAGCCGCACATCTGATAAGTGATTTTTTCATAAGTCCCTCCGTAAGCATATATTACTTTATAATTTAATTATACATAACTTACGGCAAAAGCAAAACACGGTTTTTGTCGTTTTTTGAAAAATCTCTGTTTTTACCGAATAGGGCTGTATTAATTTGTTAAATTTGACGGCGTAAAAGTAAGGAGCAGCGGCGCTTTTCCGTAATGCCGCAAAGAGCTTTTTCATATACTTTTTTTGAGGTGCGTAATAATGAAAAAGTTTTTAAAAATTTTTATGTCTGTTCTTTTGGCTGCTCTCTCGGCAGTTAACATCTCTTTTTTAGCTTTCGCTGAAAAAAACGATAATTCGGAAAGCGGAGATGCGTCTGCTCTGCCCGTAAAAATTGCGGCAAAATCAGCGATTTTGTGCGAGGTAACTTCGGGCAAAGTGCTTATGGAATATAACGCCGACGAAAAGCTGTATCCTGCGTCGGTCACAAAAATTATGACAGTGCTTTTGACGGTTGAAGCACTCGGAAGCGGAAAAATTTCGCTTACAGACAAGGTTGCCTGTTCAAAAAATGCCGCGTCAAAGGGCGGTTCTCAAATATGGCTCGAAGAGGGCGAGGAAATGACGGTCGACGAGCTTTTAAAAGCGACTGTAATCGGCAGTGCAAACGACGCCGCAACGCTTCTCGGCGAATATGTTTCGGGAAGTGAAGAGGCGTTTATTGCGCGGATGAACGAGCGCGCCTCGGAGCTTTCAATGACGAATACTCATTTTGAAAACGCAACCGGGCTTGACGACACCACAGATACTCACAAAACGACCGCGCGTGATATTGCGATTATGTCCTGCGAGCTTTTAAAGCACGATATTATAAGAAACTATTCAACCGTTTGGATGGATTCTTTAAGAGACGGCGCAACAGAGCTTGTCAACACAAACAAGCTTGTGCGGTTTTTCAGCGGCACAACAGGTCTTAAAACGGGCACAACAGCAAAAGCAGGGTGCTGTGTTTCTGCTTCGTGCGAGCGCGACGGGCTTCATCTTGTGGCGGTCGAATTGGGCAGTGACAACAGCTCAGACCGTTTTGAAACCGCAAAGGCGATGCTTTCGTGGGGATTCTCAAATTATGCCGTTGTTACGCCCGAAGTAGATATGTCGCTTATTACCGACGTTAAAATAATCGGCGGTGAAAAAAGCGCCGTAACGCCCAAAGTGCCCGAGATAAAAAGTATTCTTGTCAAAAAAGGGGACGAGGGCAAATTAAAGCAGGAGGTAGAGCTTGCTCTTGACGCCGAAGCGCCTGTGGTTTCGGGCCAAAAGCTCGGCAGTATTACTTTTACTTTAGATGGTGAAGCCGTCGCAAAATATGATATTGTAAGCGACTGCGAAGTGAAAAAGCTGACTTTCTTTACGGCGCTTAAACGAATTGCCGCATTTTTAAAGTGCGGCGCTTTGCCGCAATAAAAAATCAAACAGTAAAAGTTAATTTTTTGTGAAACCGCGCCCGTTTCTTGACAACGGACGCGGGATTTGTTAAAATGTTTGGTATTATAAAGGGAAGTGTTATTATGTTATATACGTCAACGAGAAACAGTTCTGTGCGCGTTACCGCTTCAAAGGCGATAACCGACGGTATTTCGCCCGACGGCGGGCTTTATATTCCTGTTGAAACACCGCAAATTTCAAAAGATTTTCTTAAAGAGCTTTGCTCGCTTGACTATATAGGCCGCGCCGAAAAAATACTCGGGCTTTATCTTTCCGATTTTTCAAAAGGAGAGCTTTCTTCGTGCGTTCGCGGCGCTTATAAAAAGGGCAAGTTTTCGTCGGAATACACAGCGCCCACTGTAAAGCTTAACAACACTTTAAGCGTGCTTGAACTGTTCAGAGGCCCCACATGCGCTTTTAAAGATATGGCGCTTCAGATTTTACCTTATCTTATGACGGTTTCGGCTTCTAAAAACCTTGACAACAAAGAGATTGTTATTCTTGTTGCAACCTCGGGCGATACGGGCAAAGCGGCGCTTGAGGGCTTTAAAGATGTGAAGGGCACAAAAATACTCGTTTTCTATCCTGCCGACGGCGTAAGCCCCATGCAAAAGCTTCAAATGACCTCGCAGGAGGGCGCAAACGTCGGCGTAGCCGCAATCCGCGGTAATTTTGACGACGCGCAGACGGGCGTGA
>DJRI01000117.1:9561-10881 GCA_002440045.1 Ruminococcaceae bacterium UBA6364 | reverse complement strand
GGCTCCCGCGCAGCGGGTACAATTGCTAACAGCTAACAGCCAACAGCTAACGGCTCGTGCGGCTCTGCCGCACGCTGGCAGCTAACAGCTCTCTTGACAATCCGCCGAAAAAATATATAATATTACACAATATATATTCCGCAGTATACATACTGCACAAAAGGCGATAAAAAATGACTAAAACAAATCCTTTTACAAACAAACCCGCACGTCCGCCCAAATCACGCTATGCCGCGGCGCGGCGCGCGCTGATTTTCTGGACTCTTTTTATTGGTATCGGCGCCGTTGCAGGCGCTTTGGGAATGATTCTTGACCCAAGCGGCAAAAACATGGGAATGGACGCGATGCTGCCGTATTTTCAGGTGCTGCCCTTTTCCGATGTCTTGTTTTCAGACCTGCTTTTTTCGGGCTTTGCGCTTTTAATTGTCAACGGCATTACAAACATCACGGCGGCGGTGCTTCTTCTTTTGAAAAAGCGGGCGGGGGTAATTCTCGGCGGCATTTTCGGCGTGACGCTTATGATGTGGATATGCATTCAGTTTTATATGTTCCCGCCGAATTTTATGTCAACAATATACTTTATTTTCGGCTTTTTACAGGCGGTTACGGGCTACGCCGCATACGTCTTTTTAAAGCAGGAGACTTTTTTTGTCAATCCCGACGATTATAAAAACATCGGCACAAACAAAAAAAGACTGGTGATATATTTTTCACGCATGGGTTATGTCAAAAAAGCGGCTTTTGACGCCGCCGAAAAAACGGGCGCGTGCATTTATGAAATTAAAACCCCTGAAATGACCGAGGGCACGCTCGGCTTTCTTTGGTGCGGGCGCTTCGGAATGCACCGTTGGGATATGCCGACGGTGCCGCCCGAAACAGACCTTTCGTCTTTTGAGCATGTTACCGTTTGCACGCCGATTTGGGTGTTTTCTTTGGCGCCGCCCGTCCGCGATTTTTTAAGAAAGTCAAAAGGTAAAATTAAAAGCGCCGATTACATTTTGCTTCATCACACAAACGGCGTGTATTTAAACGCGGTTAACGAAATGGACAGCCTTCTCGGCATTAAAAACAGCGGCTTTGTGAGCATCAGGTGCAGAAAAGGGAAGTTTAAAATCAGCTGTTAGCTATTAGCCGTTAGCCATTAGCTACGCGGCTTCGCCGCGCATTATATTCCGCACGTTGTGCGGAAATGTTAAGGAAAACGGCGTTGCCGTTTTGGCGGGCGGCAGGGGTTTGAAGTAATAGGTAAGAAGAAAGAGGTAATAAGTAATTATAATCCGCGCAGAGCGCGGAAAAATATAGGAAAATGCTTCGCATTTT
>DJRI01000117.1:0-9547 GCA_002440045.1 Ruminococcaceae bacterium UBA6364 | reverse complement strand
CTACGGGAACGATAGGAAAATCACCGCGGAAAACGGTAGGTTTTTGCGTAGAAAAACCTATATTGCGTGTTTATTGACGGGCAAATTACAGTACCGAAATAAATCTATAAATAATCAAATATTTTAATTTTAAATGACAAACCCGTATTCGGACAAAATCCGTTCACGGGGTTTATTTTTTGCACAACAAAACCCTGTGAATGAACAAAATACAATCCATTCACAGGGTTCGTTTTGTTATAATGTAAAAATGATAAAACGCGGTTTTTGTTTTTACTTCGTAGGGGCGGCAACCTGCCGCCCGCCAAAACGGCAACGCCGTTTTCCTATATTTTTCCGCACAACGTGCGGATTATAATTACTTATTACCTCTTACATCTTACCTATTACTTCAAATATCTGCCGCCCGCCAAAATGCAAAGCATTTTCCTATAATTCTCCGCGTTTACGCGGAATACAATCGCGGCAACGCCGCGCAACGGCTAATTATTGAAAACAATATAAAAATGATAATACGCAAGCCGCCGCCACGCGCGCTAAAAGCTAACAGCTAACGGCTAACAGCTAACATCATTTCTCTATTGCCGCAATTTTTGTATTTATGCCGTAAAGAATCTTGCTGTCGAATTTTTCGGTGCGGTCGTAGTTATAAACGCCGTTTTGCTCCTGCTCAATATCGGTAAGCTGTGTATAGCAAAAGCCGAGCATTTTCGGGTTGTCAAGAAGCGCTTCGGTAAGCCCTTTGTAGCGCGCATAAAACTCGTCAAGCGTTTTCGGTCCGTTGCCGTAGCCCCACCCCTCGACGGTGTTTTTGTTTTCAACCGACCAACGGATTCCGCCGTATTCGCTCATAAACACAGGCTCGCCTTTCCAGGTCTGTTTTTCGTCGTGGCGGTCAACAAGCACGTTTTCGCTGACAAGCTTTTCATAATTCGTTCTGAACACGTCGGGATCCTGCTCATAATCGTGAACGTCAAAAATATCGGTTTCGACGTGATAGTTGCCGCTTGTGTCGATGCACGGTCTTGTTGAGTCAAGCGCCTTTACCGTTCTGTAAACTATGCGAAGCGTGTCGTCATCCTGCTTGCAGCCGTGTCTGTCCCACGTTTCGTTATAGGGGCACCAGCCGATAAGCGCAGGGTGGTTAAAGTCGCGGTCTATTTCCTCTTCAAACTCAAGCAGGAAATATCTTATTGAGTCAAAGCGCGTCCAATCAAGACCCCAGTTGCCGTGCTCGCCCCAAACGATGTAGCCCAACTCATCGCAATAGCGCAAAAACAGCGGCTCGAACACCTTTTGATGAAGTCTTGCGCCGTTGAAGCCGACCTTTTGCGAAAGAAGAATGTCGTTTTTAAGCGCTTCTTTTGTGGGCGCGGTATAAATGCCGTCGGGATAAAATCCTTGGTCAAGCACAAGGCGCTGGAAAACGGGTTTTCCGTTGATTTCGCACACACCGTTCTTTAAAGCAACCTCTCGCAAGCCGAAATAGCTTTTTACCTTGTCGCCGCCGAAAGAAAGCTCAAGGTCGTAAAGTCCGCCCTTGCCGACCTCCCAAAGGTGTTTTTCTTTAAGCGGAACTGTAAGCGTTACGCTGTTACCCGAAGTTTTTGTTGAAGCCTTGCCGACCTCTTTGTTATCCCAAAAAGCGGCAAGAGAAAACTCGCCTGAGCCCTGAAGCTTTGCTGTAACGGTAAGAGAGCAGTCGTTTATGTTCGGGTAATATTTTACGCTTTTTATGTAATTTTCTTCGCGGAATTCAAGATAAACCGTTTGCCAGATACCAGTTGTGCGCGTGTAGTCGCACGCGTGTGAATAAAACTCTTCGCTCTGCTTGCCGCGCGCCTGAAGGGGACTTCTTACGTCGTCCTCGGCATAAACGGTAACGGTGTTTTCGCCCTCTCTTAAAAGCTTTGTTATTTCTGTTTCAAACGAAATATAGCCGCCGAAGTGCTCGCCCGCTTCTTTGCCGTTTACATAGACAATTGCGTGAAAGTCAACAGCGCCGAAAATAAGAAACGCTCTTTTTTCAAGCTCCTCTTTTGAAATATTTACCGTTCTTTTGTACCAAACGGCAGGAATAAAATCCTTATAGCCTATTCCCGAAAGCTCGCTTTCGGGGCAAAACGGAACGTTTATTTTCTTTGAAAACAAAGCGTTCTCTTCATACATTTTTCTGTCGCGTCCGCTGTTGCCGAAATCAAATTCAAACGACCATTCGCCGTTTAAATTTCTGTAGTTTTCGCGCATCATTTGGGGGTTGGGGTGTTCGTTTCTGGGTATCATAAAAATCCTCCGTAAGATTTATTGTTTGTGCTTTCTTAAATATATCATAAGCACCGAGATGTCTGCAGGCGAAACGCCGCTTATTCTCGAAGCCTGTCCGACGGTCCTCGGGTGAACCGCCGAAAGCTTTTCGATTGCTTCAAGCCTTAAATTTGTAATATCGCCGTAGTTTATGCCGTCGGGTATCGGCTTGTTTTCAAGGCGTTTTTGCTCTTCTATTTGGGCTAACTGCCTTTTTATATATCCCTCGTATTTAACGTTTATTTCGACCTGCTCAAACACCTCGCGGCTCTCTTCTGGGCGGTCTTTGTCAAACGGCGCAAGAAGCGCATATGAAAGCTGAGGCCTTTTAATCAAATCGACAAGCCTTGCGCCCGTAACAAGCTCCGACGTGCCGACGGACAAAAGAAGCTCGTTAAGCTCTTTTGACGGCGCAATTACCGTGTTGTTTATTCTTTTAGTTTCCTCTTCAATTCGCTTTATTTTTTCGCGAAGCTTTTTAATGCGCTTTTCGCTTATAAGCCCCAAGGCATAGCCTTTTTCGCTTAAACGCAAATCGGCATTGTCTTCTCTTAAAACAAGGCGGTATTCGCTTCGCGAGGTCATCATTCTGTAGGGGTCGCGGCAGCCCTTTGTAACAAGGTCGTCTATTAACGTGCCGATGTAAGACGTGCTTCTGTCAAGCACAAATTCGGGTTTGTTTAACGCCTTTTGCGCGGCGTTTATCCCCGCGATAAGTCCCTGCGCCGCCGCCTCTTCATAGCCCGAAGAGCCGTTAAACTGCCCCGCGCCGAAAAGCCCCGGAAGCGCCGTAAATTCAAGCGTTGAATTAAGGCTTAGCGGGTCAACGCAGTCATATTCTATAGCATATGCCGTTCTCATCATCTCGGCGTTTTCAAGCCCTTTTATGCTTTTTACTATTTTTAACTGAACATCCTCGGGAAGCGACGACGAAAGTCCCTGTAAATAAAGCTCTTCAGTCTCAAGCCCGCAAGGCTCAATAAACACCTGATGGCGCTCTTTTTCGGAAAATCTTACAATCTTGTCTTCAATGCTCGGGCAATATCTCGGCCCTGTGCCCTCAATTTTGTGCGAATAAAGCGGCGAGCGGTCAAGATTGTTTAAAATAATGTTCTTTGTTTCTTCGCCCGTGTATGTAATGTGGCAAACAGCCTTGTTTTTGAGCCTTGAGCTTTTTGTTTCAAACGAAAACGGCGTAATATCTTCGTCGCCCTCCTGAATTTCAAGCTGTGAAAAATCAACGCTTCGGCGGTTAATTCTGGGCGGAGTGCCCGTTTTAAAGCGGCGAAGCGGCGCGCCGAGAGACTCAAGGCTTTTTGAAAGCGCGTTTGACGGGAACATTCCGTCGGGCCCGCTTTCGTAAGAAACATCGCCTATATAAACCCTGCCTTTTAAAAACGTGCCCGTCGCTATAACGACGCATTTTGCTTTATAAACGGCTTCAAGGCGTGTGCAAAGCTCCCAATTGCCGTCGTCCGCTTTTTTTAGCGAAACTATTTCACCCTGTTTCAAGTCAAGATTTTCCTGCTTTTCAAGGCAGTGCTTCATATATTTTGTATATTCTTTTCTGTCTATCTGCGCCCTTAAAGAGTGCACGGCAGGGCCTTTTCCCACGTTTAAAACGCGGCTTTGAATAAGCGTTTTGTCTGCGGCTTTGCCCATTTCGCCGCCGAGAGCGTCAATCTCTCTTACGAGATGCCCTTTTGAAGTGCCGCCGATTGACGGGTTGCACGCCATATTTCCTATCCAATCAAGGTTTACGGTAAAAACAACCGTTTTGGCGTTAAGCCGCGCAGACGCAAGCGCCGCTTCGATTCCGGCGTGACCCGCGCCTATTACGGCAACGTCATAATATCCTGCAAAAAATTCCATCTTATATACCAGACTTTAAATAAAAATTTGTAATCGCATTTTTAAATGCCGCTTCTTTCGGATTTCACTGTGAGAAACGCCGTCTGCATTCTGTTTTCGTCGGTTGTCGGCTCGGGCGAAAATGCGTTTTCGATTCTTATATCTATCTCGTCGCCGACAAGCTCTTTTAAAATTTCGTCGCGCTTGTCAAGATAATATTCCGAATCCGTGCCCGCGTCGCCGCGCGAAATAAGGAAAATATATTCCGAAGTGCCTATAACCGAAGCTTTTCGCGCTTCAAGCGACTGCACCTTTTCAAAAAATCCCTCGGGGTAGCCCGACTCGCCGCGCTTTAAAACCGCTGTTATTACAGAGCTTGTGTAGCCGGTTTCGGCAAGAAACTCCGCCGCTTCCTCCATTGTTTTTTCGCCCGCGTTTATAAGCGACGCCATATTCTGAAATTTTAAAATAAGCGCCTCTTTTTTAGGCTCGTCAAAATATTGCGTAAGCCCGTTTTGGTCAACGTATGTGAAATAGCCGCTTACGCTTCTGAAAACGACATAGTTTGTTCTGAACGCGGCGTAAAGCCTTGCAACGCTTATTTCGTTTTCGCCGCCCTCGCCGTAATAGTGAATAAGAAGCGCGTCGCGGTATGCGTCGGCTGTAAAGACCTTTGTTAACGTCTCTTTACTTACGCCGATTGCGGTATAATACTCTTTATAAACGCCCCAATACGCATTGACTTTTTCTGAAACCTTTGCTTTTTCAGCCTGAGAAAGTGAAACGTTTTCGGAATGTGCAAGCGTGTTTTTCTTAAAATAAGACGCGCAAAGCTCCGTGGCGCGCGCCGTTACCTCGTCCTGCGAAGCGCCGTCGGAAAGCTCGCAAAACGCGGCGTCGATGAAATAGTTCAGAACGTCGTCCGAAATTTCAACGCCGTCTAACGAGAGCGCCCCTGTTTTGCGTTTTTCACAGCCCGAAAAAACGAGCAACAGACCGAAGCACAAAGAAACAGCCGCCGTTACCGCTGTGAATCTTTTAATTTTTTCAAATACCGAATACATACAGTCACTACCGTTTTATTTTGTTATTTCCTGTTTTGAAGCTTCTTCGTCATGCATATTCGCGTGGCGTTTGATTTTGTTTGTAGTCGTTTTTATAAACTCGTTTTCTCTTATGTCAAAACGCCTGATATGCTTGTATTTGGGAAGCTTTTTGTTTACTTCTTTAACGACCTCCGAAATGGTCTTTAAAACCTGCTCCTTTGTGGGCGGCGTCTGATTTTTGAATTTTGCCATTATTTCGGAAATATCGGGGAATATCTTCGCTTCAACGCGCGTCCCCTCATCCGCTTCGTCGCAATCCGTGCCGAAAACAAGACTTTCGCTTATAAAGGGGTTTTTGTTAAGATAATATTCAACCTCTTCGGGATAAATATTCTTGCCGTTTTTTGTGACGATAACGTTTTTGCACCTGCCGACTATTTTAAAGCGGTTTTCGCTGTCAACCGTGCCCATATCGCCCGTTTTAAACCAGCCGTCCTCTGTAAAGACTTCTTTTGTAGCCTCTTCGTTATTATAATAGCCCATCATAACCATAGGGCCTTTTACGAATATTTCGCCCACGCCGTTTACATCGGGCGCGTTAATTTTCGCTTCGACCCCGGGAAGCGGCACGCCGACGGAATCAGGCAGCTGCAATCTGTCGTTGTTGCCTATAACAAGCGGCGAGCATTCCGTAAGACCGTAGCCTATGTAAACGGGCAGCCCGAAGGTTTTAAAATCCCTTGCAACCTCGGGATTAAGCGCCGCCGCGCCCGTGATTATAAGACGAAGCTTTCCGCCGAACTGCTTTTTAACCTCGGCAAATATTTTTTCGGTAAGACCGGCAACAAAGCCGTCGCCGCCGCTTTGAGCAAGCTTGCCGAGCGAAAGCGCAAAGCGCCCCATCTTTTTTTCGCTTACCTTTTTTAATATGCGCGCGTGGAATTTTTCAAGCATAAGCGGCACGGTTACAAATACCGTCGGCTCAAACTGCTGCATATCGCGCTGAATATACCTAAGCCCCTCGCAAAAGCAAAGGCAGCCGCCGCTGTACATAAGCATTAAAAAGCTCAGCGTGCATTCATATGTATGGTGAAGCGGCAACACGGAAAGAATCCTGTCCTCGGGTGTGATTTTTACGACCGACGACACCGCGGTTATGTCGGAGCAGATGTTTCTTGCGGAAAGCATAACGCCCTTTGCGTTGCCCGTTGTGCCCGATGTAAAAATTAAGCTCGCAAGCGCTTCGGGGTCGGGCGTGATTTCAAGAAAGGTTTTGTCGCCCGAATTAAGAAGCTCTTCGCCCTTTTTTAAAAGAGAATCAAGGCTTTCGCCCGAAAGAGCTTCGTTCATTTCGCCGTCAAGCGAAATAAGAATAATATCCTCGGGGAGTTTTTCTTTTATTTCAAGAAGCTTTTCGCCCGCCGCCTTGTCAAAAAACAGCGCACGGCAGGAGGCGGCGTTTATTATCCCCGCAATATCGTCGGGCATAAGCTCTTTATCCATAGGAACGACAACGCCCGTGCCGCAGGTTATTGAAAGATATGCACAGCACCACTGCGGCGAATTTTTGCCCATAACGGCAATTTTTTCGCCTTTAAGCCCCAAAGAGCAAAGCGCCGTTCCGAGGGCGTTCACGTTGTTAAGAAGATTTCTGTAGGTTATTGAATAAATCTCGCCGTTTTTGTCGCGCCCCATAAGCGCCGGGCGCATCGGGAAAAGCACCGCGCTTGACTTCAGCATATCTTTAAAATCGGTTATTTTTCTTGTTTCGTAAAAAGCTTCGTTAATCATTAATTTCTCCGTTCCGCGGTATGCGTTATATGCCGCTTCCGATTAATCGGCAGTTATTTTGATTTATAGTTTACCGCAAGGCCGCCTTCGCTTGTTTCACGGTATTTTTTCCCCATATCCTTACCCGTTTCATACATTGTTTCGACAACGGTGTCGAAGCTTATTTTTCTTGTTTTTGTCAAAAAGTTTGCCAAAGAAAGCGCATTTATTGCGCGCATTGCCGCAACGGCGTTGCGCTCTATACACGGAATCTGCACAAGGCCGCACACGGGGTCGCACGTAAGCCCCAGGTAATGCTCCATAGCGTTTTCTGCGGCGTATTCTATCTGTTCAAGGCGCATCATATGAAGCTCCGCAAGACCTGCCGCCGCCATTGAGCACGCCGTGCCGACCTCTGCCTGACAGCCGCACTCGGCGCCGCTTATCGAGGCGTTTTGTTTCACTATGTTGCCGATTATTCCCGCCGCGGCAAGCGCCCTGACAATATCTTTATCCGAAAAATGCTTTTTTTCCTGCATATAATAGAGCACTGCTGGCAGCACCCCCGAAGCGCCGCAGGTGGGCGCTGTGACTATAACGCCGCCGCCAGCGTTTTGCTCGCACGCGGCAAAGGCATATGAACAAACAAGCCTGTTTTCGCGCGTTTCGGGCGACTCGTCCATATGATGCTGCATAAAAAGGTATTTTGCCTTTCTTTCAACGCCCAGCCCGCCGGGGAGAACGCCCTCACCGGCGAGGCCCTCTTTTATTGTCTGCCTCATTCTGTGCCAGATGTTTTCAAGATAATTTAAAATATCCCCGCCCTCAAAATGAACGACATAATCGCAAAGGTGAAGCCCGTTTTCGCGGCAGTATGTTTTAATTTCGTCAAAATTTTTATGCGGATAAACCTCGGGCGGCTCAACGTTCGGCTCGCCCTCTATTCTGATTTCGCCGCCGCCTATGCTTAAAGCGCGCACGGTTTTTATAAGAGCGCCGTTTTTATAAACTTCAAAATCAAGCGTGTTCGGGTGCGGAATATCCTTTTTTTCTTTGTCAAAAACAACCTCATTTTCTGCCTTTAACGTCTCCTTTAAAACGGTGTGCGTTCCGTGGCCCTCGCCCGTGAGCGCCAAAGAGCCGTAAAGAATAACGCGGACAAAATCGGCTTCGGGATATTTTTCGTTGACAAATTCAGCCGCATACTGCGGACCCATGGTGTGCGAGCTTGACGGACCCTTGCCCGTTTTGTAAAGCATCCTGAGAGATTTCATATGCGTTCTCCTTTTTGTGAATACATAATATATAATCAGAAATTCTTAGTTGCCAAAGCCTATATGTGCGCGCGGTATTGAGCACACATATACATATTAGATAGTATCACACATCTCTTCAAAAAGCAAATTATATTTCTTTATTTTTCTTTGTTTTTTCTTGTTTTCGGCTCTTGCTTTTTTTCTGAAAATGGTGTAGAATAATCACAGAAAGAATTAAATTAGGTCGGTATTGGCATTTTCGGGGAAAATGCTTTATATTTTTTGCCTTATTTCAATTTTAAACTTTTTGTTAATTTTTCCCGTTTGCCCACTGTTTTGAAAGGAAGGATTGTTTTGTCCGCAGATTTGCATTGCCACACCCGTTTATCAAACGGCTCTTTAGGCATTGAAGACCTCATTTTGCTCGCGAAAAAACGCGGCGTTGAAACAATAGCCATAACCGACCACGATTGCCTTGCCGGTACCGTAAGAGGAAAGGTTATCGGCGAAAGGCTCGGCATAACCGTTATCCCGGGTGTTGAGCTTTCCGGTACCGATAAAACCAACGGTCAGGAAATTCACCTGCTTTGCTACAAGCCCGACTTTCCCGACAGGCTTGAGGGTCTTTGCAGACGAAGCTCTTTAATAAGAAAAAAGGCTTCGCACATTATGATGCTCAAGGTTGCCCAAAAATACCCCGTAACGCCCGAATTTATTGCTAAATGCGCCTCGGGCTCGACAAACATTTTTAAAGCGCACATTATGCAGGCGCTTGTCGAAACGGGCTTTACCGACAGAATTTACGGCGAGCTTTACGACAAGCTTTTTTCAAAGACCGACAAAAACTCATTCGACGTCGTGCCGCAGTATGAAGATATTTTCGACGTGCTCACGGCAATTCACGACGCAGGCGGCATAGCCGTGCTTTCACATCCGCTCCGCTGCAAAAACAAAGAGCTTCTCGGGCAGCTTGTCGAAGCGGGCCTTGACGGAATCGAAGTGTTCATTTCGGGCGTCGGCGACCGCGACCGCGAAGAGCTTTTGCAGTACGCAAAAAAGCACAAGCTTCTTACAACGGGCGGCACAAACTTCAAGGGCCTTTACAATAAAGAGGTTATAACAGTCGGCGATTGCGACATTCCCGAGGAATGCGTAAAAGAGCTTTTGACATATAAGTCACGCAAGAAAAAAGCCGCGCGCCGCAAAGAAACCCTTGCCGCACAGGAAAAGCTTCAGAAAGCTATCGAAGAAGCAAAAGCCAAGTGAGCTTGTAGCCGTTAGCTTTTAGCTGTTAGCTTTTAGCCGTTAGCCATTGTACCC
>DJRI01000081.1 GCA_002440045.1 Ruminococcaceae bacterium UBA6364 | reverse complement strand
AATTCATAGCAAAAAGCATCAATTTGTCCTTTTCTTCTGCTTTTTACGGTCCGGAACTTTTTTACTGCCCCTTTCCGGTTACTCTTCTTCTGCCGAGAAGTCAATAAGAGCATTTCCGCCCGTGGCTTTGGGCATTTTGCCGTCCCACTTGTCAACGGTATAATATTTAATAACGTTGCCGTTCAGCGACTTTGAAAGTGTTTCGTTAGCCTTCGCCTGAGCTTCGGCTTTTGCAAGAATTGCCTTAGCTTCCGCTTCGGCGGCAATAACCTGCTTTTCGGCCTGCGCATTTGCTTCGACAAGCACCTGTTCCTGCTCGGTTTTTGCCTTTAAAAGGTTCTGTGCGGCAACCTCTTTTGCCTCAATTGCCTTTGCAAATTCCTCCGAGAATGAGAAGTTGACTATGTTGAATTTCTCAATAACAATGCCGTAGGGCTCCATTTTCTCGGTGAGCGTATCCTGAATTTCAAGCGCAACCTGCGAGCGGAGCGTGACAAGCTCTTCTGCGGTATAGCGAGAAATAACTGCCTTTAAGCTTTCGTTCACAGCGGGCAAAAGCATAATTGACTCGTAATCGCTGCCTATGTTCTTATAAATTTCGGCAGAGGAGTTGTTGGCAACCTTATAGTTGACAACAACGGTGCTCGAAATTGCCTGCAAGTCTTTTGAAACAGACTCTGCGCCTTCAATATCAGCCTTTTGAATTTGGTTGTTGACCTTAACAACATTCTGCACAAACGGCGCTTTCAAGTGAAAGCCCTCCGTAAGGACATTTCCGCCGACCTTGCCGAGCGTAACAACAACGCCCGTGTGACCCGTGGGCACTATGGTTATCGAAGCCGCAAGCAAAATCACTGCGACAACCGCAACAACGGCGGGAATTACAATTTTGCGCCCGACAGGCTTACCGTCTGAGCCGACTGTTCTGATTTTTTGTTTAAACATTTATTTGTTCTCCTTTAAAATTGAATTAAATAATTTTTCTGCGCGTGACTTAAGCTCGGAAGAAAAATAGGCGAGCGTCATCACTTTAAGCGTGTTAAAAAGTTTTTCTTTACCGCCCGAAAACGGCTCTTTATAATCTTTTGTTTCCTCGGCAATCATTTTGTCGATATTTTCAATATCAAACGTGTGAATATTTTCAAGGCGCGACGTTATTGAGCAAAGTATGTTGTAAAGCATAGCGTCCGGGATAGCGTCGTCGGAGCGGTCGTCAACTCTGCCGTTGACATAAGACATCAAATCAACAATGCCCGAAAGCTGCATCGCACCGCGAAGCATTGCGATTATAAGCGTGCGCGCCGCTGATGTTTCGCCGTAACGGCGGTTTTTGGGAGCTTCGACCCAACCGCGCTTGACCCAGTTCTGGATAGTTGAAGTCTCAAGACCCGAAATTTCGGCAAGCTGTGAAAGGGTAAGCCCGCCCGTGAGCCTTATTGTTGCCGCAATATCGTCAAAAGCCTGCTTTTGAGCCGGGGACGGCGGCGCCTGTGTCTGCATATTCGTTCTCTCCTTATAAACGGCGTGAGCCGCAAAATTTTTCGGTGCAAAACCGCAAACTGCAAGCCTTTGCAGAAAGCACCCGACCGCCGCGGTTTATTATAGCTTTTTAAAGCCATCGCACAAATCCAAAGCGGTATTCCGCGCAGAGGACACGGCGTTTCGGCGCCTAAGACCTTTTCTTCAAAGTCGTTTGCCTCTTTACTACGGTGATTGGATTATATCACAGGTTCACGTGACTGTCAATAGGTTTCGCGTGATTTTTTGAAATTTTTTCCAAAAACCCGTCCTCCGCCAAAAAACCCAACCCAACGCGGCTTTGAACCGCCCGTAAATACTGAAATTCCCACCCATATGGCGAGCGCTTATCTTTTTATGCCATAGCACTATGTAGGCATAAGAGAGCCTAACACCTAAAAGTTTGCATCTTATTGCAAGTGCGGCTGTGTTTAGCCGTACCCGATACTATTTTAAGCCGCACTTTTTCGACGTCACTGCGTAAAAACATCGCTAAAGGCACAATTTGCAGCAAAATAGTGCCAAAATGCAAAAAATATGACCAAAAAGCAAAAGTGTTTACACTTTGTTCATAAAAGCGTAACATTCAGTTGCTATAATTTAACCGTACTAAGAGAGGGAGCCGCACCCTACTTTTAGTATTTAGTTCCGCATGGAACTAACCCCTCCTCAAGTAAATTTGGTCGGTGGTGTTATGCCGCCGTCCGGGAAAAAAGCAGCTGTCCCCTCGGCTGCTTTTTTTCTGCGCTTTTTTAGCCCCTTTTAGCGCGCGGCGTTGCCGCTTGAGCCGTTAGCTTTTAGCCGTTAGCTACGCGGCGTTGCCGCGAATTTTAATTGGGACACTTTTTTCTGCGCATTTTTACTCCTCTCACAAATATCGTTGTAAAAAATGGCGCGCTAAACATTTTTTCGTTGTAAAAAGTGGCAGACAATACATTTTTTCGTTGTAATTTTCGGCGCAGTGTGGTATACTGATATTAACTTCTGATAGGGAGGCTTAAATATGTACCGAATTGCAATTGAAAAACTATATAAATGGAAAAGCAGCGCACACCGCAAACCGTTGATTATTGAAGGTGCGCGTCAGGTAGGCAAGACTTGGCTGATGAAAGAATTCGGGAAAAAAGCCTACGAAGATACTGTATATATTAACTTTGATTCCAATTCAAGAATGTCGGAGCTTTTCGCCTCTGACCTTGACACAGACCGCCTGATTATGGGCTTGGAAATTTATGCAGGACGCAAAATCAATCCCGACAGCACCTTGCTGATTTTCGATGAGATTCAAGAAGTGCCGCGGGCGCTCGCCTCGCTTAAATATTTTTATGAAAATGCCCCGCAATATCACATTATATGCGCCGGTTCGCTTTTAGGCATTGCTCTGCATGAGGGCACGTCTTTTCCTGTCGGAAAGGTTGATTTTTTAAAGCTTTATCCGCTCTCTTTCAGCGAATTTTTAATGGCGGTCGGTAAAGACAGCTTTGCCGAGCTTTTAAAGAAGCGTGATTATCAAATGATAACAAGCTTTAAAGAGACCTATATTGACGCTCTTAAACACTATTATTTTATAGGCGGCATGCCCGAAGCGGTTCAGAGCTTCGCCGAAAATAAAGATTTTAACGAGGTTCGAGCCATTCAAAAAAGAATTCTTGCGGCATACGAGCAGGATTTTTCAAAGCACGCGCCGAACGAAATTGTCCCAAAAATTCGTATGCTCTGGAACAGCATTCCGTCACAGCTTGCAAAAGAGAATAAAAAATTCATCTACGGTCTTGTCCGTGAGGGCGGCAGAGCAAGAGAATACGAAACAGCGATTATGTGGCTTTGCGACTGCGGACTTGTTTACAAAGTAAACCGTATAAGCAATGCAGGTATTCCGCTGAAGGCTTATGAGGATTTAAAAGCCTTCAAGCTGTTCGCGGTTGATGTTGGGCTTCTCGGCTGTATGACAGGGCTTCGCCAAAGAACAATTCTTAACGGCGATGACCTTTTTGTTGAATTTAAAGGGGCGCTTACCGAACAATATGTCAGCCAGCAGTTAAAAACGCTTGAAGATTTGGGCATATATTATTACACCAACGACAGGGGCACTTGCGAAATCGATTTTGTCGTTGAAACAAACGAAAAAATTGTACCGCTTGAAGTAAAAGCCGAAACAAACCTTAAAGCAAAAAGTCTTAAAATATATCGCGAAAGATTCAATCCCGAATTGTCGGTTCGCACTTCAATGGCTGACTATAAAAAAGAAGATTGGCTTTTAAATCTGCCCCTTTACGCAATAGAAAATATTGCGGCGGAATAACAGGCGTCTGCGCGCGGCAGAGCCGCTTGAGCCGTTAGCGCGCGGCTTCGCCGCGAATTTTAATCCGCGTAAACGCGGAAATATCAAGGAAAACGACATTGCCGTTTTGGCGGGCGGCAGATATTTGAAGTAATAGGTAAAAAGTAAGAGGTAATAAGTAATTATAATCCGCACGTTGTGCGGAAATATTAAGGAAAACGCTGCGCGTTTTGGCGGGCGGCAGAT
>DJRI01000046.1 GCA_002440045.1 Ruminococcaceae bacterium UBA6364 | reverse complement strand
TCGACCCTCTTATGCTTAAAAAAAGTTATAAGAAAAGCCGCGGTTTAATATTAATTATGTGAAGAAGTTTTTAAAGGAGAGATGTTTTTGAAAACAAGGCGGCTTTCTTACAGTATTGCAGACGAAATAGAAGAGTCAAAACGGCGCTTAAAATATGCGTATTTTAAGTTCTCGATTGCCGACGACCCTTTGCTTATTGAAGAAGCGGTCTTTGAAATTAAAAGCCTTGAAGCAAAATACAGCTATTTATTAAGAGAATTAAAAAAGGAGCAAGAAACAAAATGAACCCTTATATTTACGGCACCCTTGCGGTTTTGGCGCTTTTTATGCTTTTTGCATTTAAAAAAAGCGGAAGATTTTTAAAAGCGCTTTTAACAAGCGTCCTCGGCGGAATAGGCTCTGTCTGCGCGGTGGGCGCGCTGTCTTACTTTTTGCCGCTTTCGGTCGGTCTTAACGTTTTCACCGTGATATTTTGCGCAATCTTTTCCGTTCCCGGCACAATTTTTCTTTTGCTTGTCAAAACTTTTTTGTTTTGATATTGAAAAAAGACTATATAAATAGTATAATTGTGCGGTATTATACGAAAAAAGTCAGGAGCAAATTATGTCAAGAAGCTATCCTAAGGTGTTTGTAACAAAAAAAGGCGAAGCGCACTTAAAAAGCGGCCATCCGTGGGTGTTTGAAGGAGAAGTCACCGCCGTTTCGGGCGAGTTTGAAAACGGCGATATTGCAGACGTTTATTCTTCAAAAAACAGATACCTCGGAAGCGGATATATAAACTCAAACTCTAAAATCCGCGTCCGCGTTATTTCAAAAAACGCCAACGACAAATTTGACGAGGCTTTTTATAAAAGACGCCTTAAATACGCCGTGGATTACCGCAGAACGGTTATGGGAGAGCGCGATTTTAAATGCTGCCGCCTTATTTTCGGCGAAGCGGACCTTTTCCCGGGGCTTACCGTTGACAGGTTTTCGGACGTGCTTTCGGTACAGGTGCTTTCTTTAGGTATAGAAAAAATCAAGCATTTTCTTATTCCCGACCTTGTTGAAATTTTAAAAGAATACGGCGAAAATATTACCGCAGTTTATGAAAGAAACGACGTTGCAATCCGCGAGCTTGAGGGTATGGAGCAATACAAGGGCTTTTTTGAAGCGCCGGGGCTTCTTTCTTCCCGCGAGCCAACCGTTATAATAGAAGAAAACGGCATTAAATACGAGGTCGATTTTGTAAACGGTCAAAAAACAGGCTTTTTTCTTGACCAAAAATACAACCGCCTTGCAATTCAGAAAATCGCCGCAGGCAAAACCGTTCTTGACTGCTTTACGCACACGGGCGCGTTTGCTCTTAACGCATACTCTGCAGGTGCAAAAGCCGTCACGGCTGTCGATATTTCGAGCGAAGCAATAGAAAAGGCGAAAAAGAACGCCGAGCTTAACGGCTTTTCGGGGATAAATTTTGTAACCGAAAACGTCTTTGACCTTTTAACCGATATGAAAAACGGCGGCAAATGCCCTTATGACTTTATAATTCTTGACCCGCCCGCTTTCACAAAAAGCAGTTCTACGGTTTCTTCCGCCTACAGGGGCTATAAGGAAATAAACCTTAAAGCCATGAAGCTTTTGCCGCGCGGCGGCTATCTTGCCACATGCTCATGCTCGCACTTTATGACTGACGAGCTTTTCAGAAAAATGCTCGCGGACGCCGCAGGCGACGCCGACGTTTCTTTAAGAGAGGTTGAAGTGCGCAAGCAAAGCCCCGACCACCCGATACTTATGAACGTCCCCGAAACGGAATATCTTAAGTTTTATATCTTCCAGGTCGTATAAGTAAAAGTTCAAAACCGATACGCCCTAAAGGTTCATCCCGCCTCTTCGGGCGTTTTTCTCCTTACAATACATATATTTTTAGGAACCTAAAGTTTTTCGGGTGCTTTGCGGTTTTAAAATGCCGTATTTTTGCCTGTACAGTGAAAAACAATGCAATGCTGTCTCTTGAAAGGCTTTTTTGCACAGTAACAGTGAAAAGAGAGCGCTTGAAAGTTGCCTAATTCAACAGTTTATTGCAGAAAACCTGCTTCTTATTTGTAAAAACCGAAGAAAAAGCCGATATTCGGCATTTACCCATTGACAAGATAGGTTAAAAGTGCTAAACTTCAAGCAATCTTAAAAATTACAAGAAGGAGATTTCATTATGAAAAGGGCAGCAACCGCAACTTACACAATGACCATGTGCATGTGCACCATGTGCACATCCTTTTGCGTACCCTTTTTTAAAAAGCTCCGTAAAAATGCCGAGGATTGAATCCTTTGCAAAAACCTTGTTTAAACCGCGGAGCTTAAAAAGTTCCGCGATTTTTATTTTATCCGCTTTTTTAAGCGTGGGAGAGAGTCCTTATGAAAAATCTTTTTGAAAAGCTCGTAAGAGCAAACTTTCGGTACGGGCGAATGTGACCCTGTTTTTTTCAAAAACACATTCAAAATTTTTAAAAAAAGCCGAAAGGAAGTATAATTTTATGAAAAAAACAGTATCAGCCGTTCTTGCGGTAATCCTCACAATTGCAACCGTTATTTCCCTTGCCGCATGCGGTAATAAAAAAGACCAAATTCAGATAGCTATTCCCAACGACACCACAAACGAAGCAAGAGCTCTTCTTTTACTTCAGGACCTCGGCATTATAAAGCTTAAAGACGGCGCGGGCATAACAGCAACCGTGCTTGACATTGCAGAAAATCCCCACAACATCAAGTTCACAGAGTCCGAAGCCGCTCAGCTTCCCAACGTGCTTAAAGACGTTGACTATGCTATAATCAATTCAAACTATGCAATAAACGACGGGCTTAACCCCTCTAAAGACGCTCTGGCACTTGAAGGCTCATCTTCGGCATACGCAAACATCGTCGCTGTAAAAGAAGGCAACGAAAACCTGCCCGAGGTCAAAGCTCTTATAGCCGCTCTTAAAAGCAAAAAAACAGCCGACTTTATAAAAGAAAAATATGACGGCGCGGTTGTTTCCGTTGTAGACGACCCCACAGACGGCTTTGACAGCAGCGTTGATTACGAAGCACTTAAAGGCAAAACAATCTCTGTTGCCGCTTCGCCCACACCCCACGCCGAAATTCTTGCAACCGCTAAAGAAATTCTTGCAGAAAAAGGCATTGTTCTTGACGTAAAAGAATATAACGACTACGTTATTCCGAACAACATTGTTGAAGACGGCACCGTTCTTGCAAACTATTTCCAGCACAAACCCTATCTTGACGATTTCAACGAAAAGAACAACACTCACTTGGTATCTGTTGCGGCAATACACGTTGAGCCGCTCGGCATATACGGCGGAAAACAAACAACATTGGACGCAATTAAAAGTGAAAAGTGAGATAAAATGATAGAATTAAAAAATATAAGTAAGACCTTTGTTTTGTCCGACGGCAGCGTTGACGCTTTAAACGATGTTTCGCTTTCGATAGAAGACGGCGATATTTACGGAATAATAGGCGCAAGCGGCGCAGGCAAAAGCACCCTTGTACGATGTATAAATATGCTCGAAAGACCTACGTCGGGTTCTGTAATTATAGATAACACGGACCTTTGCAAGCTTTCCGAGAAGCAGTTATGAGAAGAGCGCAAAAAAATCGCAATGATTTTTCAGGGCTTTAACCTTATGATGCAAAAAAACTGCCTTAAAAACGTGTGTTTTCCTTTGGAGCTTGAGGGTGTAAAACACTCCGAAGCAAAAAAGAGAGCGCGTGAGCTTCTCGAAACAGTCGGACTTCTTGATAAAGAAAAGGCATATCCCGCACAGCTTTCGGGCGGGCAGCAGCAAAGAGTTGCCATAGCAAGGGCTTTGGCGTCAAACCCCAAAATTCTGCTTTGCGACGAAGCCACAAGCGCGCTTGACCCGAACACCACCGCGTCTGTGCTTGAGCTTTTGCGCTCAATAAACGAAAAGCTCGGCATAACCGTTGTAATGATAACGCATCAGATGAGCGTTGTTAAGGCGATTTGCCGCCATGTTGCGATTTTAAGCAACGGCTCTGTCGCCGAAAAAGGCGAAGTCGGCGAAATATTCTCTTCCCCGAAAACGGACGCGGCAAAGCTGCTTGTTTTCTCGGAAAGGCTCGCCGAGGATATGTCAAAGAAAAACGAAGCTTACTTATCGGAGGAGCTTGAAGCGGAGGCTGAATGCAATGCTTAACGGAATTTTTTCACAGGAAACCCTTCTTGAAACATTGGAAATCGTTAAATCCGAATTTGCGTTTGCCTTTTGGGAGACTCTTTATGTAACGCTTGCCGCAACATTTTTTGCGGCGCTTATAGGCGCACCGCTCGGAATTTTGCTCGTTACGGGCGACAAAGACGGCATAAGACCGCTCCCCTCGCCGCTTATGAAGGCTTTAAACGTAATAATAAATATATTACGCTCTGTTCCGTTTTTAATTCTGATGATACTTGTTTTTCCGCTTACACGCGCAATTGTCGGCACGGCTGTCGGCACGGTTGCTTCAATAGTGCCTCTTACAATAGCGGCGTTCCCGTTTGTTGCAAGGCTTATTGAAGGGTGTATGCGCGAAGTAAACCCAAATGTTATTGAAATGGCACGCAGTATGGGTGCTTCGCCGTTTCAGATTGTAACAAAGGTTATGATTCCCGAATCCGTTCCGTCGCTCATTTCAAATATGACCATTGCCTTTACGACAATTCTCGGCTACACCGCCATGAGCGGAATTATCGGCGGCGGCGGACTCGGAAAGATAGCTATAAACTACGGCTATTACCGTTATAAGTACCTTGTTATGCTTCTTGCGGTAATACTTCTTGTGGTGCTTGTTCAGATTTTTCAGTCTGTCGGCACAAAGGCGGCTGTAAAGCTTGACAAGCGCATAAGAAGATAGTATAAAAGGAGTAATGAGAGATGACATTATATTTCCCTCCGAGAGGTTTTCGATGTAATATTCCCGCATCAAAACGCTTAAAACATTAAAATATTAAGGAGAAATTATTATGTCAAAAATTTATAAATCAGCAGACCTCATTATAGGAAAAACCCCGCTTCTTGAACTCACACACATCGAAAAAGAGCTTAATTTAAAAGCAAGACTTCTTGCAAAGCTTGAATATTTTAACCCCGCCGGTTCTGTTAAAGACCGCGTTGCAAAGGCAATGCTTGACGACGCAGAGCGCTCGGGAAAGCTCACTAAAGATTCTGTAATAATAGAGCCGACAAGCGGCAACACCGGCATCGGTCTTGCTTCGGTTGCGGCGGCAAGGGGTTATCGCATAATTATCGTTATGCCCGACACCATGTCGGTTGAACGCAGACAGCTTATGAAAGCCTACGGCGCAGAGCTTGTGCTCTCTGAGGGCGCAAAAGGTATGAAGGGCGCAATCGCAAAAGCAAACGAGCTTGCAAAAGAAATACCTTCAAGCTTTATTCCCGGTCAGTTTGTAAACCCCGCAAACCCGAAGGCTCACTATGAAACAACAGGCCCCGAAATTTTTGAAGATACCGACGGCAAAGTCGATATTTTTGTTGCGGGCGTCGGCACAGGCGGCACAATTACGGGCGTCGGCAAATATTTAAAAGAGAAAAATCCCGATGTTAAAATTGTTGCCGTAGAGCCGAAAACCTCGGCAGTACTTTCAACGGGTGTTCCGGGCGCGCACAAAATTCAGGGTATCGGCGCAGGGTTTGTTCCCGATGTGCTTGACACAAAGATTTACGACGAAGTTTTCCCGGTCGATAACGACGACGCATTTTCTTACGGCAAGCTCGTCGGCAAAAAAGAAGGCGTTCTTGTCGGAATTTCTTCTGGTGCGGCGCTTTATGCCGCCGCAGAAATTGCAAAACGTCCCGAAAACGAAGGCAAAACAATAGTTGTTCTGTTCCCCGACACGGGCGACAGATACTTGTCTACTCCCCTTTTTAACGATTAACCGAAAGGACTAAAATTTTATGAGCAATCACTGCCGCGATGTTTGGACTGTAAGCTCTTTACAGCAGGCAATTTTAAAAGCCAAAGAAGAGAGCGGAGCATTTATCCTCGCGCACAGCTACCAGTCAAGGGCGATAACCGAGATTGCCGATTTTGTCGGCGACTCGTTTGCACTAAGCAAAAAAGCCGCCGAGACCGACTGCAAAACGGTTATTATGTGCGGCGTTCGCTTTATGGCTGAAACGGTAAAAATTCTTTCACCCGAAAAAAAGGTTATCCTTGCAAATGCCGAGGCGGCATGCCCCATGGCAGAACAGCTTGACGTTGAGCTGCTTTCGGCATTAAAGGAGCAATATAAGGATTACACCGTTGTTGCCTACATAAACACCACGGCAGAGCTCAAAACAACCTGCGACGTATGCGTTACGTCGTCATCGGCTGTTGAGATTGTCAAAAAGCTTGAGAATGACAAAATACTTTTCATTCCCGACTGCAATCTCGGAAGCTGGGTTGAAAAACAGATTCCCGAAAAAACCTTTAAATTTGTTCACGGCGGTTGCCCCACGCATGCAAAAATCTCGGCTCTTGAGGTTAAAAAGGCAAAGGCACTTCACCCGAACGCCCTTTTCCTTGTGCACCCCGAGTGCAAGCCCGAGGTTGTTAAAGAAGCCGATTATGTCGGCTCGACCTCGGGAATTATGAATTTTGCAAAAAACAGCGACGCAAAAGAATTTATAATCGGCACAGAAACAAGCATTGCAGAGCACCTCAGCTTTGAGTGCAGGGACAAACGCTTTTATCCCCTTTCAAAAGACCTTATTTGCCCCAATATGAAGCTCACCGCGCTTTCGGACGTTTATTATGCGTTGACGGGCGGCGGCGAAGAAATTTCACTTTCAAAAGAAACAATTGAAGCTGCACGCAGGTGCATTGACAGGATGATTGAACTCGGATGACAGAAAAAGCATTAATAGCGATGAGCGGCGGCGTTGACTCTTCGGTTGCCGCTTATCTTATGAAACAAAAGGGCTTCGACTGTATAGGCGTTACAATGAAGCTTTACACAAACGATGATATAGGCGTAAGCCGCAGTAAAACGTGCTGTTCTCTTGATGATGTTGAGGACGCGCGTTCTGTGGCTTTTAAGCTTAAAATTCCGTACTATGTTTTTAACTTCACCTCTGACTTTAAAGAGCGCGTCATAGAGCCGTTTATTTCGTCATATGAAAACGGCGCAACGCCGAACCCCTGCGTTGACTGCAACCGCTATTTAAAGTTTGAAAGCCTTTATAACAGGGCAAAAGAGCTTAACTGCCGCTATGTTGTAACAGGCCATTATGCAAAAATCGAAGAAAAAGACGGCAGATTTCTTCTTAAAAAGGCAGATAATCTTGACAAAGACCAAAGCTATGTTCTTTCATTTTTAACGCAGGAGCAGTTAAAGCACACGCTTTTTCCGCTCGGCACGGTAAAGGACAAAGACGAAACGCGCCGCATTGCCGAAGAGCAGGGCTTTTTTAATTCGGACAAGCCCGACAGCCAGGATATTTGCTTTGTGCCCGACGGCGACTATGCCGCATTTATCAGGCGCTTTACAGGCAAGACATATAAACCCGGCGATTTTTGCACCTCCGACGGAAAAGTCCTCGGAAAGCACAAGGGCATTATAAACTACACTCTCGGTCAAAGGCGCGGACTCGGCATTGCCGCCGAAAAGCCGCTTTATGTAACCGAAATTCTTCCAAAAGAAAACAAGGTCGTTTTGGGCGGCAACGAAGAGCTTTTTAAGCGCGAGTTTGACGCAAAAGATTTTAATTATATTGCATTTGACGAGCCGCAAGGCTCTTTCAGGGCAAAGGCAAAGGTTCGTTACCGTCAGAAAGAGCAATGGGCAACGGTTGAAGTCATCGGCAAAAACCGCATTCACGTCACCTTTGACGAACCGCAAAGAGCCATCACAAAGGGTCAGACAGTGGCGCTTTATGACGGCGACACGGTAATAGGCGGCGGAATAATAGAATAAGCTGTTAGTCGTTAGCTGTTAGCTGTTAGCTGTTAGCTTTTAGCGCGCGGCTTCGCCGCGATTATA
>DJRI01000083.1 GCA_002440045.1 Ruminococcaceae bacterium UBA6364 | reverse complement strand
TTAATTTCAAGCGGCTTGGGAAGGGTCTTGCCCTGTTTTTTTGCCGGTCTTTTCGTATCCTGCGGCGCGCCGTCGATTATATCGACGCAAAGCTCAACGCATTCGTCGCAAATATAAACGCCGGGACCTGCAATAAGTCTATCGACCTCATCCTGAGTTTTGCCGCAGAAAGAGCAGCGAACCGTCTTTTCTCTTTCGTCATCTCGTGCCAAAAAAAGCACCTCCGCTAAAAATGAATGGGAAAGCGCGCAAAAAGAAACACTGTTTCAAAAAGCGCCGTGTAACAGATGATAAATCGGGAAAAAATCCCGGCGGAAAGCACACCGCCAAGATTTTCCCGGAAATTAATCGGTGTTACAAAAGTTATCTTTTATCAAGTATTTTGTCAACAAGGCCGTAATTTAAAGCCTCTTCTGCAGAAAGCCAATTATCACGCTCTGTGTCGCGCGTAATTTCTTCAATAGACCTGCCTGTGTTTTCGGCAAGAATGCTGTTAATGCGCTGTCTGCTCTTTTTAATGTGGTCGGCGGCAATAAGAATTTCGGTTGCCTGACCCTGAGCGCCGCCCAAGGGCTGATGAATCATAACCTCGGCATTGGGCAAAACATAGCGTTTGCCCTTTGTGCCCGACGAGAGAAGAAACGCGCCCATTGAAGCCGCCATACCCATACAAATTGTTGAAACATCGCATTTGATGTAACGCATTGTATCGTATATTGCAAAGCCGGAGCTTATACTGCCGCCGGGGCTGTTGATGTAAAAGCTGATGTCTTTTTCAGGGTCCTGACCCTCAAGATAAAGAAGCTGAGCAACGATTATGCTTGCCGTAGCGTCGTTGACTTCGTCGGAAAGAACGATAATTCTGTCATCAAGAAGTCTTGAAAAAATATCGTAAGAGCGTTCGCCCCTGTTTGTTTGCTCAATAACATAAGGTACAAGTGCCATAAATAAACCTCCCTGTATACTTGTTAATCGGATTATTGGAATATTTTTTAAAAATAATCACATTTTTTGCTGTTTATAAATACCGCCGCCTCAGAACGAAGTGACTCAGGCGGCGATGATGTAAACAAATTATTCAGCCTCGGACTCGGAAGCCTTTTTCTTAGCAGTGCTCTTTTTTGCAGGTGCTTTTTTCTCGGGCTTTTCATCAGCGTCCGAAGACTCCGCTTTTTTCTTTGCAGGGGCTTTCTTTTTGCCTTCGACTGCGGCGCTCTTAACAAGCTCCATAGCCTTTCTGCAAGCAAGGTCTTCTCTTACGTCCTCTGCCGAAACAAGAGATTTAACTCTGTCAAGCTCCATCTGATATGTGTCTGCATAAGATTTAAGCTCTGCTTCAACATCCTCGTCTGAGATTTCGATGTTTTCAAGCTTGATAATCTTTTCAAGTGCAAGGCGAAGCTTTACCGATTTTTCGGCGTTTGCTCTGTAAGAATCGCGAAGACCCTTAGCATCTGTGCCGAGATACTGCATATACATATCAAGGTTCATACCCTGCATATTAAGACGGTAGTTAAACTCGTTAAGCTGGTTGTCGATTTCCTTTTCAATCATAGCGTTGGGAATTTCAACAACGGTATTTTCAATGAGAGTGTCAACAACTGCGTCTTCAAACGCGTGCTCTGCGGCGTGCTCTTTTCTCTCTTTGATTTCTTCTTCAAGGTGCTTCTCATAGTCGGCAACGGTGTCAAACTCGCTGACGTCTTTTACAAACTCATCGTCATAAGCGGGAAGCTCTTTTTTCATTATTTTGTTAAGCTTAACCTTGAAAACAGCGGGCTTGCCTGCAAGCTCTTCTGCGCCGTATTCTTCGGGGAAGGTAACGTTTACGTCAAATTCATCGCCTGTTTTATGACCGATTACCTGCTCCTCAAAGCCGGGAATGAATGTGCCCGAACCAAGCTCAAGGTCATAGCCCTCGCCTTTGCCGCCTTCAAAAGCCTTGTCATCAACAAAGCCTTCAAAGTCGATGTTAGCGGTGTCGCCCTTTTTGGCGGCTTTGCCCTCGATTGTAACCATTTTTGCGTCTTTTTCAAGAGCCCTGTTAACTTCATCTTTTATTTCAGACTTTTTAACGGTAACTTTTTCTTTTTCGGCTGTGATGCCCTTATAAAGCTTTACATCGGCTTCAGGCTTAACGGTAACTTTAAGTTTAACCGTGAAGCCGTCCTCGGAAACATTTTCAAGCTTGTCGTCAAAGGGAGCGTCAACGGGAACGATGCCCGCTTCTTTAACAGCCGCCTCGAAAAGCGCGGGGTATTCGGCGTCAACCGCGTCATAGAAAAATACCTCTTTGCCGTAATAAGTCTCAATAACGTGTTTGGGAGCCTTGCCCTTGCGGAAACCGGGAACATTGTATTTGCCCTTATTTTTTGCATATGCTTTTGAAACCGCCGCCTTAAAAGCTTCACCCTCAAGAGAGATTTCAAGCTCGTATACGTTGGTTTCAACCTTTTCGCAAGACTTTAAACTCATTTAAAACATCCTTTCTGACTGTGAACATATATTCAACCGTGAGATTATAACATATAAATTTTCCAATTTCCACTGTTTTTTCAATAATTTTTCTTAAAATCGTAAAAACACGCGAAATTTTTAAAAAACGCGTCAAACCGATATAAGCTTTGGGCAAAACGAAAGCTTATCGGCAGAAACAAGGCGGTAAGTTACGCCGTCGCACTCAATTAAAGAGTCTGCGGGCGAAACATATCCGTGAAGGTGGCCGAAGTAACATCTTTTAATATTGTGCGAATTAATGACTTCAAGAAGCTCTTCACAGCGCTGTGTTGAAGATATAGGCGGGTAGTGAAGAAAAACAACGGTCTCGCCGCCGAGCTTTTCGGCTTCTTTTATTGAGCAAAGAAGCCGCCCCGCTTCGCGGGCTATCACCTTTTTGTCGGCTTCGGCGGAATCGTCGTAAAACCAGCCGCGCGTGCCCGCAATCGCAATGCCCTCGGCAAAATATGCGTTATTGTGCAAAATGCTTATTGAAGAAAAAGAATTTTCTTTTAAAAAGGCGTTCATTTTGCTCATTGTGTTCCACCAATAATCGTGGTTGCCTTTTGAAATAATCTTTTTTCCGTTGAGCGACTCAATAAATTCAAAGTCTTTTTTTGCGCCCTCAAGCGACATTGCCCAGGAAATATCTCCCGGAACAATCACGGTGTCGTCTTTTGAAACGACGGCGTTCCAATTATTAAAAAGGCGCCCTGCATGATTTTCCCACCCTTTGAAAATATCCATCGGCTTGTCTGCCGAAAAAGAAAGATGAAGGTCGCCTATAGTAAAAATGGCCATAGTTTATATACCGAGCATTTTAAAAACGGCGTCTGCCATTTCGGATTTGTCGATAACATCGCCGAAGCGGACTTTTTTGCCTTTAAGCGCCGCAAGGCTTTCGGGCGCTTTTTCACCCGTGCATTTTTCAAGTGCGGAAAGCGTCGAAAACTCGTCGTCGGAGTCGGCTTTTTTGCCGAGCGCGTCAAGCACCGCCGCCGAAAACTTAAACGGCGAAGCTGTCGAAGCGATTACCGTCTTTGTTTTGTCGCCAGTCTTATTTTCATATTCATTATAAACACAAAGCGCAACGCCCGTATGCGTGTCTGAAAGATATGAATATTTTTCGTAAGTTTCTTTAATTGCGGCTTTTGTTTTAACGTCGTCGCAGAAGCCAGCAGAGAAAACCTCTTTTATTTTGGCTTTTACATCGTCGCTCACTTCGTATCTGCCCGTTTCTTTAAGAGAAGAAAACCAAGTGTTTATAACGTCCGAATCTCTGCCGCAAAGAAGATAAAGCAAACGTTCAAGGTTGCTTGAAATGAGAATATCCATAGACGGAGAAACTGTTGTTACGAATTTTCTGTTTCTGTCATAAACGCCTGTTTCAATAAAATCGGTAAGCACGTTATTTGCATTTGAAGCGCAGATAAGACGGTTAACGGGAAGCCCCATTTCTTTTGCGAAATATGCGGCAAGAATATTGCCGAAATTGCCCGTCGGAACGACAAAATTGATTTTTTCGCCGAATTCAATCGAACCGCTGTTAACAAGGTCGCAGTACGACGAAAAATAATATACAATCTGCGGA
>DJRI01000041.1:11839-12429 GCA_002440045.1 Ruminococcaceae bacterium UBA6364 | reverse complement strand
TGAAAACACGTTTTTTGAAATGGGCACAAGCGAAAATGCGCGTCGGTTTATTTTGCCGTCGCTGTCAATGCCCGAAGAGTGTAAAAGTTGTAAATGGGCGTTTTTGTGCCGAAACGGCTGTCGGCGGGAGAGAAGCGCTTCGCCTTGTGAAAACGCCTTTAAAAACATTTATTGCGAGGGCAAACGCGCGTTTTTTGAAGCGTGCTACGGATATATGGTGCACGTTTCAAGAGTTTTGGGCGGCAAATAAATATTACAGTATATTTACAAAAAAACCGATTTTATTGAAATTACAGTGAAAATATGGTATTATTACTTTCATCAGATTAAAGAAAGCTGAGATGAATTATGAAATTTTCCGAAATGAAATATGAGCGCCCGTCTCTTGACGAGGCTAAAAAAGAGCTTTCTTCACTTATTGCGCGCCTTGAAAACGCCGCAAGCTACGAAGAGGCTAAAAAGGTTTTTCTTGAAAAAGAGACCTTTACAAAACACGTCGAAACCATGGGAACGCTTGCGTCAATCCGCCATTCGATAGACACGCGCGACGAGTTTTACGATGCCGAGGTCAAGTTTTTTAACGCGGCGGG
>DJRI01000041.1:8099-11772 GCA_002440045.1 Ruminococcaceae bacterium UBA6364 | reverse complement strand
AAAAAGCCCGTTCAGAGCCGATTTTGAAAAAGAGTACGGCGACCTTATGTTCAAAAACGCCGAGCTTGATTTAAAATCGTTCTCGCCCGAAATAATCCCCGAAATGCAGCAGGAAAATGACCTTACGCAGGAGTATGAAAAGCTTCTTGCGTCGGCGGCGATTGAGTTTGAGGGAAAAACCTATACAATTTCTCAGCTCACACCGTTTAAGCAGGACCCCGACGACGAAAGACGTCTTGCCGCGTGGAAGGCAGAGGGCAAATGGTATAAAGACAACGGCGAAAAGCTTGACGAAATATATGACAAGCTTGTGCATCTTCGCGACACTATGGGCAAAAAGCTCGGCTATGAGGGCTACACAACGCTCGGCTATTACAGAATGATGCGCAACTGCTACACAAAAGAGGATATTGAAAAGTTCCGCAAAGCGGTTGTCAAATATCTTGTTCCCGTTGCCGACGGCATTTATAAAGAGCAGGCAAAGCGCCTCGGCAAAACATATCCCATGAGCTTCGCCGATAACGCACTTATGTTCAGAAGCGGCAACCCCGTTCCCTGCGGCAGTGCCGACGATATTTTAAAAGCGGGCAAAAAGTTTTATGACGAGCTTTCGCCCGAAACAAGCGCATTTTTCAATATGATGCTTGATAACGAGCTTCTTGACGTTCTCTCTAAAGAGGGCAAAGAGGGCGGCGGTTATTGTACCGGCATTATGGATTACGGCGTGCCGTTCATATTTGCAAACTTCAACGGCACCCAGCACGACGTTGAAGTCGTAACGCACGAAGCGGGTCACGCGTTCGAGTGCTACACAAACCGCGACCGCATCCCTGCCGAATATATTTGGCCGTCTATGGAGGCGTGCGAGGTTCACTCAATGTCAATGGAGTTCTTCTCATGGGGCTGGGCAAAAGACTTTTTCGGCGATGATACCGACAAATTCCTTTACAGCCACCTTGCAGGTGCGCTTACCTTCATTCCTTACGGCACTATGGTTGACCATTTTCAGCATATCGTATACGAAAAACCCGATATGACCCCCAAGGAGCGCCACGGCGCTTGGAAAGAGCTTCTCGGCGTTTATATGCCGTGGGTGCGTCTTGACGGCGACATTCCGTTTTATGCCGACGGCGAGGGCTGGCAGCGTCAGCATCACATTTATTCTTCGCCGTTCTATTATATCGACTATTGCCTTGCGCAGACGGTTGCGCTTGAGTTCTGGGCAATGTTAAGGCATGACCGCAAAAACGCGTGGGAGCACTATATGGCTTACACAAAGCAGGGCGGCTCAAAGGTATTTACAGAGCTTTTAAGCGGTGCCGGGCTTCAGTCTCCGTTTGACGAAAAATGCCTTCTCGATGTTTGCGGCGAGGCTGAAAAATGGCAGAAAAATTTCGACCTTTCAGGGATAAAATGAGTATAATTCTGCACTGAGTTGTATATTTGACTAAAAATATACATCGATATACAGGAAAATATGAAAATTGCTACAACCAAAAAAATTCAAATTATATTGACTATTTCGCTCTTTTTTGGTAAAATCTCAAAAAGTGCAATATAGGGTAATTATTATTTCGGTTTCGACAAAACCGAAATACACAAAATTCCCTGCGTTTTTTAACAGTCTTTTACTCGGCAACGGGTAGAATAAATATTCTCTAAGGAGGAAAACGTATGAAATTCAAAAGAGTTCTTGCTTTGCTTCTTGCAACAGTAATGCTTCTCGGCGTTGCTACGTCTTGCGGAAAAGACAAAGACGGCGGCAAAATAGCAATAACAGACGATATGTCATATGACGAGAAATCGGCTGCTATCTATGCTAACGCCCTCGGCGATTTCGATAAGCTCTATAAAGAAGCTAAAGCAGAGACGAACGTTTCTAAAAGATTTGCATTAATGGCTCTTGCCGAGGCAAAGCTTTTGGAGTCGGGAGTTATGCTTCCCACATATTCAAAGGGCGGTGTTAACTCTATTTCAAGAGTAGCTCCCAAAACAGTCGACTATGCTATGTGGGGCGGCGACGCTGACCGTTTCCATCAGGCACTTGTTGCAACCGAGTTCATCAAGACCGAAGACAGAGCCGAGATGAACACAAAGTGGGCTGAGCTTAAAGGCACAGGTACTTATGAGAAGTGGGCTAAAGACTTCCTTGCAAGCAAGGGTTATACTCTTAAAGACACTTATTCAATCGGTTACTCAGACGACCCCCAGACTTGGGACGCACTTGCTTCCTACCGTGCAGTTGACTCTGAAGCTATCGTTAACACTTACGACAGCCTTATGGAGTACGACATTGAAGGTATCCTTCAGCCCGCACTTGCAGAAAGCTACACTGTTTCCGAAGACGGCACTGTATACACCTTCAAGCTTCGCAAGGGCGTTCAGTGGGTTGACTCTCAGGGCAGAGACCTTGCAGAGCTTAAGGCTGACGACTTCGTTGCAGGCTTCCAGCACATGCTCGACGCCAAGGCAGGTAACGAATACCTCGTTCAGGGCGTTGTAAAGAATGCTGAAGAGTATCTCGGCGGTTCCGTTGAGTTCTCGGAAGTAGGCGTTAAAGCAGTTGACGATTATACCGTTGAGTATACTCTCGTTCAGAAAACACCCTACTTCATCACAATGCTCGGCTACGGCATTTTCGCACCGCTTTGCAGAAGCTATTATACTTCTCTCGGCGGCAAGTTCGGCGCAGACTTCTCAACTGACGACGCCGGCTACAAATACGGCCTTGACTCCAACTCGATTGCTTACTGCGGTCCCTACATCGTAACAAATGCTACCGCAAAGAACACAATCGTTTTCAAAGCAAACGAAAAGTATTGGAACAAAGACAACATCAACATCAAGACCATCAACTGGTACTTTAACGACGGTTCAATAGCTACAAAGGCTTATGACGACGCTGTTGCAGGTACTCTTGACGGCTGCGGACTTAACTCTTCTACTTATGCTCTTGCAAAGAAAGACGGTAACTATGACAAGTACGGCTATATCTCCGATACAGACGCTACCTGCTACACCTTCTTCTTCAACCTCAACAGAGGCGCATGGAGCAACTTCAATAACGAGAATAAGGGCGTTTCAAAGCAGACCGACGACCAGAAGAAAGCTACATTCCAGGCAATGAACAACGTTCATTTCAGAAGAGCGCTTGCTTTCTCTGTTGACAGAGCAGCTTACAACGCAGCTAAGAGCGGCGAAGAAGTTAAACTTAACTCTCTTACAAACTCTTACACACCCGGCAACTTCGTTTATCTTGAAGAAGACGTTGTTGTTAAGATTAACGGCAAAGACACCACCTTCAAAGCTAACACGGCTTACGGTGAAATCATGCAGGCTCAGATTGATGCTGACGGCGTTGCTATCAAAGCATACGACACATCGGCTAACAAGGGCAGCGGCTACGACGGCTGGTACAGCGTAGAGAACGCTACCAAAGAGCTTCAGGAAGCTGTTAAGGAACTCAAGAAAGAGGGTCTCGAGATTTCTGCTGAGAATCCCATCCACATTGACTATCCCTATCCGTCAAACTCCGAAGTTTTCACAAACGCTTCTAACGCTGTTAAGCAGTCTGTAGAGAAAGCTCTCGGCGGTGCTATCAAAATCGACCTTATTCCGCTTGAGTCATTCGACGACCTTTATGATTGCGCATACTATCCGGAAAAAGGTAACG
>DJRI01000041.1:0-8087 GCA_002440045.1 Ruminococcaceae bacterium UBA6364 | reverse complement strand
GAGAACTACGATATATCCGACATTTCAGGTTGGGGCCCCGACTACGGCGATCCCTCATCCTACCTTGACACCTTACTCGGTGACTACGGCGGATCTATGACAAAATCTCTCGGTGTATTCTAATTCTGAAGATACATTCTGATTACTAACTAAAACGGGCGGAGGATGAACTTTCTCGGTTCATCCTCTTGCCCATATAAAATGAGTGAGATAAAATGACGAAATATTTATTAAAGAGAATATTACACGGTGTTATTTCGGTAGTTATTGTTGTGGCTATCGTTATGTTTATGGTGTATACTGCCATGGACCGTACTTTGATTTTCGCCAATGACCCTCTTTATACAAAGCAGATGAACAATCAGAAGGAATCTTATAAGTACCGCAGATGGAAAGAATTCGGTTATCTTGATTATGTTCCCTACAGCGATTATTTGCTTGAATTACAAAGAAACGGCGAAATAGACGAAAAAACGCGCGTTGAAGCCGCAAGACTCGGCAGAACCGAGGATAAGGACAACGCCACCGCAAAAAAATATATTGCTCAGTTTAAAGAGAAATATGAAACCGGCAGCGGCTACAAGTTTGTAAGACTTGACACTGTTATGCAAGGCAAAAAAGTCGGTCAGGGCGGTCAGGCGCAATGCTTTGTCTATAAAGAAACACCCTTAATTTCAAGACTCTTTAAATATTTCGGCAATCTTGTTCAAATCGACAATATCAACCGTGCCGATGAGGTTAAAGGCGAAAGAAAGCTTACCTTTACTCTTTATGACCCGCTTTACGGCGGCGAAAAGTTTTCGCCCGCCATTATGGGCAATGGCACAGAGCACAAATACCTTTTGTATTTTGACAACAGATTCCCTTATATTCATCAAAACTTAATTACAATTAATCTCGGTACTTCTTACTCCGTAAAACAGGGTCAGGATGTTTTCACAACCATGACCCAAAGCCAAGGCTCTTACATTAAGTCCACGCTTACCTATCCCGCAACAGGCCACGTAGAAGAAAGCGCCGACGACCTTCACACAGCGACCTATGTTAAAGGCTCGCTTGACATAAGCGCTTCAAATCAGGTGCGCTTTGACGACGATTACACAAGCGTTCTTACCGTAAACTCAGGTATGTCAAAGCTCGGTTATTCGTTCGTTATCGGTATTCTTGAGGTTATTCTTTCATATTTCCTCGGTGTGCCGCTCGGCATAATAATGGCAAGAAAAAAGGACAAGCTTATAGACAAGCTCGGCACTCTTTACATCGTGTTCATTATTGCCGTTCCCTCGCTTGCTTACATATTTATGTTTAAAGCAATAGGCGGTCAGTTGGGTCTTCCCACAACCTTTAATATGGACTCAAAGAACAAGCTTATGTATGTTCTTCCCATAATCTCGCTTGCACTTCCCGCAATCGCTTCTCTTATGAAATGGCTGCGCCGCTATATGATTGACCAAATGAACTCCGACTATGTTAAATTTGCGCGTTCGGGCGGTCTTTCGGACAGCGAAATTTTCAGCAAGCACATTCTTAAAAACGCAATCATTCCGTTGGTACACGACATTCCCGCAAGCATACTTTTCGCTATGACGGGCGCCATCATTACAGAGCGTGTTTACGTTGTACCCGGTGCAGGTAACCTCCTTACGGAGGCAATAAATAAATATGATAACGGTGTTATAATCGGTGTTACGCTTTTCTATGCGCTTCTTTCGGTAACAGCCGTTATTATGGGCGACGTTTTAATGTCGCTTGTAGACCCGAGAATTTCATTCTCTTCAAAGGCGAGGTGATAAGCTGTGAACAACGAACTCGTAGATTTAAAAGAATTTGGGCTTTCCGAAAAAGAGCTGTTTTCAAGAGTTGACCACAGCGACCTTGAATCGGAAAAAATAACGGCTCCCCGTTATTCATATTGGCACTCGGTTTTCAGAGTGTTCTTTAAAAAGAAAATTAACATAGTCATTTTGGCGCTTCTTGCCGTAATACTTATATTCACTTACGTTTACCCCGCAGTTGTCGAATACGACAAATTCGGCAACCTTATGGACTCTTCGGCAAAGCACCTTTTGCCCTCTGCCGCTATTGACAAATTCGGTTTCAGTATTCACTGGATTCTCGGCACGGGCGATTCGGGTCAGTCAACCTTTGACGCCGTTTGGTACGGCTCGCGTATTTCCATTACTCTTGCTTTTGTCTGCGCCGCAATCAATATGACGGTCGGCGTTATAATCGGCGCTATCTGGGGATTTTCCAAAAAGGTCGACATCATTATGACCGAGGTTTATAACATAATCGGCAACATTCCTTATGTTCTTTTTATCTCGGTTATGATAATGATATTTACTTCAAGCTTCTGGACGATGGTTCTCGCCCTGACGGCAACCGGGTGGCTTTCAATAGCCTACTTTATAAGAACGCAGGTTATAATAATCCGCGACAGGGAATATAACCTTGTTTCAAAATGCGTCGGCACTTCGACCATAAAAATTGCAATGAAGAATATTCTTCCCTTTATGACCTCCATAATCGTTACTCTTCTTGCAACCGAAATTCCCTCATACATTTCTTACGAGGTTTTCTTAGCTTACATCGGTATGGGTCTTAAAGATATGTCTCTCGGCAGACTTATTTATGCCGCCGAAAGCGCAATGGTTACACCAGGCTGGCAGTTTGAATTCTGGAGCCCCGTTATAATTTCCTCAATAATCACGGTCGTTCTTTATGTTGTCGGTCAGAACCTCGGCGACGCTTCCGACCCGAGAACGCATATGTAAGGGGAGGGCGCTATGGAAAACAGAAAAGTACTTTTATCGGTTAAGGACCTTGAAGTCAAGTTCCGCGTCCGCGGCAGAATACTTACGGCTATCCGCGGAATCTCTCTCGATATTTATGAAAACGAATCAATCGCAATAGTCGGCGAGTCAGGCTCGGGCAAATCTGTTTTTACAAAAACATTTGCAGGTATGCTCGACAGCAACGGCTTTATCAGCAACGGCTCTATAGTTTTTGACGACGACGAGCTTTCGGAAACAGTCGCTCCCAAAGGCGCTGTTTCAAACAGAATAATAAATCATGCGTTTTCTAAGCTTAACGAGTACGCAAAGCTTGCGCTCGGCGCTCAGACATATAAGGCGATACTTAATCTCGAAGCCGAGAAAAAGGCGAAGGGCACTTTAAGCGACGAAGACGACGCCGCCTTTGAAGAAAGACTCAGTGCAGCAAAGTTTGAAAGAACAGAAGCTTTTAACCTTAAACAGACCTTTGATACTTCAAAGGAAAAGGATAAAATCAAAGAATGTTCCGACAAAATTGCCGCCTGCGACGCCGAAATTAAGAAAATCGAAGCAGAAAAAGCAGCCGCAATCAAAGCGCACAAGACGGCGCTTGCTTCCGATAAAGCATATCTTGCCGACTACCAGAAAAAGCTCGGCGAGTTAAAAGCAAAGCGCGAGGGCGAAATTAAAGGCGAAATTTCCGAAGAAGCAAAGGCATTAAACACCGTTATTTCCAAGGAAATATATCTTACCGTTGCAAGGTATGATTACCGCCACCGCACGCAGCTTGTTTCAAAGCTTTTAAAGGCTTTTAAAGAAGCGTTCACTTTGGGCGTTGACCTTAAAAGCGACGCACAGCTTAACCTCATTTTTGACGAAGTTGCGCTTCGCGTTAAGTATATAAGCGAAGATGAAAAAACATATGTCGGCAGATGCGTTTTGAACCTTGCAAAAATCCGCTATTCAAAGGATTGGGACAAAATCCGCGGCAGAAAAATCGCTACCGTGTTCCAGGACCCAATGACCTCTTTGAACCCGATTTTAACAATCGGCAAGCAGATTACCTCAATAATCATAAAGCATCAGGGCTGCTCTGAGGTTGAAGCGAGAAAACAGGCGCTTATTCTTATGAAAAAGGTCGGCATTCCGAATGCCGAAAACCGCTTCGACGATTATCCGTTCCAGTATTCGGGCGGTATGAGACAGCGTATTGTTATTGCAATTGCGCTTTCGTGCAGACCTAAAATCCTTATCTGCGACGAGCCGACAACCGCTCTTGACGTTACTATTCAGGCTCAGATTTTAAAGCTTATTAAAGACCTTCAAAAGGAATTTAATTATACGATTGTGTTTATTACCCACGACCTCGGCGTTGTTGCCAACGTTGCCGACCGCGTTGCGGTGCTTTATGCGGGTCAGGTAATAGAGCTCGGCACTGTTGAAGATGTTTTCTACGACCCGAGGCATCCTTACACATGGGCGCTTCTTTCGTCGCTTCCTCAGCTTGCCCAAAAGAACACAAAGCTTTATTCAATTACGGGCACACCGCCGTCACTTTACAACAAAATCGTCGGTGACGCTTTTGCCCCGCGTAACCCCTATTGCCTTAAAATCGACACGTTGGCAGAGCCGCCGATGTTTAAGGTTTCAGACACGCACTACGCCAAAACGTGGCTTTTGGATCCCAGAACACCCCACGTCGAAAAGCCCGAAATTATTGACGATATTCACGGCAAGCTTATTAAATCATTTAATATAGGAGGTGCGGATTGTGAGTAAAGCAGAAAAAAATGTACAGCAGGCAAGCGCCGCTCATTTTCCCGAGCACGGTCCTATAAATGAGGAAGGCAAAGAAGTCCTTTTATCCCTTAAAAATGTTGACATAACCTTCGGCAAAGGCGATAATGCGGTTCACGCCGTTAAAAACGCTTCGTTTGACATCTATAAGGGCGAAACATTTTCGCTCGTCGGCGAGTCGGGCTCCGGCAAAACCACAATCGGCAGAGCCGTTATAAGAGTCAATCCCTGTTCAAACGGTGAAATTCTTTACAAGGGCGTCCGCATTTCGGGCAAAATTCCTCATTCGCTTGACCGCGAAGTAATAAGAAATATTCAGATGGTTTTCCAGGACCCGGCGGCGTCTCTTAACGAGCGCGCAACCGTAGATTACATAATCTCCGAGGGTCTTTATAACTTCCATCTTTACGAAAACGAAAACGACCGTGTAAGAAAAGTTGAGAATATGATTAACGAGGTCGGACTTCTTCCCGAGCACCTCACAAGGTATCCTCACGAGTTTTGGGGCGGTCAGCGCCAAAGAATCGGTCTTGCAAGAGCAATGGTTATGGAACCCGAGCTTGTTGTTGCCGATGAACCTATTTCGGCGCTTGACGTTTCAATTCGCGCTCAGATTCTTAACCTCTTCAAAAAATTCCAGAAAGAAAAGGGAACGACATATCTCTTTATCGCCCACGACCTTTCAATAGTCCGCTTTATTTCGGACCATATCGGCGTTATTTATAAGGGCGACATTGTAGAGGTTGCAAGCGCTGAGGAGCTTTTCGATTATCCGCTTCATCCTTATACGCGTTCTCTTATTTCGGCAATTCCGATTCCCGACCCGAAGCTTGAGAAAAACAAAGTGCTCTTTACTTATGACCCATCTGTTCACGACTACAGCGAGGACAAGCCCGAGCTTGTAAACATAGGTCACGACCACTTTGTTTACGGCAATAAGAAAGAGATTGAAGAGTACAAGGCAACGCGTGAGAAAAACGTTCCGCTTCAGACTCTTAACATCGGCAAAGGCGATGAGCCTGCGTCTAACGACGTTCTCCCCGAAGAAAACGGCAACTTTACCGACGAAGAAGAAAAGCTTCTTGAAACTCCCATTCACGACACGGGAAGCAAATGGTATTCAATACTTTCTTTCTTCCTTCCGATTTTGGGACTTATCACCGGACTTGTTTTCAGGCACTTCCATCACTTCAAAAACTTCAAGGCGTTCAAAAAGGGCGCAATAATCGGCCTTATAACACGTCTTGTGGTTGTTGTGCTGTTCTGTTTGTGTCTTGTCTTTGCGGTGATTTAGTATGGGGCGAACGGCAAGAAATAACACGCCGAACCTAAAACCCGTCCAAAAAGTAGAGCTTTCAGAAAAACATTTTAAATTAAGACTTGCTGCGGCTGTTTTGCTTCTTGCAATGGCCGCAGTTACCTTAACTAAAGGAATTACCTCGCTTCTCTCGCGCGAGGCAGGGTGGAACACGGTTTCTGCATCGTCCTCCACCGAAAACTGCGGTTCCGAATTTGTTTTTAAGTATTATTTTGAGGGCAGGGAAACTGCTGTTTCGGCTGAATATAAAAAACTTTCGCGCCAATACAGCGAAATATGCGAAAATGCCTACAGGCTTTTTTCAAACGGTGCCGAGTTTGACGGCGTTAATAATGTTAAATATATTAATCTTCACCCGAATGAAGAAATAAAGGTTGATTCGGTTCTTTATAACGCTTTTTCACTGCTTGCAAAACACGAAAACAGGGATATTTATTTAGCGCCCGTTTATGAGTGCTACAGCTCGGTTTTTGCTTCGCAGACAGATGTTGAGGCAAAGGTTGCCGACCCGCTTTTTGCACCCGAGGTGAAAAGCTTTATTAACTCGGTAACGCGTTTCACAAAGAGTGCAGACGATATAAGCCTAAAGCTTTTGGGTGATAATACCGTCAAGCTTTGTGTTTCAGAAGATTATTTAAGCTTTGCAAAAGAAAACGAAATATCGTCTTTTATTGATTTTTATCGGCTTAAAAACGCTTTTATTGCCGATTATATTGCCGAAGAGCTTGTTTCTGCGGGCTACAAAAAGGGTAACATTTCATCTTTTGACGGCTTCACACGAAACCTTGACGACAGCGATACAGAATATTCTCTTAAAATAATCGACAAAAGGAACAGTGCTTCGTCACCGCTTGAAGCGGCAGTTATGGACTATAAGGGCGACCTTGCGATAGTTTATTTTAAGACCTTCAGGCTTTCGGACCTTGACGCAATGTATTGCTTTCTCTACGAAAACGGCGAAAGCAGAACAGCCTATATCAATTCTGACGGCGAAAGCAAAACCGCGAATAATATGCTTGTCGCTTTTTCAAAAAAACTCGGCTGTGCCGAGATACTGTTGAACGCATCACCGTATTATATTGCAGACTCTTTCGGTGATGAGCAGGCGAGTGCTCTTAAAAATGACGGTGTGTTTACCGTTTGGTGCAGTGAAAACACGGTCAATTGCACTTGCAGCGATGTTTCTTTTTCGGCTGTTTTAGATGGCTATACTGTTAAAGAATTCTAATTAATATAAAGCAGACGGGAAAAACGCCCGTCTGCTTTTTTTGCTGAATGACAAGAACAGTTTATATGCAAATTAAAATCCCCTTAAGGACAGCCTCAAGGGGAAATCTTTATAACTTAATTTTCGTCAACCGCAATCAGCGTTTGATTTCGGAGTTAAGCTCCATAAGCGCTCTTATGAGCGTTGAGCCGACATACTGACCGAGACCGATAAACTCGTGATAGTGGTTAGCGGGGTCGCCCATTGTGAAGTCGTTATCGGGAACAATGTAGCCGATAGCGTCATTCATAAGACCGAAGCACTTTGTGCCCTCGCCGAATATCTCGGTAACGCAGGGGTAGCCAAAGTCTTTGCCGCTCTGAGAGCCTGCCGCTGTAAGCGAATCGCCGCCTACTATAAGGTCCTGGCAAACTTCACCGGGAAGGAATACGGTCTTGAAAATGCCGTTGCCAAGCTCCATATAGCCGACTTCGGTTTTGATTGTATAAGACTTGTTGCCGAAATCGTCGGTCGAAACATAGATTGAGTAGTTAGCAAGGTTAAGCTTGCCCGCAGCTTCGATTATATCGTTTGAAACGGGAACGTTAACGCTCTTCATTGCCACGCTGAGCTTCGGCGAAACAACTGTTTCTGTAACGGGAGTCCAGCCTTCGTACCAAATCGAATATGTTTTGTTGCCGTTATCGTCAACGTTTTCGCCGTACTGAGCGATTTCGTCGGCAACGTTAAGAAGGTCGTTTTTCTTGATTTCGCTTACGGTAAGGTTCATTGAAAGAGCCATTCTTGCGATTTCATAACCGTATCTTCTTGACTGCATCCATCTTTCGGGAAGGTCAACGCCGTCGTTGGTAACGCTGCGGCTCATATAAATGCCCGCGATAGCGCCCTGGAAGAACATAAAGTTGTAGCCGGCTTTGCTTATAAGCTCGTCTGCATAATAAACATAGTCGCCGCTGATTTTACGGCCTGT
>DJRI01000097.1:8012-8708 GCA_002440045.1 Ruminococcaceae bacterium UBA6364 | reverse complement strand
AAAGCCCGACGGCGAAAGCGGCTTTAAAATCTTTACTGCGGGCAGCGAGAGCGTAACGCTTGAATTTAAAAACGCCGCAATAACCTCAGAAAGCTCCGAAAAGACAGAGCTTTCTGACATAACAGTCGGCACTGTGCTGACTGTTGAAACAGACGGAAAAAGCACCGCGGTCTCAGTGACTGTAATAAACCTTATGAACTCAGGCGCGCCGTCTCAGGGCGGTTTCGGCGGCTCGCAAAGCGAAGTAAGCGGCAGTGCCGCAAACACAATTAACGAAAACAAAAGCGTTTCAAATGTAACTTACTCGTCCTCGGGAGACGACGAAAACGCACTGCTTGCAGACGGAGCGGAAATAACTCTTGACGGCGTTACCGTTGAAAAAACGGGCGGTGCGTCCTCAAACACCGAAAGCGGCGATTTTTACGGAGTTAATGCGGCTCTGCTTGCAAAAAACGGCGCCACGCTTACAATTAAGAACTCAACCGTCACATCTTCTGCCAAAAACGGCAACGGAATTTTCAGTTACGGAAGCGGCACAACCGTTAATATTTCAAACACAACAATAACAACCTCCGCCGACAACTCGGGCGGCATACAGACAACGGGCGGCGGCACAACAAACGCCAAAAATCTGACAGTAACTACTTCGGGCAACTCTTCTGCGGCGATTCGCTCCGACAGAGGCGGCGGCACCGT
>DJRI01000097.1:0-7989 GCA_002440045.1 Ruminococcaceae bacterium UBA6364 | reverse complement strand
ACCCGCCGTTTATTCAACAGCCGCAATCACCGTTAAAAACGCCGCGCTTACCGCGAATAATTCCGAGGCGCTTGTAATAGAAGGCAAAAACTCAATAACGCTTGAAAACTGCACGGTACAGGGCAATATGAGCGACACAAAAGGCTCAAGCTCCGACGAAAACGTTCACAATGTTATGATATATCAGTCAATGTCGGGCGACGCCGACGTCGGCACATCCGAGTTTTCAATGACAGGCGGAAAGCTTATTTCAAAAAACGGCGATATGTTCTATGTAACAAACACGCACTGCATAATAAAGCTTTCAGGCGTTGAAATTACAAACGCCGACTCTGACGGCTATCTTCTTAACGTGTGCGGCAACTCTGCTTCGCACGGGTGGGGCACTGCAGGCAAAAACGGCGCTCAGGTTGAATTTACCGCAGACTCACAGACGCTCGCGGGAAATATTGTTGTGGACAGCATTTCAACGCTCGAAATGACGCTTACAAACTCCACGTTTACGGGCACAATTAATATAGTCGAAAATGCACAGAACGGCGAAAAGGTAAATAACAACGCCGTATTAACCGTCGGCGAAGGCTCTGTTATGAATCTTACGGGCAACTGTACCGTTTCTTCGCTTGAAAACTACGGAACAATCAACTTTAACGGCTATACAATAACGCTTGCGGACGGCACGGTGTTAAGCGAATAAAGAAAAACGCAGCCGCACCGCAAATCAACCGACCGACACTAAGAACTTCTTGACTGCCGAAAGACACTTAACGCTCTTTCGGCAGTTAAGCTTTTTATTGGGATAAAGCGTATTGTAAAGGCTGAAAAATTCGCGCGAAAGCTCTTCGCCGTCAAGACATTCTGTTACTATAAATCCCAAATCCTCTAAAATTTTTGTCAGATATATTTCGGAAACGCCGCCCGTCATGGCTTCGCCCGCAGAACGCGCCATTTCGGATTCTTTTGTTTTTTCACGCGGCTCTTCAAAATCGAGCACCAACGCGCTCCCTTCGCACGCAATTTTTGCAATACCCGAAAGCATATTAAAAAGTCCCTCGCGCGAAAGATACTGCACCGCACCGAGCGCCGAAAACACCGTCTTTTTTTCTTTTGAAAAGGCAGGGTGAGCGCTTATTTTTTCTATTTCCTTTGGGCTTTCCATATCAATCGGCAAAAAGAATACGTTTTCGCCGAATGAAAGCCCCGCTTTTTTCGCTCTTTCGAGTTTATCGCTGAAAAGCTTTTCGCGGTCAACTTCAAAAACTGTCATATTTTCGCCCGAAGAAAGCGAAAATGTGTCATACCCCGCGCCGAGCATAACGGCCTGTTTTGCACCGAGCCGCATTTCACATTTGAGCGCGCGCTCAAAAAATGCACTTCTTGAAAGCACTGCGCCCGAAAGCGTTTCGTTAAGCACCGCGTCAAGCTCGCCGTCGGTAACAAATTCGCCGCTGCATTTAAAATCGGGCTTTAAAAAGCGTATCCCCTTTTTAAGCTCTTCTGCAACGCCTAAAAAGTCCTCCGATAAAAGCTGTGACGCGTATCTGTCGCAAAAAACAGGCGACTCACTTCTTTCAAAATGCCATGCGCGCAAAAATGCACTCATAAGCGCCGTAAGATTTTCTTTCATAATAAACAGTCCTTTCGCTTTTTTGTAAACGGCAGTCTTTTGAAACGGCAAAAAAGCAGAATTAATCAATAACCCCGTTTACACGCACATATTAAATACCACACAAAAAACCTTGAAACAAGCCTTGACTTTAAAGATAGAATATGTTAATTTCACATTTCGTTTTTCTGAAAAAAATTTCAAATTGCGAAAGAAAAAGGCGGGAAGAAAGCGAGAAAGTAAGTAAGTAAGTAAGTAAGGAAGGAAGGAAGTAAGTAAGGAAGGAAGAAAGAAAATAAACTTACTTTGCAAAAAGCCGCAAATTGACACGCCTTAAAATGCCCCGCCACGCTTTTTTGTGCGGGCTATACTTTTCTGCGCAAAAAACGGTGAAAACACATTCCCCCACACACTTCAATTCTTCTTTCTCCTCAAAAAAATCGCCCGCCCGAAACAGCGTTTCGGACGGGACGTGCCGCAAATTTGAGAGGAATCAAAATGATTATTTTAAGAATTTAAGGTTACGGATTATTGCAGGCTCTTTTGCTTTGCCCGAGCAAACTTGGAAGAAGCAGATAATTTTAATAACCGCAAGAACTATTGTCATAATTCCCGCTGCAACCGGAACAATAAGCGTCCAAAAAAGCAGAGCACTGCACAAACCGAGCAAAATATTTGCAACAAGCAGCTTTAACGCCTGGCGAACATGGAACATTGTGTATTCGGATGAATGGCTTGCAAGCAGTGCAATTATTATGCCGAATACGCCGAGTAAATAACCGAGCATTGCAAAAACTTTGTTGTCGGAAATATCCTTTTGGCTAAACTCGTTTGTGTGGTCGTATATATCCGTTGTCGGGGCATAGGTTTGCTGCGGCTGAGTATAAGTCCCGCTGTATTGGGCTGAACTTTGCGCCGTAAACTGCGCACCGCAGTTTGTGCAAAACAATGCGTCATCTGAAAGCGGAGTGTTACAATTCGGACAAATTTTCATATTAAATACCTTCCTTATTCCAAGTCGGCGGCAAAACCGTCGGCTTTAATTACTAAAAACCATCGTTTATTGCTCCGGCAGACTTTTTAAAGCCGTAAGCTCGCTTATGCCGAACGTCGGACCGCAGTCGGCATAAATAACAATTTCAAGGCAACTTACGTCTGACACGGAAATCTCAAAGTACTCGGGAAGCACACCTTTTGTCATATTACCGGAGTAATAAAGCTCGGTGCCGTCGCCGTAAATTTCAAAATACCCGCTTTGGTCGGTGTTTTTACTTTGCTGTGTCAGAAAAAACGTTCCGCTTAAAATATCATAGTTACAATCCAGATTATATCTCACTGTAAAAGAAGCATTATAGCCCTCGCCCTCGCGGTAATTGCTCCATGTAATGCAGTTGCTCATATCTTGACCGTCGTTTGACATAACGCTGTATCTGCCGAACTCCAAGTTGCTGTAATATTCATCGCTCTCGTTAATACTCAGACACTCATATTCGTTATACAAAAACTTTGGCTGATATAAAGGGTACGACTCGAGCTTTTCTTTATATGACTGCTCGTCCGGCAAAAAGCGCAGTGCCTTTTCCATATTGTCGATGGCTCCGTCGACATCTCCGTTAGACAGGCAATTATCCGCATTATTTGCAAAGTGCTCGGCACAGGTTGTTTTTGTCGTTGTCAGCAAATCGTCTATATGCTCTGACTCAATACCGGCATTTTTAATTGACCTTAAAACAGAATCATAAAGCTCCAATGCACTGTCGCAATCATTTGAAAATGCATAATTCTCTGCTTTATTAAGCGTTTTTTCAATATAAATATCGGCGCATTTTGTTTTTTCGTCATCCAACTTGGCAGATGTATCCGCACTTGTGAGTCCCATTGTCTCAAAAGATGCCCGCCGACCTTCTATTGTCATGACAGCACCGTCAAAATCGCCGTTTGAAGCAAGGTCTTCGGCCTCTTTAAATGTTTCTTCCAAATACAAATCAACACATTTTTCAAGTCCGTCGTCTGCGTCGTGATAATAACAGTCATCCCTAATAACGGATTTAAAACTCGTTACGGCACTTTCGACAGAACCCGCATTCAAAAATACAACACCTTGGCAATAGTGCGTTTTAGAGATAATTATGTCTTTAAGCTTTACCCACAGGGCGTTGTTTTCGTCACTGTTAATGCTTAAACTGATGCAAGCGCCGTTTTCGGAATAGATTAAGTCGCCCCATTCGGATTTGAGGTCGCTGTAAACAATCTCTTCGCCCAAATCGGCAATATCGCTTGCGTTATACCTGAGGTCTTTCATACGGTACACGGCTTCGGTCAAAAAAATGCGAATTGTGTTATCGTACTCACTCTTTAGTTTTTCATTGTCAAAAGCTTCATTATAAAGACTGTTGACTGCGTATGCGTTGCGCGATTCGAGCGCTTTTGTCATTTCATCGTTACTTTTTCTTGAATTGCCGAAAAGAATATATGCGGCAGTCCCGATAACGGCAACACATATAAAGATGATAATTATTATAGCGCCGCTTTTTATCGCCTTGTTTGCAGGCGCTTTTTTTCTTGTGTCGGAAGGTCTGTTATTAACATAATTCGACTGAAAGTTCGCATTGTTCTTATAATCTGTACCGCCGTATGACGTGGCATTGTTTTGGGGAATTGTATAAGCGTTGCTGTACGGCGCATTTTGAAGCGGCGGCTCACTTTCGTCTGTGCTGTCGGTAACATAACTTTCACTTTTTTCCGGTTGATTGAGAACCTCGGTTTCTGTAATATCACCGTTTATATCGGATTCGCCGATATTATTTTGATACAGCAACTCTGTTTCGCCGATGTCGCTTTGATATAACGGCTCTGTTTCGCAGATGTCGCCGTCTTCCTGCAAATCTTTATTTTCATCGCAAGAGCGCACCGAATAAGTGTATGCGCGGCTTACATAAACACCGCTGTCACTCTGTAATTCTTCATTTAAAGAAGCGGTTTCTTCCGGCTCACAAGAAATGTATGCTTCCGAGTCGGCGCTTTGAGCGGCAGTTTTAACTGTTTGCGGCACAACAGCAACCGTAACGGGTGTTCCGCACTTACTGCAAAACTTGTGATTGGGATTAACCTCATTTCCGCACTTTGAGCAATACAAAACCAAAACACTCCTTAAGACGTTTAATGCGCGCTCAAAGCGCGTCGGTATATGTCGCAATTCGGCGATATATTATTTATATGAATAAATTTACCTTAAAATCTTAAAATGTAAATATGATATGCACAACATGCACACGAAACGTACCGAAATGCATTTATAAAGCAAAAGCACACAGCGCTGCGGCTGGTTAAACCCGATGCGGTGCTGTGTGCTGTAAAAAGCTTATAAAATTCTGGAGAGTGTTAAAAAGCCTTGATTTTTGAAAATATTGAAAAAGCTTTAATTTGGAGAAAATTAAAGAATTTTAATCTTGGAGAGTATTAGAAAGTTTAAATCTCGGATAGTTAATCTTAGGCAGTGTTGAAAAGGCGGTATTTAAGCAGCTTATAAAATCGTTGAAAAAGTCTTTAAAACCATTGCAAAATCAGAAAAAGCCTATATAAAAGTTTAAATCCCCCGCGCAATGCGGAGGATTCAAACCGGAAAGAGAAAATGAAATGTTAAGCAATCAATGTCTATATTTTATATACCACATCAATGTTGTAACACAATCACGAAAATATGAATAAAATGTAAACAATAATTCCGAGGTGTTTTTTGCCGCGACGCTTAAAAAAACGCTTTGTTATGCGATTTTAAATATCGGTCAAGTATTTTGCAAAGTCTTTACAATGCGGTAATTTGCTACCGGCAAAAGTCTTTGGCAGGTTTTAAAAGCCTTAGAGAAAAGCCGACGACAGGCGTTCGCCGTTATCGGGAGAGCGCCTGTCGGAACGTTATTTACGATTTGTCGGGGTTGCAAAAATTCAACTGAAATTGCTTTCTCTTATTTCACCATAAGGTCGCTTATGAGTTTACTTAACTCCGCGGGGTCTTTTACCGAAACGCCGCTTATAAGGCAGCCTTGTGCATAAAGAAGCTTTGCATACGCTTTAAGCTCTTCTTCGCTGCCGCTGTCTAAAATCTCTTTAAGTTTATCGGCTATCGGGTGCGAAGCGTTAATTTCAAGAGCAACGTCGGCTTTTACCTTTTGTTCGTTGGGCATTGAGTTGAGCACCTTTTCCATTTCAAGCGAAAGGTTACCTTCGCTTGTGAGGCAAACGGCATAGTTTTTGAGTTTGTTTGTAAAGCGCACCTCCGAAACGCTTCCGTCGAGGGCGTCTTTTATTTTGTCGAGGAGCTCTTTGTTCTCCTCATTTTTCTCTTTAAGCTCGTTTTTCTCTTCCTCGGTGTCAAGGTCAAGCTTTTCGTCGCAGATATTAAGGAACTGCTTGCCGTCGTACTCGCCGAGCATTTTTACGCAGAACTCGTCTACATATTCGGTAAGATAAAGAATTTCGTAGCCTTTTTCTTTTACGCGCTCGGTCTGAGGAAGCATTTCTATTTTATCGGCAGTTTCGCCGCAGGCATAATAAATCTTATCCTGACCGTCTTTGAGTCTGCCGACGTATTCCTTGAGCGTTACGGGCTTCTTTTCAAACGACGATGTGAACAAAAGCAAGTCTTTTAACTGGTCTTTATTCATACCGTAGCTGTTATAAACGCCGAATTTGAGCTGAATACCGAAGGTTTTGAAAAACTCTTCATACGTTTCGCGCTCGTTATTGAGCATTTTTTCAAGCTCGCTTTTAATCTTCTTTTCGACGGTTTTCGCAATAAGCTTTAACTGCGCGTCGTGCTGAAGCATTTCTCTTGAGATGTTGAGCGACAAATCCTCGCTGTCTACAAGACCTTTTACAAAGCTGAAATAATCGGGCAAAAGGTCTTTGCATTTATCCATTATAAGGACGCCCTTTGAATAAAGCTGAAGCCCTTTTTCATAATCCTTTGTATAATAGTCAAACGGCGCGTGCTTCGGAATGAAAAGAAGCGCACTGTATGTGGCTGTGCCCTCGGTTTTTGCGTGAATAACCTTTAAGGGCGCTTCATAATCAAAGAATTTGTCGGTATAAAACGAATTATACTCTTCGTCGGTTACTTCGTTTTTATTCTTTTTCCAAATCGGAACCTGTGAATTAAGCGTTTTATCAACGCTTACGGTTTCGTATTCGCTGTCGCTGCCCTCTTTTAATCTGCGCTCTTCAACCGTCATTTTTATCGGGTGGCGAATGTAATCGGAATACTTTTTGACAAGGCTTTCGATTGTGTACTGCTCAAGATATTTTGAGTAGTTTTCGTCATCTGTATCGGGTTTTATGTGAAGCGTTACGACGGTGCCGAAATCAGCCTTGTCACACTCTTCAACGGTGTAGCCGTCGGCGCCCTTTGACGACCATTTATAAGCCTTTTCTGCGCCGTAGGGCTTGCTTTCGACGGTTACGCAGTCGCTGACCATAAACGCCGAATAAAAACCCACGCCGAACTGACCGATTATATCAACATCCTCGGTTTTTTCGTTATCCTTTTTAAAATTGAACGAGCCGCTTTTTGCGATTGTGCCGAGGTTGCTTTCAAGCTCCTCCTCGGTCATACCGCAGCCGTTATCAATAACCTTTAAAATGCGGTTTTCTTTGTCCGCTTCAAGTCTTATCACAAAATCCTCACGGTTAAGACCTATGGAACTGTCTGTGAGCGACTTGAAATAAAGCTTGTCAAGCGCGTCGCTTGCGTTTGAAATAAGCTCTCTCAAAAATATTTCCTTGTGGGTATAGATGGAATTTATCATCATATCCATAAGTTTTTTTGATTCAGCCTTAAACTGTTTCGTTCTCATTTTAAAATCCTCCGTTTATTTTGCGGTCGCCTTGAGCTCTTTGCCGTCGTAGTCCACGGTAATTACCGTGTCGGGGGCAAGGTCCTCGGCGATTATTTTTCTTGCTATAAGCGTTTCGAGATTGCTTTGAATAAATCTCTTTAAGGGTCTTGCGCCGTATACGGGGTCAAAGCCGTTATCAACAAGATAATTGTAAGCGCTCTCGGTTACTTCAAGCTTTAACTGCTTAGTTTCAAGACGTTTTTTAAGGTCGTTTATTATAAGCTTTGAAACGGCGAAAACATTCTCTTTTGTAAGCGGTTTGTAGAATATGATTTCATCAAGCCTGTTTAAAAACTCGGGTCTGAAGCTTCTCTTTAAAAGCGCCGAAACCTTTTCGCGCGCGTCTTCCGTAATCTCACCGCTCTTTTCGTCAATTCCGTCAAGGATTATATCCGAACCGAGGTTTGATGTCAAGATTATGATGGTGTTCTTAAAGTCCACCGTGCGGCCCTGGCTGTCGGTAATTCTGCCGTCGTCAAGCACCTGCAA
>DJRI01000014.1:30424-34965 GCA_002440045.1 Ruminococcaceae bacterium UBA6364 | reverse complement strand
CGCCTGTCTGTGCGTCGCCGCCCTGAGAAGACCCGCCCTGCTGTGCGTCGACCTGAGAAGAGCCGTCTTGTTGTGAGCCGCCCTGTGAGAAACCACCCTGCTGTGAGCCGCCCGTCTGCGTGTCGCCGCCCTGAGCGGAGCCGCCTTGCTGTGAGCCGCCCTCCTCTGCGGTGCCGCCCTTTGCAAGAAGCACAACGGAAGCTATTGAAACGGCGTTGCTTGTTACGATTGTGAAGAAAAGCGCTATTGCAAGAATTATTGCAACAACCTTTAAATCGGAGCTTTTCATATTAGGTATATACCCCTTTCATTTTACAAAAAGCGTGTTGTTCACACGCTCTTAATAAATTTATCATATTAAGGGTACAATAAATTAAACAAAAAGTCAAGCGTTTTAAAAGTTTTTTGGTTTAAAATACAAAAAAGCAACCCGCTTAAAGCGGGTTGCGAATAAGTAAGCTAACGGCAGATTAATATTTGAAATCGTACCATTTACTTGTGAAGTTGAGTGTACCGTCACCGGAAATGTTGCCAAGGAACTTAACCGTAACAGAAGCGGAAATATCGCCCGTTGTGGTGTGGGTGATAGAAACGAACTTGCCGTCCTTTGTCATTTCGGCAACGATTGTGTATGCCTTATAAACGATTTCGGCTTTGTCAAGGCTTTTAACAATACCGCTTACTGTCGAATCGTTCTTAACGGTATCTTCAACGTCCTCCATATAAAGGATGCCGGTTGCCATAGCGGCAATACCCTTGCTGCCCTTTTTGGGAGTGTTTTCGTCGTTCATAACGATTGTTATCTGATAGTTGCCGTTTGAAAGGTCTTTTTTGGTTGCGCTCTTAACATAAGAAATATCTGCACCGCAGGGAGCCATACGTCTCTTGGCGTCGTCCGAGCCTTTTTCCGAAACGGCTTCGCTCGCCTGGTCTTCGGTCTTCATAAAGCCTTGAATAACAGGCTTAAGTAAGCTTGAAGCTTTGCCTAGATTGAGTGCGGCAATTTCCTGCCACTCTTTTCTTGTGTGGCCGGCAGCGCCTGTGCTTGTGATTTTGTCGCAAGCGGCTTTATAGAAGTTAAAGGTCTTTGTTTTGTCCCATTCGTTGCTGTTTGTGTTGCCGCCGTTGTTGTTATTGTCGGCAGGCGTACTGTTGTTGCCGCTGTTATTGTCGGCAGGCGTATTGCTGTCGCCGCCGTTGTTGTTATTGTCGGCAGGCGTGTTGCTGTCGCCGCCGTTGTTGTTATTGTCGGCAGGCGTACTGTTGTTGCCGTTGTTGTCGGCAGGTGTGCTGTTGTTACCGCCGTTATTGCCGTTGTTGCCGTTGTTGTCAACAACGGTTGAGCCGTTGTCGCCTTTTGCAAGGAGAACCACGGAAGCAATAGAAACAGCGTTACTCGTAACGATTGTGAAGAAAAGCGCTATTGCAAGTATAATTGCAACAACCTTTAAATCGGAACTTTTCATTGGAGTTTGCCCCTTTCACTTTTTGAAGCTGATAATATTTTGAATCCACCTTACAGGCGAGCATTCACACGTTAAGATTAACCTAAATTTCACAAAATGTCAATAGAAAAATCTTTCAAAACAGCCATTTAAAAGGGGCAAAACCTCATTTTCGGCAAAAAGCCGAAAATCACTCACATTTTTTGTGCATTCCATATATGCTCGGCGTACTCGTTAATTGCCCTGTCGGCAGAAAATCTGCCCGAAAGAGCTATATTGACAAGTGACATTTTATTCCACTTTTCTTTATTAACGAATGTTTCGCGCATTTTTTTCTGCGCACGCCTGTAGTCGGCAAAATCCGCAAGCACCATAAACGGGTCATAATGCGCTATTGAGCCGCTTATTGTTGTAAAGTCCTTGCCGCCTATTCCGCCCGAGATAAAATCAAGCACGCGGCGAAGCTCTGCATTGTTTGAAATGAAGCTTTGGGGATTATAGCCGCTGTTTTTAAGCGAAACAACCTCTTGCGCGGTCATTCCGAAAAGGAACATATTGTCGTCGCCGACAGCGTCGTGAATTTCGACGTTTGCACCGTCAAGCGTGCCGAGGGTCAAAGCGCCGTTCATCATAAGCTTCATATTGCCCGTGCCGCTTGCCTCTTTGCCTGCAAGCGAAATCTGCTCCGAAACGTCTGCCGCGGGCATAAGGCGCTCGGCATTTGTTACGTTATAATCCTCAACAAAGAGAATTTTAATTCTGCCGCGAACGTCGGGGTCGTTGTTTATAAGGTTGGCAAGCGCAAGAATAAAGCTTATTATCTGCTGTGCCATAAAGTAACCGGGGGCTGCCTTTGCACCGAAAATGAACGTGTGCGGAACAAATTCGCCGTCGGGATTGTCTTTTATCTCAAGATAATCGGCAACAATGCTTAAAGCGTTGAGATGCTGACGCTTGTACTCGTGAAGCCTTTTAACCTGAACGTCAAAGATTGAATTAACGTCAAGCTCAATGCCCGTTGTTTTGTAAATATGCGAAGCGAACGTCTCTTTGTTTTTAAGCTTTATTTCGCCGAGCCTTTTTAAAACAGCCTTGTCGTTTTTATAATCCATAAGCTTTGAAAGGCATTCGGCGTCATAAACAAACTTGTCGTTGCCCAAAAGCTCCTTCAAATATGCGGTAAGCTCGGGGTTGGACTGGCAAAGCCAACGTCTGTGGGCAATGCCGTTTGTAACGTTTGTGAACTTGTCGGGCGTAAGCTTGTAAAAATCCTTAAAGAGCGAATCGATAAGAATTTTGCTGTGAAGCGCCGAAACGCCGTTTACGCTGTGGCAGGCGGCAACACAAAGATTTGCCATTCTTACCGCGCCGCCCGAAATGATTGCGGTGCGCTCGACATAATCTGCGTCGTGGGTGCTTTCCCAAACATATGCTCTGAAGCGGTTGTCAATCTCTTTAATTATTTCGTAAATTCTCGGAATAAGGCGTTTGACAAGCTCTTCGCTCCAGCACTCAAGCGCTTCGCTCATAACGGTGTGGTTTGTGTAGGCAACGGTGTTTTTAACAAGATTCCACGCGTCGTCCCAGCCGTAGCCGCACTCGTCAAGAAGAATACGCATAAGCTCGGGAATTGCCATTGTGGGGTGCGTGTCGTTAATGTGCACGGCAACCTTTTCGGGAAGATTGTCAACCGTGCCGTATACTCTTAAATGATGCCTTATAATATCCTGCACCGAAGCCGAAACGAGGAAATACTGCTGACGAAGCCTTAACGACTTGCCCTCGGGGTGATTATCCATAGGATAAAGCACCTTGCTTATGACCTCTGCCATAGCCTGACGCTCCATAGAGCGCATATAGTCGCCCTGATTAAAAAGCTTCATATCAAACTCGGGCGCTTTGGCGCTCCAAAGTCTTAAAACGCTTATACCCTTGCCGTCTTTGCCGGCAACAAACATATCGTAAGGCACAGCCTGAATAACGTTGCCGTTTTCAATTTCAACGTGATGATACTGCCCCTCCCACGATTCTTTAAGGTTGCCTTCAAAAACAACCTCTACACTGCTGCTTTCACGCGGGACAAGCCAAACATCGCCGCCGGGAAGCCAATTATCGGGCAGCTCGGTCTGCCTGCCCTCAATAAGCTTTTGTCTGAAAATGCCGTATTCATAAAGAATAGAATACCCGCGCGACGGATACCCTTGGGTTGCAAGCGCGTCAAGATAGCACGCGGCAAGTCTGCCAAGACCGCCGTTGCCGAGACCCGCGTCCGGCTCGCAGTCATAAAGATTTTCGAGCTTTATGCCGTAATCGGAAAGCACGTTGCCGAAAACGTTTGTAAGATTAAGGTTATAAAGGCTGTTTTTGAGCGAGCGGCCCATCAAAAATTCCATTGAAAGATAGTACACGCGTTTTCTGCCCTCTTTGTCGGCTTTTGACGAAAGCTCGGCTCTGCCCTGCCCCATCATATCGCGCAAAATCATGGCTATCGCTTTATAAAACTGTTCGTATGTGGCATTCTCGGCGGAAACGCCGAAAAAGTGGAGAAGCTTGTTTTCAAGCAACTCTTTTGCCTGACGCTTAGTAAGCTTGTAATTCATACAAAACCTCCAAAAATTTATTTGAAAACCTATGGTTATTCCATTTCAACTATACATATTATACTAAAATCGACCGAAAATCAACTATAGAGAAAACAAAATATTTAATTAATGCGAATTTCGTAGCAATCAATAAAATAATGCACCGAAGCGCGCTTAATTATGTATTAAAAATAACCGCAAAGAAAAACACAAATGCTTTTCTTTGCGGTTTGGGTTACTCTGTGCGAAGAGCCTCTACCGGGTCCTTTTTCGCCGCTATTCTTGACGGAATAAGTCCCGCGACAAGCGTAAGCGTCACGCTTATTACAACAAGAATTACAGCGCCGAGTACCGGAAGCGAAGCGGCGGCGGGAATTGACGTTGCATATTTCAAAATAAGGTTTATCGGTATTTCAAGTATCAGTGTTGACAAAATACCGATTATGCCCGCGCCGAGGCCTATAACGGCGGTTTCGGCGTTGAACACGCGCGCAATATCCTTTTTGGAAGCGCC
>DJRI01000014.1:30074-30415 GCA_002440045.1 Ruminococcaceae bacterium UBA6364 | reverse complement strand
TTGTGCGTTCAAGCACCGAAATATAGGTGATTATGCCAATCATTATCGACGAAACGACAAGCGAGATAGCAACAAACGCCACAAGAACATATGTCACGATGTTTATAATCGTCGTTATGCTCGACATAAGAAGCCCGATGTAGTCGGTGCATTTAATCTGACACTCTTCGTGGCCGTCCTCTTTGACCTTATTGTTGTAATAGTTTATAAGGTCGTTAAGCTCCGATTTGCTTTCAAAGCTCTTGGGATAAAAGTATATGGAGCTTGGGCTGTCAAACGTGCTGTAGCCGAGCGACGAAAGCGTTCCCGAAAGCGAGCACGACGCCGTTATTGTGTCAACA
>DJRI01000014.1:0-30051 GCA_002440045.1 Ruminococcaceae bacterium UBA6364 | reverse complement strand
GCCTGCTTTATGGCAAGCACCTGTTCGTCGTTTAAATAGCCCTCCATAAGCTTTTTCTGAAGTTTTGACATATCGTCAAAGCCGAACATCGACGACATATCCGCAAGGTTCATATTTGACATATCCATTCCCTCTGCCATAGAAAGGAAGGGCGTGTAGTCAAGATAACTGAAGTCTATTACCGAAAGGTCTATATCGGCAAGGTCAAAATCGTTAACGGTAAGGTTTGAGAACTCAAGGCCTGTCAAAACGTCTTTCTTAGTATCGGCAAGCTGTTCTTTAACAACCTCTTTTTCAGCCGTTTTATTGATGGCGTATTCCATAAGCTCGCGCGTGTAACCGATGCCGCCCGTGCCGATAGAAAGCGTGTTATCCTTGCTCGGGCGCAAAATTCCGACAATGCTTATCTCTTCGCCGCTGTCGATAAGGTCTTTAAGGAAATATTCGTTTGAGCTGTTGTCGCTCCAAAGACCTGTTTTGTCGTTTTTGACATAATAATCGGCGCTTAATACAAGCTTGAATTTCATATTGAGAATATCGTCGTAGGAATATTCGGAAGCTTCGTCAGATTCAAGCGTTTCGCCGCTTGCGAGAGCCGACATAATGTTTTGCGTAAACTCTTTTTGGTCTTTAAGACCGAGGGCGTAAACAACAAGCTCGTTAACCTCGTTGTTGCCGTCTACCATAAGCACAACTTCGTTGTACTTTTCGGGCATTCTGCCGGAAAGAATGTCATATTGGCTTTCAAGAAGCTTTTCGTCGCCTATAAGCTCAGTCCAAACGCTGTACATCTGCGTCATGGAGCTCATATCAATACTGCCCATAGACGTTGCCATTCCGCTGCTTTCGGTGAAAGTGTCCATCATGGTGCTGGGGTTCACCTTTATAATTCCGTTTTCGGTATCAGCGCGGTAAATATTGAGCGTTGTGCTGTAGTTATATTTAATATCGTTGCAGACCTTGTCAAACTCCTCCTGATTATCTTCAACATATTTTTTGAAGTTTTCAAGGTTGTTTGAAGAGGATTCGGAAATAAACGCGTTTACCATCTGCATAAGCGACTGGTTAACATATACTCTGTCAAGCTCGTCTTCGTCGCGCGCGACAGCGCCGGGGGTCATACCCGTGAACGACGTTAAAATGCTTTCATAATCGACGGTCTGCTTTTCTACCGACATCGGGTAAGAAAGAAGCATATCCTCCTGCACGCGCGCAATATACGCCTGAATACCGTTTGACAAGGCAAGCACAAGCGCAATTCCTATTATGCCTATACTGCCCGCAAACGAGGTAAGAAACGTTCGCGTCTTTTTTGTTCTTAAATTGTTTATACTGAGCGAAAACGCCGAGAAAAACGACATTGACGCTTTGCCTTTTTCGCTTTCTTTTTCGGAAAGCTTTTTTTCGGCTTCAAAATCTTCTTTAGTCGGCTCAAATTTATTTGAGTCGTCAATAACCTCGCCGTCAAGGCATTTTATTATGCGGTTTGCGTATTTATAGGCAAGGTCGGGGTTGTGCGTAACCATAATGATGAGCTTATCTTTTGAAATTTCCTTTAAAAGCTCCATTATCTGAACACTTGTTTCGCTGTCAAGCGCACCCGTGGGCTCGTCGGCAAGCAGAATATCTGGGTCGTTTATGAGCGCACGCGCTATTGCGACGCGCTGCATCTGACCGCCCGACATCTGATTGGGGCGCTTGTTCATATGATTTTCAAGACCGACCTGTTTTAAAGCCTCCATCGCTCTTTTGCGGCGCTCTTTTTTTGAAACGCCCGAAAGAGTAAGCGCCAATTCAACGTTTGAAAGCACGGTTTGGTGCGGAATGAGGTTATAGCTTTGAAAAACAAATCCTATCGAATGGTTGCGGTAGGTATCCCAATCGCTGTCGTCAAAATCCTTTGTAGACCTGCCGTTGATTTTAAGGTCGCCGCTTGTGTATCTGTCAAGACCGCCTATGATGTTGAGCATTGTTGTTTTGCCGCAGCCCGACGGGCCGAGAATTGCAACAAACTCGTTCTCTCTGAAATTGATGTTTATGCCTTTAAGCGCCCTTACCGTTGTGTCGCCGGTAACATAATCTTTAACAATATTTTTTAATACAAGCATTTTTTCACCTCACCGAAACCGCGTCTGCGGAAAAAATTCGTTTGCGATTTATAAACACCGCAACTGCCGCCGCAATAAGAATAACACCTGCGGCTATGCCGATTTTAATGTACAGCGATTTATCGGGTCCCTTTTCGTAAATAATCGTGGGGCTGTAAACCTCGCCCTCTTTGATATCCTTTTGAGCGCGCTCTTTAAACAGCAAATTGTAAAGCCACTCAATAGTTTCGTCGGTCGTCATATTTTTAAGCTCGTCTGTAATCGACGAAGAATACTGCGACATAGCAGAGCCGTTTCCCATAGCGTCCGAAAGGAGCGATTCGTTGCCCGGCGTTTTTAAAAAGTCTACAAATACTCTTAAAACCGTTATAAGCACCGCCGTTTTATCGGCTTTAACATAAGAAAATCTTACGGGTGTGCCGCCGACAATGCTTTTTGACGTGTGCGGCTCTATTGTGCCGTAGGTCGAAAGCGACTTAAAGTCAAACTCGGGAAGCTTTACATCGGAGCCTTTCATAAAAGACGTAAGAAGAGAATTGAAATCGAGATTTTTTGTAACCGAAGAAACATCAAGCCCCGCACCGTCGCCGAAAGCGGAGGTAATGCCGCTTAATGGCAAAAGAAGATTGTTAAGGCAGGTTTCAAAATTGCCGCTGTCAATAAAATACATTATATTCGGCAAAATCCCCGTCAAAGTATAAACGGGTTTTTCAAAAATCTCATCAACCAAATTGAAAAGCGGGTCAAGAACAGCTTTGATAACGCCGTCGGTCGAAGCGTTTTTCAGATATTGCTTATATGTTTTTATATCGCCGCTTTCGCAGCCGAGCGCTTCAAGAATCGGAATAACCGCCGTATTGTAGCCGTCCGCTCCTTTAATTTTAATGCTGTCAAGAAGCACAAGGTCCTCGCCCGCAAGAAGCATTCTTAAAATCGGAAACAGCGGTCTTAACGACGCGGTAAGGGCGCTTTGAAAGCCCGTTCTGTTGCCGTCATAAAAGCCCCAGCCGACATTTAAAGAAACCTTTTGCCACGACTCACTTTTTGAAAGCGCGTTTTTAACGTTTTTATAGCTGTTTTCTTTAAGAAGCGAAGCGACGCCTCTTGGCGAAATATCTATCCCCATAACGCCCAAAGCTTCCGAAAGCCCTGCTTTTTCAAGCTCCGAATAAAGCGAAACGACAAGCTTTGTAATGTTTTCGTTTGTGTAAACCGTGTGCGAAAGCATTGATTTTACACTTTTATAGGTCTTACCCTCTTCGGTGAACTCGTCAAGCACGCCGTCGATATTGTTAAGAACCTTTTCGTAGTTTTCGGCTGTAAGATTTTTTGTGAAAGCTACCTCGGTCTTTTTGATTTCGGGAAAGCTCATTGCCTTGGCGCTTTCGGCGCTTTTGGGCGAAAACAGCGATATTACAAGGGAAACAAGCTCATCCGTGTCCTTTGACAAAAACTGCGAAAGCGTTTTTTCGGGAATTTCAAACGACGCGTTTTGCTCTTTCAAAAGCGACGGCAGCTTTTCTTTATTGAGCTTTAAATTGTCAAAAAGCCACCTTAAAATCACAACGTAAGCCTTGCCTTTGTCAGAATCGGCGGGAGTTTTGCCGCCGCACTCGGCAAGGTGCGAAAGCTTAATATTTTTAATCGTCAGGCCGTATTGCTTTGCCGCTTCATTGAGACCGTCGTTAATTGCCTTTTCAACGTCTATGTCAAACGATTCAAGGTCAAACAGCTTTAAAAATACAGCCGCTTCGACAAGTCTGTTTGAGGTTATCGGCGAAAAAAGACTGTCGGTGCATTTTTTGAGTTCGCCGCTTTCGACAAAATTCGCAAAGCACGGCAAACTCTCGCAAAGCGTGTCTGCGGGCGCGTCGCAAATCTCTTCGATTTTTAAAAGCAGCGGCAAAAGAATGTTATAAATCATTTTATTTTTGTCTTCTTCTGCCTGCGAAGAAAACTCGCTTTGAGAAATAAGAGACTCACAGCCGAGCGCCGAAAGAATCGGCACTATTGCGTTTTCGTAGCCGTTCGCGCCTTTGATTCTTATAACCTTGATTTTAAAGGTGCCCGAGCACAAAAGCGTATAAAGCACATCGTTAAACGGCGAAAGCGAAGCCGCAACCGCCTTTGAAAAGCCCTCGCGGTCATTTACGCCCCAATCTGCGCCGTCAAGCTTCACGTCGCCCCATGCGGAATATTTTAAAAGAGCCTCTTTAACGGACGGATAATCGGAAAGCCCTTCGGCAACTTTTTTCACGGAAACGTCTATGCCTATACTTTCGATTTCGGCGGCGTTTTCAGCAATTGACGAATACACGCCGACAAGAAGCATTGAGAGCGTTTCACTGCTATAAAGCTTCGGCAACATAAGCTCTTTAAGCGATTTGCCCGAAAAATTTTCAGCCGCCGCTTTAACGAGCCTGTCGGTAGCGCCGACAGCTGAAAGCGCGTCGCTTTCAGAGACATTTTCGGGATAAGAAAACGCCGAAGCCGTGCATGACAGCGGCGCGGCAATAAGAATTGCCGCAAGAAGCACCGATGTTATTTTTTTCAGTATTTTTTTCATAAATAATTCCCTAAACACAAAATAAAGAATAAAACAATTTTCGATATAATAAAATATTATACAGTTACGCCGGTTTTTATTTGTTAAATCAATGTTAATTTTGGGGTGAAAATATGCACGAATATCTTGCTTTAATTATCGTTTTTTTGCTTTTATTTACAAGTTGCTCCTTTACTGCCGACGGAAATAACCTCAAGGGCTTCACCGAAAGAATGAACACGGCATACGACTGCAAAGACTTTTCCGTGAGCGGCTACATCAATAATTCAAGCGAATGCACCTTCACGCGGTTTTTCAAATTTCCCGAATGCGAGATTTTTTTGACGCTTACAAGAAACGAAGAATACGAGCTTATTAAAATGAGCCTTTGCGGAAAAAAAGGCACCGAAGATAACGATGACGTTTATTTATTTTTGGAAAACTCCGTAAAATCGTTTTATGTTGATAAAAATAAGGGCGAAGCGCTTCTTTCGTCTTTAAATCTTAAAGAAGCGCTTAAAGAAAACACGCTCAAAACAAAAAAGACCGAGGCTGACGGCGCCGAAATGTTAATCGACGTCGCCGACCCCGGGTGGGTAATTACCGTTATGGCATAAGAGAGTCGAACCAATACGCTCTTATGCCTATTTCAGCCTTTGTCGGCATAATATTCGGAAAGCTTTTCGGCAAGATTTTTAAGCGCCGCAGAGCGATGGCTCAAAGCGTCTTTTTCTTCGGGCAGAAGCTCTGAAAAGCTTTTATCGCCTACATAAAATACGGGGTCGTAGCCGAAGCCGCCGCTGCCCCTTCTTTCAAAGCCAATCTTTCCCAAGCATTCGCCGCGCGCCGAAATAATATCGCCGTTAGGAAAAACACAGCACACAACAGAAACGAACTTTGCGCCCCTGTCTTTTTCGGGAACGCCCGACAAAAGGCTTAAAAGCTTGTCGATATTTTTATCGTCATTTCCGTGCTCGCCCGCAAAGCGCGCCGAATAAACCCCGGGCGCGCCCGCAAGATAATCGACGCAAAGCCCCGAATCGTCGGCAATGCACGGCATTTTGCTTTCAAGACAGCCCGAGCGCGCTTTTAAAAGCGCATTTTCATAAAAGGTTTCGCCCGTCTCTTCAACGTCGCTGATTTCAACGCCCGCCTGCTCGGCGGTTTTTACATCTATTTTAAGCGGCGAAAGAATCCTTTCAAGCTCGTCGCGCTTTTTCATATTGTGGGTTGCAATTAAAAAAGTTTCTTTTATCATCCGAAAAGTCTCCCGAAGAAGCCTTTTTTCTTCTTTTGGGGCTTTTCTTCTTTTTCTTCCGGCTCAAAAGCTTCCTCGGCGGTCTCCTCGGCAGCTTCAGCCTCGGTTTCACCGTCTGTTTCGCTGTCCCGAGTGACGTCAATCGAATTGCCGCTTTCGGGTGCCGTTTCGGCGTCGGTGCCGCCGCTTAATTTTTCGCTTGCTTCTTCAAGACTTGAAGTGTTTAAATCTTCGTCTTTTGCGCTGTCGTCTGCGACATCTTCCGCCGCGTTATTTTTGCCGGTGTTTTCTGCGCTTTCGGGTGCTTCTTCGGACTCGCCGTTTATTTCGCCGATAGCGTCCATAACCTGTGAAAACGCTTCTTTGAGCTCGTTTGTAAAGCCGCCGTCCGCTTCTTCTGGCCTATATTCGCCGCGAATCTTTTCAAGGTCTATATCGTCGTCGTTATAGTCGTCGGGCAAGGCTTCAAACAGCCCTTCGGCAAACGCCTTGGGGTTAAACGGCTGAAGGTCGTCTATACCTTCGCCCACGCCAACAAATTTAACGGGCACTTTAAGGTCGTTTTTAATTGAAAGAACAACGCCGCCGCGCGCGGTACCGTCAAGCTTTGTTAAAATTATGCCCGTAATTTCGGCAATTTTTGCAAACTCGCGCGCTTGGTTCACGGCGTTTTGACCCGTTGTGGCGTCAAGCACCAAAAGAACCTCGCGGTCGGAATACGGCAATTCGCGGTCGATAACGCGGTATATTTTGGCAAGCTCCTCCATAAGATTTTTCTTGTTGTGAAGTCTGCCGGCGGTGTCGCAAATAATAATTTCCGTACCCCTTGCCTTTGCCGCGGCAATCGTGTCGTATATAACAGCCGCGGGGTCTGCGCCCTCTTTGTGCTTGATAATATCAACGCCTGCGCGCTGTGCCCAAACGTCAAGCTGGTCTATTGCCGCCGCCCTGAAGGTGTCGGCTGCGGCCAGAATAACGCTTTTGCCCTGCGCTTTATACATAGCCGCCATTTTGCCTATGGTGGTGGTTTTGCCGACGCCGTTAACGCCAATCACAAGGATTATTGACGGAATCGTTATAAGACCCATATCCTCGCCGCCCTCAAGCATTTCGGCGACTATCTCTTTGATTTCGGCTTTTACGTCCGCGGGATTTTTAATACCTTTTTTTCTTACGCGGTCGTTAAGCCGCAGTGTTATTTCGGAGGCGGTCGAAACGCCGACGTCGCCCATAACAAGCGCCTCTTCAAGCTCGTCGAAAAGTCCCTCGTCGATTGACGTGTAGCTGTCAAGAACGTTGTCTATAGCGCCCGAAACGTTGTTTCTTGTTTTTCTTAATCCGAAATTTATCTTTTTAAAAACGCCCAAAAAAGCACAACCTTTCTTTGGTTACGGCGTTTGCCGCACCGTTTTTTCAGCCGCGATTGGGAGGGAATATTGACAAAACCCCTGTCAATATTCGCTTCTTGCGGCAGTTACTTTAATATCATTCAAGACCCATTTGCCTTGCCATTTCGGCGGTTTTAAGCTCCAAAAGCTTTGAAACGCCTTTTTCCTGCATTGTTACGCCGTAAAGCATATCGGCTTCTTCCATTGTTCCGCGGCGGTGCGTTATAAGTATAAACTGCGTGCTGTCGGTCATACGTCTTGCGTAAGACGCATATCTTACGACGTTAACGTCGTCAAGCGCCGCTTCAACCTCGTCGAAAATGCAGAACGGGCACGGATTGACTTTTAATATTGCAAACAACAGTGCAATAGCCGAAAGTCCCTTTTCGCCGCCCGAAAGAAGCGAAATATTCTGAACATTTTTGCCCGGGGGCTGAACCTTTATATCAATATCGCATTCAAGAACATTGTCGTCGGTAAGCACAAGGCTCGCCTTGCCGCCGCCGAAAAGCTCTGTGAACGTTTCGCCGAAGCTTTGATTGATTTTGTTGAACTGCTCTTTGAACTGAACGCCCATTTTTTCGGTAAGCTCCGAAATAAGGCGTATTAATTCGGCCTTTGCTTTTTCAACGTCGCTCACCTGAGAGTGCATAAATTCGTAGCGCTCCGAAACTTCTTTATACTCTTCGATTGCGCTGACGTTCACCGTGCCGAGCGCTTTTATTTTTGCTTTAAGCTCTGAAGCGCGCTTTCTTGAGTCGGTTACGCTTTCAATAACAATATTAAGCTCCTCTGCCTCGCGGCGGGTCAGCTCATATTCTTCAAACAGCTTGTTTTCGGTGTCCTCAAGCTCACGCTCCATAGCGTCGCGGCGCTCCGAAAGGCGCGCCTTTTCGCCGCCGAGCTTTTCTTTTTCGTCGTTTTTCTGTCTTTCGGTTACTCTTAAAAGCGCGCTTTCTTTTTCGTAGCCCTCGCGCTCTTTTATAAGTGCTTCAATTTTTTCTTTTGACGAAATGTTGCCGTCCTTTAATTCGCGAAGCTCGTCTTTAAACACGAGTATGGCGTTATTAAGCTCTTTGTTTTTGTTTTCAATCTCCGAAATTTCGCCGTCAAGCTGTGAAAGCCTGTCTTTGTGGCTCACGCTTCTGCCGACAAGGCGCGAAACGGCTTCGTTTTTCTCTTCCGTCTCTTTTTGAGCAGTGGCAATTGCAAGATTTATTTCCGAAGCCGCCGCCGTAAGTTCCTCGCGGCGCTTCTGAACAGCCTCGCGGTCGCCCGTAACCAAAGAAAGCTCGTTTTCTTTAACGCTCAACTCGTTTTGCAAAGAAACGAGCGTATTTTCGCATTCCTTTGCCGATTTTAAAAGCTCGTCTTTTCTCAAAGCAAGGCTTTCGCTTTCTTCGTCGGCCTCTTTTTGAGCGTCAAGAAGCGATGAAAGCTGACCGTTTTTTAAGGTCAGAACGCCCTCAACTCTTATTTTATTTTCGCAAAGAGTGGTTATTTCGCTGCGGCACCCGGTAAGCTCCGCATTCACTGCGGCGTGGTTTTCGCGTGCTTTTTGAAGCTCTTCTTTTATCTGTGAAAGCTTTTCTTCTATCTCTTCGCACTCGGTTTTAAGGCGCACGGCTTCGTTGCCGCGGCTTAAAATGCCCGCGTTTTGGAGCTTTGCACCGCCCGTCATAGAGCCGCCCGCGTTTATAACCTGCCCGTCAAGCGTAACTATTTTAAAACGGTGCGAATATTTTTTCGCTATAACCACTGCGGCGTCAAGGTCTTCCGCAACAACGCACCGTCCGAGAAGCGAATTGATTATTTCGCGGTATTTGGGGTCGTATTCAACAAGCCGGGAAGCAATGTTGACATAGCCGTAGCAGTCGTCAAGGCCTTTTTCGTCAAGCTCTCTGCCGCGGATTGCGGTAAGCGGCAAAAACGTCGCCCTGCCGGCTTTGGAGTCTTTCAAAAACGATATGGCGCGCTTTGCGTCATTCTCGTTTTCGGTTACAATGTTCTGAATTTGCGCGCCGAGAGCCGTTTCAACGGCGAGCGAATATTTTTCGCCAACCTTTATAAGCTGAGAAACAGGTGCGTTAATGCCGCCGAGCGCACCGCGCCGTGCCTCGCGCATAACCGCCTTAACGCTGCCCTGATAGCCCTCCATATTTTTTTCAAGCTCAGAAAGCATCTGCCTTCTTGACTCTTTTATGTGCAATTCGTTTTTAAGCTCGGTTTCTCTTTCGCCGAAGTCATTTAGCTTTGAAAGCCTTTTTTCGCACAAAAGCTCAAGTCCGCTTAACGAGTTGTTTAAATCGGAAAGCTTTTCTTCAACACTTGAAAGCTCTTCTTGCGTTTTTTCTTTTTCCTTTTTAAGACCGTCTATTATTGCGTCTCTGCCCGTCTTTTGAGCGCCGAGAGTTTCAAGTCTTGCAGAAATTTCGTCTGCCGACGTTCTGTAAGCGGACGCGCTCACGCGGTTGTCGGCAATTTTAAGCGAAAGGCGCGAAACGCTTTCAGAAAGCTCCGCGTTTTTCTCGGCAAATTCGCCTGTTTTGTCGCCGAGCGTATCAAGCTCGCCCGAAAGCGCTTCAAGGCTGTGCCTTTTTTCTTCGATAAAGCTTTTTAATGATGCTATCGCTTCTTCGGTTTCGCTTATTTGCGACGAAATTTGTGCGTCTGTATCTGTTTCGTCGTTTTTTTCGCGCTCTATTCTTTCTATTGTTTCGTTATTATGTAAAATGCTGTTTTCGTGAACGGCAATTTTGCTTTCTATCAACGCCGCCTGTTCGTCAAGCTGAGACGCCGCTCTTCGCATTTCGTCAATAAGAACGGTAACGCGCTGAGCTTCTTCTATAGCCCTTTCGGTTTTTTCTTCGGTTTCGTCAAGAATACGGCAAACATCGTTATACTGCGCTTCGACAACGGCGGTTTTTTTGTTGTAATCACGAAGGGAGTCGCGCGTTTTTGAAATGGTATAAAGCCAAAGCCCGATGTCGAGCGTCTTTTTTTCGGCTGAATATTCAAGGAATTTTTTTGCTTTTTCGCTTTGCTGTTTCAAAGGGCCGACGCGCGTTTCAAGCTCTGTTAAAATATCGCGCAGTCTTAAAAGATTTTCTTCTGCCTGGTCAAGTCGGCGCAATGCGTCCTGACGTCTGTAGCGGTAATGCGAAATGCCCGCCGCCTCTTCAAGCATATCGCGGCGTTCGCCCGATTTGCCGGAAATCAGCGTTTCAACCTTGCCCTGGCTTACCATAGAATAGCCGTCGCGCCCAAGCCCCGTATCCATAAAAAGCTCGTGCACGTCTTTTAGCCTTGCTGTTTCGCCGTTAAGCTTATATTCGCTTTCGCCCGAGCGGAAATAGCGCCTTGTTACCGTAACCTCGTCGCGGTCGCAGTTCAACGCGCGGTCGGTGTTGTCAAGGCAAAGCGTAACTTCGGCAAAACCGACAGCTCTGCGCGCGTCCGTTCCGCTGAAAATAACATCCTCCATCTTAGAGCCGCGCAGACTTTTTGTGGACTGCTCGCCGAGAACCCAGCGCATAGCGTCCGAAATATTGCTTTTTCCGCTTCCGTTAGGTCCGACAACTGCGGTTATTCCTTTTCCGAACCGCAAAACGGTTTTGTCGGGGAACGACTTAAACCCTTGCAGTTCAATTGATTTTAAATACATACAGTCTCCTTTTACCGCGTTAAGCCACGGTTACTCTGTATTTTGAAAGCGACGGGTAGCCCTTGATTTTAACAGTAAAGCCCAAATCCTTTAAGAGCTTTATATTGCCGCGTTTTTGCCCCGTCATTTTTGATATTTCACGGTCGTTAACGAAAATTTCGGCTTCGTTAACTTCGTTTTTACTCTCTTTAAATTTTGAATAAAGCGCTTTTTTCGCTTCTTCAAGATATATTTTCGATTCGCATATTTCGCCGAACGCGGGGTGGTACGGCCCGCCGACAAAGCCCTCTTCGACATTGCCGCCCGAATGAAGCCCGAGCCTTATCACCTTTATGTTTTCGTCATAAAACATTTTTAAAAGCACCGCACAAATATCGGCGGCTTCTTCGACCGTTTGAGGCTTATAAAGACCGCTTTTAAAAAGCTTTTCAAGATATGTACCCTCAAGCACAACGGTAGGGTAAATGCGAACGGTATCGGGTCTTAAACTAATAAAGTCGCGCGCCGTTTTAATGCATTTTTCATTTGTGTCGCAATAAAGCCCCGTCATCATCTGAAGCCCAAAAGAAAAGCCGCTTTGCTTTATAAGAGCGCTTGCCTTAAAAATATCATCTGCGGTGTGGCCGCGCATATTGGCTTTTAAAACGTCTTCGTCGGTGCTTTGCGCGCCAAGCTCTATTGACGTTACGCCGTAGGACTTTAAAATCTCTAAAACCTCGCTGTCAACGGCGTCGGGTCTTGTCGAAACCCTTATGCCCATAAACCGCCCGTTTTTTATAAACGGCACCGTTTCTTCAAGAAGTGAAATCATATAGCCGCGTTCTATCGCGGTAAAGCTTCCGCCGAAAAAGGCTATTTCGGTATTTTCGGGCGATGTGCCGTCAAGCGCCGCCTTTTCTAAGGTGTTTTTTACTTCTTCGGGCGTGAGAATTTCCGTCTTACCTGAAATTGTTTTTTGATTGCAAAACGAGCACATATGCGGACAGCCCGCGTGCGGCACGAACAGCGAAATATTGGCGTGCTTCATTTTGAAAGCTCCGAAAGCGCCGCGCCCGCGGCAGCCTGCTCGGCTTCTTTTTTCGTTTTGCCGCTGCCCTTGCCTATAACTTCGCCGTTGAGCTTCACTTGAAAGACAAACATCCTTGCGTGCGCAGGGCCTGTTTCTTCAAGCTCTTCATAAGTCAGGGTGTTTTCTTTTTCTTTCTGAATTTCCTCCTGCAAAAGCGATTTGTTATCTTTAAAGGAGGCTTCGCGCTTTACGGCGTCTTTTATAAATCCGAGAATATAAGGTCTTACCGCCTTAAAGCCGCCGTCGATATACATGGCGGCAATAACCGCTTCAAACGCGTCGGACACTATCGACGGTCTGTTGCGCCCGCCCGAAAGCTCTTCGCCGTGTCCGAGCCTTATAAACTGTCCAAGCCCTATTTTTTCTCCGAAGCCGAAAAGCGACTTTTCGCACACGACCGCCGCGCGAAGCTTTGTAAGCTCGCCCTCGGGGCGCGTTTTAAACTCCGAAAAAAGATATTCGGCAGTGACAAAGCCCAATATCGAGTCGCCGAGAAATTCAAGGCGCTCGTTATCGTGCGGCAGTTTTTTCTCGTTTGCATATGACGAATGTGTAAGAGCCGTTAAAAGAAGCTCTTTGTTTTTGAACTCGTAGCCTATTTTGCTTTCAAATTCATTCAGTTCCATTTGATGCACTCTGCTCTCCGGAAAAAAGGGTGTCAAAATAATCGGTGCTTCTTTTTGCAAGAAGCTCATAACGCTCTTTTTTATCCTTAATTTTCATTTCAAGCGGCGTAACTATTCCGAACGCCGCGCCCATCGGCTGAAAATGCTTTACGCTTTCGTCGCTTATATATTGCGAAAGCGCGCCCATCATGGTTATTTTCGGAAGTATAAGCGGCTCTTCGCCGAAAATGCGCCTTGCGGCGTTAAAGCCTGCAAGTATGCCCGATGAAGCCGACTCCATATACCCTTCTACGCCCGAAATTTGCCCCGCAAAATATATGTTCCGGTGTTCTTTCATACTGAAATCGGGGTTTAAAAGCCCGGGGGAATCCAAAAAAGTGTTTCGGTGCATAACGCCGTATCTTACAAACTCGGCGTTTTTAAGCGCAGGGAACATAGAGAACACTCGCTTTTGCTCGCCGAATTTAAGATTTGTCTGAAAGCCGACAAGGTTGTACATCGTTCCGTCTTTATTTTCTTTGCGAAGCTGAAGGTTAGCCCACGGTCTGTGCCCCGTTTTGGGATTCAAAAGCCCCACGGGCTTTAACGGGCCGTAACGCATGGCGTCTTTCCCGCGTGACGCCAAAACCTCTATCGGCATACAGCCCTCATAAACGTCTTTTCGCTTATCAAACGAATGAAGTTCTGCGCTTTCGGCGTTTATTAAAGCCTCGTAAAACGCTTCGTACTCCGCCTTGTCAAGCGGGCAGTTTATATAGTCGTCTTCGCCGCCGCGGTCATAGCGCGACTGCAAAAACGCCTCGTTCATATCAATGCTGTCAAACGTCACAATAGGCGCCGCCGCGTCGTAAAACGAAAGCGACTTTTTGCCGCAAAGCTTAAAAATCTCTTTTGAAAGCGCCTCGGAAGCGAGCGGCCCCGCCGCTATTATCACAACGCAGTCGTCGGGAATTTTTGTGACCTCTTTGTGCACAACCGTTATATTTTCATTATTTTCGATTTTTTCTGTTATATACTTTGAAAAAAGGTCGCGGTCAACGGCAAGCGCGCCGCCTGCCGGAACGCTTGATTTGTCGGCGGCTTCAAGGCACAGCGAGCCGAAATAACGCATTTCGGCTTTTAAAAGCCCTGCGGCAGAGCCGAGCCTTTGAGCCTTTAAAGAGTTTGAACAGACAAGCTCTGCAAGATAAGGGGATTTGTGAGCGGGCGAAAATTTTTCGGGCTTCATTTCATAAAGCGTAACCTTTACGCCGCGCTTTGCAAGAGCGAAAGCCGCCTCGACCCTAGCAAGACCGCCGCCTATTACCGTTGCTTTTTTTGACATATCAATCTTCCTGTGTTTTCTTTGCATTTTTGCGCGGAGCTTTTACAGAATATCCACACTTTTCATCAAGGCAGTTAAGCATACCGCCTTTGCCCTTAAACAGCGATTTGCCGCACTTCGGGCATTTTTCGTTTGTGGGCTTATCCCACGTCATAAAGTTGCATTCGGGATAATTTGAACAGCCGAAGAAAAGATGGCCTTTTTTTGATTTTTTACCGATTACGTCGCCGCCGCATACGGGGCATTTTGCATCGGTCGGCTCGACATAAGGCTTTGTTGATTTGCACTCGGGGTAACCGGGGCAAGCAAGGAATTTTCCGAAGCGGCCGGTTTTAATTACCATATTTCTGCCGCATTTGTCACACTTGACGTCGGTAATATCCTCCTGAAGCTGTATTTTTTGCCCCTGCATATCTTCTTTTGCCTTAGTAAGCGTATCTTCAAACTCGTCGTAAAACTCGTGAAGCATTTCAACGTAATTGCACTTGCCGCTGTCAATATCGTCAAGCTTTGATTCCATTGATGCGGTAAACTTTGTGTTTACTATTTTCGGGAAGCGCTCTTTCAAAAGGTCCGTTGTGGCACAGCCGAGCTCCGTAGCCTTTAAAAGCTTGCCTTCGCGCTTGACATATTCTCTTTTAATTATGGTGCTTACTATAGAAGCGTATGTGCTGGGGCGTCCAACGCCCGTTTCTTCAAGCGTTTTGATAAGCGAAGCTTCGGTGAAATGCGCCGGGGGCTGTGTGAAATGCTGATTGCCGAGAAGCTCTTTTGCTTTAAGCGTGTCGCCCGCTTTAATATCGGGGATAATGTTCGCGCCCTCGTCGCCGTCCTCGTTCTGGCTGTCCTCATAAATTGCGGTGTAGCCGTCAAATCTTACGGTAAAGCCGCTTGCCGAGAAAATGCAGAAGCCCTCTGTGCCCTCTTTTTGAGCCTTCACCTCGGTTTTGACGGTATCCTGAACGCAAGCCGCCATAAGGCTTGCGACATATCTGCGCCAAATAAGGTTATAAAGCTTATACTGGTCGGTCGAAAGACTGCTTTTCACCCTCTCCGGGGTAAGCGCAACGTTTGCGGGGCGAATAGCCTCGTGGCCGTCCTGCGCGCCTGCGCGCGTTTTGAAATAACGCGGCTTCTCGGGAAGGTACTTTTCGCCGTATTCCGAAGCTATAAACTCGTTTGCGGCGGCACGCGCCTCCTCAGAAATACGAAGCGAATCGGTTCTCATATAGGTTATAAGACCGACGCTTCCGAGGCCTTCTATTTCAACGCCCTCGTAAAGTTCCTGAGCTATTTTCATTGTCTTTTGCGCCTGGAAATTAAGCTTTCTTGAAGCCTCCTGCTGCATTGACGAAGTTATAAACGGCGGCGAAGGCTGTTTTTTGCGGCTACCCTTTTTTATTGAATCGACGGTATATACCGCGTCGCAAAGGCGCTCAAGATACGAATCCGCGCCCGCCTTGTCGGTAATTTTGACCTTGCCGTTTTCGTCTGCCGTAAGAGACGCCTTGAAAATACGCCTGTTTGAAATAAACTTTGCGTCGATAGTCCAATACTCTTCGGGAACGAAGGCTTCAATCTCTTTTTCGCGGTCAACAATAAGCCTTACGGCAACGCTCTGAACGCGCCCGGCTGAAAGTCCCCTGCGAATTTTCTGAGAAATAAACGGGCTGAGGCGATAGCCGACAAGCCTGTCCAATATGCGGCGCGCCTGCTGTGCGTCAACAAGACCCATATCCACCTTTTCGGGGTGCGCCAAGCCGTTTTTAACGCTTTTTTCGTTGATTTCGTTGAATTTTACTCTGTTTTTCTCGTCAAGATTAAGTCCCAAAACAGAAGCAAGATGCCACGAAATAGCTTCTCCCTCGCGGTCCGGGTCGGTTGCGAGATACACTGTGTCTGATTTTTCGACTTTTTCTTTAAGCTCTTTTACAAGCTTTTCTTTGCCTTTGATTACCGTATATTTGGGGGCAAAATCGTTTTTGACGTCTACGCTGAGCTTTGCCGCGGGAAGGTCTCTTATGTGACCCATTGAAGCCGTAACATCAAAATCTTTGCCGAGATATTTTTTAATTGTTTTCGCCTTTGCGGGCGACTCAACAATAACAAGCTTTGACATTAAATTCCCTCCGATTTATTTGAGATAATTTATTTTATTATGTACTTTTTCCCCTGAATCTGTTCGACTGCGCCTTCAAGCTCAAGCTCTGTAAGAGCCGAAAGCACCGTTTTCATAGGCAAACGGCTTTTAAGCGCAATGTCGTCAATATGAAGCCCGCCGTCTGAAAGAAGCTCGTAAATGCACTTTGCTTCATATGAAACGCCGTCAAGAGAAATCGGTTTTTTCTCTTCGGGCTTTTCGGCGTTTTCCGGTTTCTGCTTTTTTGTATTTTCGTTTGCGGGGGTGGCGGCTGTAACAGAGAGCTTGCCGCCGTTTTCCTCTTTTGTTTGTTCTTTTCTCTTTTTGTAATGCCTGTAATCGACATACGGAATTTCGGAAATACGCTTTTGGCATTTGCCGAAATCGATTAAACCGCCGTAGGTATATTCATATTCACAAAGAATATCCGCGGCTGAAAACACGGGCTTTGCGCCCTGTGAAATAAGATGATTTGTTCCGTCGAACGACGAGCGCACAATATCGCCCGGAACGGCGAACAAATCCTTGCCCTGTTCAAGCGCCTTGTCTGCAGTAATAAGAGAGCCGCTTTTTATGCCGGCTTCTACAACCACCGTGCCGAGCGTAAGACCCGAAATAAGGCGGTTTCTTATGGGAAAGCTGACCCTTGAAGCGGGGCTTTGAGGCTGATATTCGGTAACAAGGCAGCCGTGCCGCGCAATTGCACGGCGAAGCGAGGCGTTTTCCGAAAGATAGTTGTACGAAAGCCCGCAGCCGAGAACGGCAACCGTTCTGCCGTTTGCAAGCATTGCGCCCGCGTGGGCTTCGCTGTCAATGCCGAGCGCGCCGCCGCTTACAATTGTTGCGCCCGCAGAAGCGAGCGAAAACGAAAGCCTTTGAGCCGTTTCTATGCCGTAGGTGCTTGCGTTGCGCGTGCCGACCATCGCGATTGACACTTCGTCTGAAAGCGCGCTCTCATCGCCGAAAGCATAAAGCACAAGCGGCATATCGCAAAGCTTTTTAAGCCTTTCGGGGAATCTGTCGTCGTCAAACGTTATGATTTTGTAGCCGAGCTTTCGGCATTCGTCAAATACGGGTTTTGTCTGCGACGGTGAAAAGCTTTTGAGCTTTTCTATTTTGCGCTGGGTCAAAAGCCCCGAAAGCCGCCATTCGGGCGAGCCTGCGTTATACATTTTTTCGGGGTCGCCGAAATACGCAATAAGCTCGTCGGTACGCGCGCCCGCGCCGAGAGCCGTTTGAAGCCATATCCAATACTCGGGCGGACAGCTTTTCATCTCATCATCTCCCACATAACTATGGAAGCGGCGGCAGACGCGTTAAAAGACTCTGCCCTGCCCTTCATCGGCACGGTTATAAGAGACGTTGAAGCGTTTTTCACTTCGTCCGAAATACCGTCGCCCTCGTTGCCGATTACAATTGCCGTTCCCTTTGTCATATCTGCGTGCGTCACAGCCAAAGCGCCGCGGTCGGGCACTGCGGCATAAACGTTCATACCGTTTTTTTGAAGGCCGCACAAAAGCTCTTTAAGCGTGTCGCACGAAAAAACGTTAAGCCTGAAAAGAGAGCCCATAGACGCCCTCAACGCTTTCGGGTTATATATATCGCACCCGCCGCCGACTATTACGCCGTCAAGCCCCAAGGCCTCGGCGGTGCGGCAGATAGCCCCGAAGTTTTGCGGATTTGAAATTTCTTCGAGAACAATATATTTCCCATTATATTTTATTTTACCTATATTTGTATTTTTGTCAAGCATTTTGCAGATACAGAATACGCCCTGCCCGTTTTTTGTGTCGGACAGCTTTTCGGAAACCTCGTCCGAAACCGTGTATATTTCTTCTGCGGCATTTTCAATATCTTTTATGTATTCGCCGTATTTTTCAAGCGCCTCCTCAGTCACAAAAAGCGCCCTTATCGTCACGCCGCTTTTTGCGGCGTCACTGCAAAGACGCGCACCTTCTGCAAAAAATTCGCCGTTTTCGCGGCGAAACCGCGCAAGCTCCCTGAGCTTTACGGCATATTTAATTTTGTCGTTGTTTCTGCTTGATATAAGCTCCATAAGCCCTCCCGAAATCTGCGCGATTTAAACCTTTGCGCCCGGTCAAAACTCTGACCGAGCGCAAATAAACAATTGATTAAAGAGCTGCTTTTGCCTTTTCAACAAGAGCCGTGAAAGCTGCGGGATCCGAAATAGCAATCTCGGAGAGCATTTTTCTGTTAAGCTCGATGTTTGCCTTTTTAAGGCCGTTGATGAACGTTGAATAGTTAACGCCGTTCATTTTGCATGCAGCCGAAATTCTGGCAATCCAGAGACGGCGGAAATCTCTTTTTTTCTGCTTTCTGCCGATATAAGCGTAGTTGCCGCTTTTCATAACAGCCTGTTTGGCTGTTTTAAAGAGCTTGCTCTTTGAGCCGTAGTAACCCTTTGCAAGCTTAAGAACTTTATTTCTTCTTTTGCGAGTCATCGTCGCGCCTTTAATACGTGCCATTGTAAGTTACCTCCGTTTAGCTGATTCTTATTTGTAGGGAATGAGACGTTTGATCTGCTTCTGATTGGTAACGTCCGCTACATTGGTTTTACGAAGATTTCTCTTGCGCTTTGTTGTCTTTTTGGTAAGTATGTGTGACTTGTAAGCGTGGCCACGGATAGGCTTGCCGTTTTTAGACATTTTGAAACGCTTTTTGGCGCCTGAATGAGTTTTGATTTTAGGCATAATATTTCCTCCTTAAATTTACAACGCTTTGCTTGTGCAAAATTTATTTGGCAGGCTTCGGTGCAAGGAACATAAGCATCTGGCGGCCCTCAAGCTTTGCGGGCTTTTCAACGTTGCCCTTTTCCGAGCAAGCCTCGGCAAAACGGTCCATAATTACGTTGCCGTTTTCCGTGTGCGCCATTTCCCTGCCTCTGAAACGAATCGACACTTTAACCTTGTTGCCGTCCGCAAGGAAGCGGTTGGCGTGGTTTGCTTTTGTATTGAAATCGCCCGTGTCGATATTCAAAGATAAGCGAACTTCCTTAATCTCCATAACCTTTTGGTTTTTCTTTGCTTCCTTGGCGCGCTTTGCCTGTTCAAAGCGATATTTGTTATAATCCATCACTTTGCAAACGGGCGGCGTTGCGTTGGGAGCAATTTTTACAAGGTCAAGATTTCTGTTTTCCGCAATTTTTAAAGCCTCGCTTGCCGACATAATGCCGAGCTGTTCGCCGTCTGCGGAAATTACTCTTACTTCTCTATCTCTGATCTCTTCGTTGATCTGAGTCTCCTTGCTGCTGATACTTAAGCACCTCCAAAAAAATATAAAAAGCGTGGGCGAAAACTCCGCCCACGCCGAAAAAACACTGTTGCACAAAAGTGCCGGCTATTAACCAAGAAATACGCTCGCTTGGTGAGAACGGAGAGTTCTGCTTTATTGCCGTATTATAATAACAGCTTTACTTCTGTTTGTCAAGCATTTTTTTATTATTCGCTTATTCGCTTACTGCGGCGGTGCTTTCCGACACAGCCGAGGTTTCCTCGGGTGTACTTTCGGTTTCGGGTGTAAACTCGCCGTAATAATAAAGAATTATTTTATTTTTCACCGAAAGACGTCTGTCGCCCGGAATTGCCGCCCAGTCGTTTTTATCGGAGTCAAGATAAACCACGCTGTAAACCGAGTTTGACTCGCTTTCGCTTGAAGCGACCTTTCCGCTTTCGGTTTCAACGCTTTTAAATCCCGCGTCTTTAAGCGCCTTAACAGCTTCATCGACCTTCATATTCTCAACCGCAGGCACGCTTCTGCCGTCGCTTACGGTGAGCTTTATGGTGCGCTTGTTAAGCGACGTTACCTTTGTGCCTTTAGGCAGGCTCTGCGAAATAATCGTGCCCCTGTCCTCGTCGCTGTCAACGTATTCGGTTTCAAAATTAAGAACGCTTTTGTAATTTTCGTTGTCTTTAACAGCTTCAAGCTGTTCGCCCTTAAATGACGGCAGCGTAATGCTTATAACGCTGTCGGCGCTTGCGGTGGTCTTTGCGCTCTGCTCGGTTTCATCGGAAGAAAGTGCAGACGTATCCGACGAAGCGTCGCCGTTGCCTGCGGGCTTTTTAAGTATAAGCACAACCGTAAGAAGTATTGCAAGGCAAACCGCAATGCTCACGGCAAAAGCGATAACCGTACTTTTTTTGACCTTTGCGGAGTCGGGTACTTCGTCGTTTTCAGGCGCTTGCTCCGGCTCTTTTTGAGGAACTTCTCTTTTAATGGGCGGCGGAGCGGGATTGGGATTGGGAACCGGCGCGGGGCGCGGCTCTTCGGGAAGCTCGTATATATCCGACGCGCTCATAGCCGCAGGCGAAGCGGAAAGCTCGTCTCTGAAGGCTTCGACCGTTGCCGTTCTGTCGGCAGGCAATATCTGAAGCGCGTTTACAAGCGCGTTTATTACATATGCGGGCAGTTTTTCGGCAAATTTTGCCGGAATCATAAGCTTGTCGTTCGCGATACGCTCCGAAGCGCTCATCGGCGTACTGCCTATAAGCGTTCTGTAAAGCACCGCGGCAAAAGCGTAAACATCGGTAAAAGGCCCCTGTTTGCCGTCAAAACCGTATTGCTCAACCGCCGCGTAGCCGTCGAAAAGCTCCGCTTCAAGGGGGCTTTTTTCATTTCTTAAATCGGGCACCGAAAAGCCCGAAATTTTCACTCTGCCGTCAAGCGACACAAGAAGCGTTTCGGGTGAAATTCCTCTGTGGATTATACCCGCTTCGTGCACGGCTTCAAGACCCGAAAGCACAGGCATAAGAAGCACGCGTGTGTCCTCCCACGAAAGAAAGCCCTGCTCTGTTGCGAGAAGATATTCGCGCAGGGTTTTCATTTCGCCCGAATACTCATATGCGGCATATGCCGTTCCGAGGTCCTCAAAAACATCGTAAATTTCAAAAAGCGCGCTGTAGCCCCTGATATTTTCAAGAGTGTGCCAAAGCTTTAAAAACTCCGACTTTTCATCTATAAAAGCCGAAGCCTTGCCGACGTTTACAAGGCAATAGTTATCTTCGCCCCTTGCAACAAGCTCGCGCGGATAAAACTCCCTTAACGTTACAGGGCGTTTAAGCGAAAGGTCAAATGCATAATAAGTAGAGCCTTCGGCATTTGACGAAACAAGCTTTCCTATAAGGTACTTGCCGCCGACAACCGTTTTAAGCGGCAAAAAGGGCGGCTCCTGCGGCTGCGACTTTTCGTTTTTGCAATAGGGGCAAACGGTATTGTCGCCTATTTTGCGCATACAGCGCAGACAAAGTTTTTCTTTTTCCATAACAGTTAATTATAAATCAATGTTGGGTCTTGATTCCGAGGTATGGCCGAGTGCGTCTCTTACGCTTTGTCTGAGCTGTCTTATATCGTTTACGCTCTTTGTAAGGGTTTCGTCGGTATCTCTTATTATTGACTCAACATAGTTGCTTGCGTTTCTGCGCATATCGCCCGACCATTTTTCGGCTTTGTCCATAATGTCGCGGGCGCGCTCCTTGGAATTTTCAATAAGAAGCTCGGATTCGTTTTTAGCCTGCTGCATAATTCCGCGAGCCGCCTCGCGAGCCTCTTTTGTTATCTGATGCTCTTCAACCATAAGGTCAGCCTTCTGGCGTGCCTTTGCAAGAATATCCTCAGCCTCGGCGTCGGCGGCGTTAAGAATATCTCTTCTTTCGGTCGCAATTTTTTTCGCCTGAGTTATTTCGGTGGGCATATTGAGTCTTATGTCCTCAATAATCCTTTTAAGCTCTTCAACGTCAACCATAAGCTTGTTTGAAAAGGGAACGGATTTTCCCTCGTCAAGCACGGTATCCATATCTCTGAGCAACGTATCAATACTCATAATCTTTCAATCCTTTCAAACAAATCAATCGTTATCGGGCTTTTTCCCGAGTCTTGCAATAATATCGTCACGAATCCGGGCAGGAACAAAATTTGAAACGTCGCCGCCCAGAGCGCAAACTTGCTTTACAACGCTTGAACTCAAAAACATATATTCTGAGCTTGTAACCATAAAAACAGTTTCAAGCTCCGGATTAAGCTTTTGGTTCGTAAGCGCCTGACGAAACTCGTCGTCATAATCGGATATGGCTCTTAAACCTTTTACCACGGCGCACGCGCCTTTTTTCCGCGCATAGTCTGCAAGAAGCCCCTTATAGCTGTCAACGGTGACATTGGGAAGGTCTTCTGTGCAGCGCTTTATAAAATCGACGCGTTCTTCAACCGTGAAAGAGCCGCTGTCTTTGTTGTAATTTCGCATAACAACGACAATTACATTGTCAAAAAGCTTTGACGTGCGTTTGATTATATCAAGATGCCCTATTGTCAGCGGGTCAAAGCTGCCCGGGCAGATAACGGTTTTTGCCATAATAAAACCCCTTCAGTTTCTGTAAACGGTGAGAGCTGTTTTGCCGTATTTATAGCGTTTTGAAGAAAAATCGCCTATTGTTTCGGGCAAAACCTCGGAAGCGTCGGTTTCGCAAACGATAACAGAGCCTTTTGTCATATGCAAAAAGAGCCTTTCAAGCGCGTCTTTCATAAGCCCCGCTTTATACGGCGGGTCAAGAAACGCAAGGTCAAAGCGCTCGCACGTTCTGTCAAGGTACGAAAGCGAATCGGAAAGCACCGTTCTTGCGCTTTTTTCAAAGCCCGCCGTTTTGATATTCTCTTCGGTGACTTTAAGCGAAGCGCGGGAGCTGTCAACAAAAACACAGCCGTTTGCCCCGCGTGAAAGCGCCTCTATTCCGAGCTGACCGGAGCCCGAAAACAGGTCAAGAACATTTCTGCCCTCAACTTCAAACTGAATTATGTTAAAAACAGATTCTTTAACCTTGTCGGTTGTGGGTCTTACGCTGTCGCCCTCAAGAGTTTTAAGCTTTCTGCCCCTTGCAAGGCCTGTTATAACGCGCATAAGAACACCTCCGAAACAGTTATCACAATATTATTACATTAAAACGCTCTTTTTGTCAAGTTTTTTTGGAAAGAGGCAAGTTATTCGCCGTGAAACGCAATAAATATATTATGCGCCGCCGCCTTTGTTATGCCGGGAACATCAAGAAGCTCCTCTTCTGTCGCCTTTTCTATATTTTCAAGAGTCGAAAACTTAATTAAAAGATTTTTCGCTCTTTTTTCGCCGACGCCTTCTATTTCGGTAAGCGCCGAAGCCATTGCTCTTTTTGTATGCTTTTTTCTGTGGTATGAAACGGCGAAACGGTGCACCTCGTCCTGAATGGTTGTAACAAGCGAAAACGCCTTGCGCTTTGAATTAAATTCAACACGTCCGCCGCCCGTTGAAATTGCCGAGGTTTTGTGCTTGCTGTCTTTCACCATACCGAAAACGGGAACATCTGCGCCGTGCTTTTTCATTACGGGCAAAACAGCGTTCACCTGACCCTTGCCGCCGTCGAGCAAAATAAGGTCGGGAAGCCGCCCGAAGCCGTCCGAAATTCCTTTTTCTTTGCACTTTTCGTATTCGGAAAGCCGTCTGTCAAGCACCTCTGCCATAGAGGCGTAGTCGTCCTGCCCCGAAAAGCCCTTTATCATAAATCGCCTGTACGCTTTTTTCAGGGGCTTTCCGTCAAGAAAGACCACCATACCCGCAACGTTGTCGCTGCCTGCGGTGTGGGATATATCATAGCTTTCAATATATGCGGGCGTTGTTTCAAGCCCGAGCATTGTGCTTAATTCTTCAAGTGCGGAGCGCTCTTTGGCGCTTCCGAGATATTTTTCGCAAAGCTTTTGCGTGGCGTTGTTTTTGCACATTTCAACAAGTCTTTGCTGTTCGCCCTTTTGCGGAACGACAATCGAGACGGAAGAACCGCGCTTTTTTGAAAGCCATTTTTCAATATCCTCTTTGCCGTAAGGCGCTTTTTCAACCTCAATACGCGGCGGTACGGAGCGGTTCATTGAATAATAAGACGTCAAAAACTCCGAGAGCATATTTTCTTCGCTGTCAAGCGCTTCGGAAAAGAAATGCTCCGTGTCCGACAGTCTGTTGTCAAAAAAGCGAAGAACCGAAAGACAGGCGTGTTCTTCAAACACGCTCATCGCAAAAACATCCTGCTCTTTATATGTTGTGAACACTACCTTTTGGCGGTTCACCGTTTTTTCAATGCTTCTTATTGTATCGCGAAGCTTTGCCGCTCTTTCAAAATCAAGATTTTCGGCGGCGGCTTCCATTTCTTTTTCAAGCCTTTTTATTGTGTCGCGGCTGCCGCTTTTAAGAAACGACAGCGCGCCCTCAACGTTTTTTTCGTACTCTTCAAGGCTCAGCTTCCCCGAGCACGGCGCACAGCATATGCCGATGTGGCTGTTAAGACACGGGCGCTCTTTGCCGATGTCGCGCGGGAACACCCTTGAACACGTCGGGAGCTTATAAATGCGCTTTGCTTCCTCCACAGCGCGCGTCACTGAATAGCCCTGTGTAAACGGGCCGATATATTCAGCGCCGTCGTCAAAAATCTGAAGCGCGGGATAAATGTTGCGCCACTCGCCTTTTGTGACCCTTATATAGCTGTAGCCCTTGTCGTCTTTTAAAAGAATATTGTATTTCGGCATATTCTGTTTTATAAGACTGCATTCGAGCACAAGCGCCTCAAACTCGCTGTCGGTAAGAATATAGTCAAAATCCTCAACGTTTTCGACCATTTTGCGTACTTTCGGCAAATGCTTTTCCTGCGAGCCGAAATACTGGCTGACGCGGTTTTTGAGCTTTTTCGCCTTGCCGACGTAAATGACGCAGCCGGTCTTGTCCATCATCAGATAGACGCCCGGCGCGAGCGGCAGGTCGTTTGCCTTGTCCAAAAGCTCCTGCTTCGTCATGGGTCATTCCCTCCTTTCTTTTCATCTCTACATTATAATATATAATAGTATATCCGGTCGAATAAAATGGAAAAAGGCGGCTTCCTGTGGAAGCCGCCTTTCCTTGTTGTTTGTTATTCGCCGAAATTGTTGGAAACCAGCTCGCACAGAGCGGTCACGGCTTCCTTTTCGTCCGCGCCGTCGGCCAGCAGCGTGATGGTCGTGCCCTTGACGATCCCGAGGGACAGCACGCCCAGCAAGCTCTTGGCGTTCACGCGACGCTCATCCTTTTCCAGCCAGATGCCGCTCTTGAACTCGTTGGCCTTCTGAATGAAGAACGTGGCAGGACGAGCATGCAGGCCTACTTCATTGTTGATCGTAACATTCTGAGTATACATCGTTACTACTCCCTCTCCAAAAAAATCTTTCGGACTTTATCGTATCATATACCATCGGGGGTCGATTCGTCAATGCCATTTCGCGCGAAATGGCGCGGATTTGGCAATAAACACAGACAAATCGCTTCTTTGAGCGGGCATTTATTTCAACTCGACCACAGTGACGCCCGACTCGCCCTCGCCNNAATACTGGCTGACGCGGTTTTTAAGCGCCTTTGCCTTGCCGATGTAAATGATGTCGGAGGCAGCGTTTTTCATAATGTAAACGCCCGGCGTCAGCGGCAGTTTATTTGCTTTGTCTTTTAACCTTCTCAGGCGTTCATCCACTGTGTTTCCCTCCTAAAACAAAACGGCAAAGGTCGCCCTTCGCCGTTAAGTATTGAAATTAAAATTATTCGGCAAAGCCGCTTTCAACAAGCTCTACAAGTGCGTTTACGGCCTGTTCTTCATCAACGCCGCCGGCGATTATGCGAATGTCGGTGCCGCCCATAATACCGAGTGAAAGCACGCCGAGAAGGCTTTTTGCGTTTACTCTTCTTTCGTCTTTCTCAAGCCAGATAGATGACTTGAACTCGTTTGCCTTTTGAATAAAGAAGGTTGCGGGACGTGCATGAAGCCCGACCTGATTCTGAACTGTAACATCTTTAACGTACATAATACTTGTCTCCCACATTTAATTGATATAATCGGTTTGGCAAAACGGCAATGAAAGAAGCCGCAAGCCATATACATTTCTCATAAAGCCTAATATATTATATCAAAAAATTTTTTTAAGTCAACGAAAAAGGACAACCTTTTAAATAATTCATACGGAATACTAAACTGCGGCGAATTTAAAAGCCGCGATTTGTGCAATTTTAATACAATTTTTCGCGTTTGATATTCAATATGAACAATTAATATGCGTGTTATTTATTCTATTTCCGATTTATCGCTTTCTATTCCGTTTTCTTTAATTCTTTTAAGAATTTTTAAATCTTCTTTTGTAAGAGCGGCTTTTGAAAGAAGCTCGGGCCGTCTTAAAAGCGTTCTTTCAAGCGATTTTTCGCGCTGCCATTTTCTTATGTTTTCGTGATGACCCGAATAAAGCACCTCGGGCACCGAAACGCCGTGCCATGAAACGGGCTTTGTATATTGCGGGTATTCAAGCAGTGACGAATAGTGGCTTTCGCCCATAAAACCCTCGGGGTCCGAAAGCACGCCTGGAATCATTCTTGAAACGGCGTCGGCAAGAATCATTGCGGGCATTTCGCCGCCCGTTACCACATAGTCACCTATTGAAATTTCTTCATCGACAAGCTCGTCAAGAACGCGCTGGTCAACGCCCTCGTATCTGCCGCAAAGAATGGCGATGTTGTTCATCTTTGACAGCTCTTTCACGCGCTTTTGCGTAAGCGTTTTTCCGCACGGCGACATATATATGAAATGCGGCTTTTCGCCGACCTCGCCGCACACCTTCATAAATGTGTCGTAAATGGGCTGTGCCATCATAAGCATTCCTTCGCCGCCGCCGTAAGGCGTGTCGTCAACCTGATTGTGCTTATTAACGGCAAATTCGCGTATCTGATGAAATTTGATTTCCACAATATTCTTTTTTCGCGCCCTGCCTATTACGCTTTCGCTCATAACGGCGTCGCACATTTCGGGGAAAAGCGTTAAAATATCAATCCTCATCTTTAAAAAGCCCCCTGAGCGGTTTTATAAAAATCTTTCCGTTTTCAACGTCGCAGTCAATAACAACGGATTTAATTGCGGGTATAAGCACCTCTTCGTTTTCGGGCGTTTTTATATACCACACGTCGTTTGCGCCCGTCGGGGCAACGTCAAACAGTTCGCCGTAAAGCAAATCTTTGTTTTCGGCGTCATAAACGCCGCAACCGATAAGCTCGCTTACAAACCATTTGCCCTTTTCAAGGTGCGCGTCGCTTCGTTTAAAATAAAGAATTTTGTTTTTTAAAGCCGCCGCGTCCTCAACGGAATCTACCGATTCAAGCTTCATTATAACAATATTTCCGTGCGGGCGCGCCATCCTTACGCTGACGGGCGTGTCACCGTTTGCGTCAAAATAAAGCGTTTTGAATTTTTTTGCAAATTCGGGTGCGTCGCACCACGGGTTAAGGCGAATTTCGCCGCGAATGCCGTGAGTTGACACAATTTGCCCGAGTTCGAGAAAATCTTTTATCATAAAAACTCTCCGATTTTAGATTTTAATAAAAAAGCCCTCCGTCGGAAAAATCCGCACATCGGAGGGCACATTTTTTCAGTCTATTTCGACCAGAATTTTTACATCTTTGCGGATAGCGGCTGCGCGCATTACCGTGCGAATGGCCTTTGCTATTCTGCCCTGTTTGCCTATCACTCTGCCCATATCCTCGGGGGCTACATGAAGGTGATAAACCGTTACGCCGTCTTCATCGGGCTCGTCTGCCACGACCTGAACGGCATCGGGAGAGTCAACAAGACCCTTTGCAAGCGTTTCAAGCAATTCTTTCATAACCGACACCCTGATTATTTAATGATATTCTGTTTTTTAAGAAGTGCGCGAACAGTGTCTGTGGGCTGTGCGCCGTTCTCAATCCACTTTGTTACCTTTTCAGCGTCAAGCTTGATTTCAGCAGGATTTGCAAGGGGGTTGTAGTAACCTACTTCCTCAATGAATCTGCCGTCACGCGGATAACGTGAATCAGCAACTACCACACGATAGAAAGGTGCTTTTTTTGCGCCCATACGGCGAAGACGAATTTTTACTGCCATTTTAATTACCTCCGAAAATTATTTATAAATATTTATACAATCACGTTTTCGTGTTTGCTACAAAATACGGCGTTACATCGGGAAGCCGCCCATGCCGCCCTTATTGCCCATTCCGGGGACGTTACCCATACGCTGCATACGCTTCATCATCTTTTTTGACGATTTGCCGTTAAGCTGCTTATAGATTTTTTGCATCTGGCGGTATTGGTTCAAAAGTCTGTTGACATCTTCAACCTGCATTCCGCAGCCCGCGGCTATACGCCGTTTGCGCGAGGGGTTGATTATGTCGGGGTTTGCACGCTCTTTTAAAGTCATAGAGCGGATTATTGCCATGGTATAGTCTATTTGCCTGTCGTCAACATCTGTATCCTTAAGCTTTTTGCCGAGACCGGGAATCATTGAAAGAATATCTTTCATCGGCCCCATTTTTTTCATCTCTTCAAACTGCATAAGCATATCGTTGAGGTCAAGCTTGTTTGCGCGAAGCTTTTTTTCAAGCTCTTCGGCCTTTTTCTCGTTAAGCGTGTTTTCGGCTTTTTCAATAAGCGAAAGCATATCGCCCATTCCGAGAATGCGGCTTGCCATTCTGTCGGGGTGAAAAACGTCAAGGTCCTTGAGTTTTTCGCCGACGCCCACAAACTTAATGGGCTTGCCAGTGACCGCGCGCGCAGAAAGCGCCGCGCCGCCTCTGGTATCGCCGTCGAGCTTTGTGAGCACAAGTCCGTCGATTCCGAGAGCCTCGTCAAAGGCGGATGCAACGGTTACGGCGTCCTGACCGAGCATTGAGTCGATAACAAGAAGAATTTCGTGCGGCTTTACGGCGGCTTTAATATTCTTTAACTCCTGCATAAGCTCGGTGTCTATGTGAAGTCTGCCCGCAGTATCAAGGAAAACATAGTCGTAGCCTTGGTCTTTTGCAAGCTTGATTGCTTCTTTTGCAATGGTTACGGGGTCCTGCTGACCCATTTCAAACACGGGAACATCTATCTGTTCGCCGACAACCTGAAGCTGTTTTATAGCGGCGGGTCTGTAAATGTCGCAGGCAACAAGAAGCGGTCTGTGCCCCTGCTCTTTAAGCCGCAAAGCGATTTTTGCACAGTGCGTTGTTTTACCTGAGCCCTGAAGGCCGCACATCATAACTACCGTCGGCGGATGCGAAGCAGAAGCGAGTCTTGACTGAGTGCCGCCCATTAAAGCGGTAAGCTCTTCGTTGACTATTTTAATTACCATCTGCGCGGGGGTAAGACTTTCCATTACCTTTGCGCCGATGGCGCGCTCGGTTACGGTATTTGTAAAGTCCTTTGCCACCTTGTAGTTAACGTCCGCTTCAAGCAGTGCGAGCCTTACTTCACGCATAGCCTCGCGAACATCGGCCTCCGTAAGGCTACCCTTGCTTCTGAGTTTTTTAAAGGCGGATTCGAGCTTATCGGAAAGGCCTTCAAATGCCATACGAATACCTCCTTAAGTTATTCATCATACGAAACGATTATTGATTTTATGCGCACAACCGCGTCGTTAATCTCTCTTGAAAGAGAAATGTTCATATTGTAATTGTTGATGGTGTCGGCGCATTTCATAATTTCGTCAAAGCTTTCTTTAAGCTGTTTTGAACGCTTTGCAAAGCCGAGCTTTTTTTCCATATCGAAAAGCTGTGCTTCGGCGCGCTTTATTGCGTCGCGGACACCTTGGCGCGTTATGCCCTCGTTCTCGGCAATTTCTGAAAGCGACAAATCGTCATTATAGTAATAATCCAAAAACTTGCGCTGATTATCGGTAAGCATTTCGCCGTAATAGTCGGTAAGAAGCACCACATCAAGATTCTTTGCCACAAAATCACCTCCGAACGGGTTGTGTAAAGACCATTCGCTTTACAGACAGGCATTATAACAAAGCCCCGAGCTTTTGTCAAGGGTATTTAAAAATTTTTATTTTTTCCGTTTTTTATTGCTTGCTTAACTATCTCTTGCTTTTTTCTTGCTTCTTG
>DJRI01000128.1 GCA_002440045.1 Ruminococcaceae bacterium UBA6364 | reverse complement strand
CATTTTAAAACTGCGAAGCACCCAAAAAGTTTTAGTTTTCGCATAGTCGGGTGTTTCTTCGACGCAGTAATACTTTCGTATTGCAAGGAGAAAAACGCCCGAGGATACGGAAAATAAAACTTTTAGGGCGTGTCGGTTCGACTCTCTTATGCCTAAGCGAAAACACGCCCGAAAAAACAAGCCTGTCACAGTTTTCGCCCTTTCTTGTGCTGTCGTCCGTCACGGTATTTGCGGTTATTGCCGAAAGCTTTTTTCCGCTCATACTCTCGACTGTTACTTTGTCCTCGGCGCTCTTCCCGTTTATCCCGTACTCTTTAAAAAAGCCGTCCGGGTCTTTGCCGCAATAATCCGCTTCGTAAATTATTTCAAGCTGCCTTTTATTTTCGTCAAGATAGGCAAAGAAGCTGCCGCACTCAAAGTCCTTTGAATTAAAACTCTCGCATTCTTCGGCATAATAAAAATTTTCCGTTCCGCCGACCTTTGAAACAACGCCTTTTTCGGGAATAAACGTATAAAAACTCCCGTTGCCGTTCGCGGCAAATGCCGCTGTGTAGCAAACAATTCCGATAATAAATACGGTTAAAGCAAAAACCACTGTCATAATCTTCGCTTTGCCCGTTAATACGGCAGTCCCTGTTTTTTTCATTCTCATCACACTTCCCTCCGTCATATTTCTGTCTATTTAAAATTGCCGAGAGCGGTATATTCAAGAGAAACAGTTGCGCCGATAAAGCCGCTCGGCTTTTTCCCGTCTGAAACGGGAATCATATACTCTTTCTTTCCGCTTTCCTTTGAATAAAGCTCGGCATTGCCGCCCGAAATGCGCCAAAATTCATCTTTGGCATTATAATAGACCTCACTGCGATTGCCTTTTTCATCTGCATAATACAAAACGGGGTTTTTAAAACCGAGACCCTGACCCGCTTCACCGGAATAAAACGCACTGAATTTTATACATTCTTTACCGACAAATCCGTCGTATTCAACCCTTACATTTTCAATGCCGACACAAAGCCCGCCCAAAACAGTGTACATTCCGTCCGATTTATCCTGCGACAGCTTTATAAATTTTTCGGGCGTATGAAAAGCGCCCTCTACCCTTGCTTCTACAGCACAAATATCATCAAAAGAAGCGCCGTTCAGGGCTTTGTAAAACCTCGGAGAGCCGTTGCCCGCGTTTAGCCAGAAATCGCTGTCCGAGCCGTTGCAGGCGTTATTCCCGTCAAAATTTTCGGTAATATCGTTTTTGTTGCTGTCAAAAAATTTCAACTCGCAGGGCGACGGGCCTGTAAGACTTCCCTTTGAAAAAACGCTTTCGTCAGTCACCGTTGCAAAATAGCAGCCCTCTTCGCCGAGAAATTCACCCTTTGCTTTTATAATCGAAATGCCGTTTCCGATGTCTGCCGTTTCGCCGAGCATTTTTACATCAAAAACTCCGGGTTTCGGTTGCAAAGTGAAACAAAACGACGTGTTCTTTGTGCTTATTTTTACTGTTTTATCGTCACCGTCAAACTTGAATTTACCGATAAATTCTATTTCGTCAAATTCCTGAGAAGGGTGCGCGTCTGTCTTTTTTCTTGTCTCCCAGGTATTTATTAAAGCAGACGCCGAAATCACCTTTCCGCTCAATGTCTCGGCACGTATTTTGTCAATATCCGCAAATCCGCCGCTCTCGCCGTATTCGCTTATAAGCCCGTCATCGTTTTTTGTATATTCAAGGCAAAAAGCCGTCTCAAGAAGTCCGTCGGATTCGTTATAATATGCATAAAAATACTTCATTTTGTAACCGTCGCCGTTAAATCTTTCGGCATTATCGGTAAAATAGAAATTTTCGCCGCCGCAATTTTTTGAAACAACACCGTACTTAGGCAAAAGAGCGTATACAGTTGCCTTATTATTCGCGGCAAAAGCCACTGTATAGCACACAACCCCTAAAAGAAGTACAGCCGAAACAAACACTGCCGTCACCGCATATTTTTTCTTTAAAGATGCCGCTTTTTCTGTATTCAAAAAATCCTCTCCTTTAAAATGATACCGAACGCAAGGAAACCCCTGCCGCAAAAAGCGCTGTTCTCTTATCGGTTAAACTGAAAACCGATGCCGCATAATTTTCACATTAATGATTTTACCATAAATCAAACCCCGTTTCAAATTCATTGTGTCACAAAAACGGAAACGGCACACCGGTACACATAAAATTCGCGTGTCGGATTACCTAAGTCTTTAAAAGCCGCAAAGACCTGCCGCATAATACCATAGTTCGGTCGGTATTTACGCCGTTCCGTTTTCGGGCGGTTCCCCTCCTGCAATAAAAGCATATTCCTTTTTCCTTTAAAGGTCAACACAGTCGGCAAAGGCGCGGCGTTTTGCGGCAGAAATGATATAAAAACAGCTGTCGGCTGTTAGCTGTTAGCCGTTAGCTACGCGGCTTCGCCGCGGTTATAGCGGAAAAATGCTTCGCGTTTTTGGCGGGCGGAAGATTGCCGCCCCTACGGGGTAGCCTATAAGCCGTTAGCTGTTAGCTGTTAGCCTGTAGTGACGGCGACTTGTATATTTTCATTTTTATATTACTATAAAAAGAAACCTGTAAACGGAATGAATTTTGTCCGTTCACAGGGTTTTGTTTGTGCCGCATAATATATAAACCCCGCGAACAGTTTTGTCAGAGCGCGGGGTTATATTATGCAAATTTTTGATTATATATAGGTTTTCCCACGCAAAAACTTCGCATTTTCCGCGCCGATTTTCAAATACTTCACGTAGGGGCGGCAATCTGCCGCCCGCAAAAACGGCAACGCCGTTTTCCTTGATTTTTCCGCACCACGTGCGGATTATAATTACCTCTTACATCTTA
>DJRI01000113.1 GCA_002440045.1 Ruminococcaceae bacterium UBA6364 | reverse complement strand
CCAAAATGCGAAGCATTTTCCTATGTTTTTCCGCACATCGTGCGGATTATAATTACTTATTACCTCTTACCTATTACTTCTTACTTCAACCCCTGCCGCCCGCCGAAACGCGTAAGCGTTTCCATTAATATTTCCGCACATCGTGCGGAATATAATTACTTGTTACCTCTTACCTATTACCTCAAAAAAGTCCCCGCAAATCGGGTTTACCAATCTACGGGGGTTCAAAAAATAACAGTATAAAAACGATAATATGCAAGTCGCCGCCACGCAGGCTAAAAGCTAACAGCTAAGAGCTAACGGCTCGTACGGCGAAGCCGCGTGCTAACAGCTAACAGCTAACGGCTAACAACATGCCTCTTTTACCGCATTCGCCGCATCGTTATATTCTTCAAGAATTTTTCTTAAAGCGGCGTCGCAGTTTTCGCTGAAGCTTTTTTCATCGAGGGACGTATAATAGTTGTATATCTTGTCGGCAAAATCGGGGTCGTCGGGGTCAAGCGCGATACCCACGCCGTATTTTTCGGCGGTTTCGCCCATAAAAGAGCCTTTTGTGCAAACAAGCGGCAGGCGAAAAACAAGTCCGTCATAAAACTTGTTGCCCATGGCGTATTTTGTGGCGTCGTTTTGATACATATTGTGAATGAGTGCGGCGTTTTTTGCAAATTCGTAACGCTCGTCGGGGTTATATTCGCCGAAAAAGCGCACGTTTTTAACGCCGTTTTTCTTGCAATAGCCTTTAAGCGCGTCCGACGTATCATAAGACGCGCCGTAATAGTTGAGAACAAAGCGCCCGTCGTTTTTAAGCGCCTTAACAATTTTAAGATTAAAATCGCTTTGGCGCACAAAGCCCCAAAAAGAGATGTTTATGGGCTCTTGTTTCTTTTTAAATTCAAGCCTTTTTGAAACCGAATCAAAAAGCAGATTGTGAATTATATGCGTTTTTTCGCTTTTCGGGATAATTTCATAAAACGCTTCGCTGCTCAAAAAAACGGCGCGCGCGTTTTTTGCGGCGCATATAACAGCCTTTTTAAACGGCAAAAAGCGCTCGTATGTGACGTCTCTGTAGTCGAAGATGTAGCGGTTTTTATATTTTGTCAACAGTTTGTCGAAAAAAAGAAGCATCGGCACAGAGTGAAAAACAATAATCCTGTCAAAGTCAATTTTTTTCATAACCGAAAGCGTAAACCGCCTGAATTTCAAAAAATTGCCGAGCTTTGACGCTTTCGGCGCGGCGTCGCACTGCATCAAAGAAAACTCGTGCAGAATAACGTCTTTTTTCGGGATAACGTCGTCCTTTCGGTCTTTGTTCCAAAAAATCAGGTGAACCTCGTTTTTTGAAAGGTCGATGTTGTCAAGATAAAAGTTGACATAGGGCATATATTTAATTTTTGAAAAGCCTATAATAAGTATTTTCATATTGCCCCCGAGAGTATAAGATACAATTAATATACCACAGCCGTACCGCAATATCAATAAAAATATATCGGATTGACAAAAGACGCGGCAAATTGTATTATATTTAAGGATGCAAAAACTTTGCGCCGCACATCATTATCAGAGGTTTTTTAAATGAAGTATGCGCTTATAGGCTGCGGGCGCGTTGCGCCGTGCCATATAAAAGCCGCGCAAAAAAACGGGCTTGAAATTGTCGCGCTTTGCGATTGCGATATAGAAAAGGCAAAAAAGCTTGCCGCAGAAAACGGCGTTGAAAAAGCGGCGTTTTATTCGGATTATAAAGAGATGATAAAAAAAGAGCGCCCCGAAATCGTCAGCATTGCCGCAATAAGCGGCGTGCACGCAGAGATTGCGGTCTTTTGCGCCGAAAGCGGCGTGAATTTTATCGTCGAAAAGCCGATGGCGATGAGCATTGACGAAGCCGACAGAATTATAGCCGCAGTCGAAAAAAACGGCGTAACGGCGTCTGTGTGCCATCAGAACCGCTTTAATACGGCTGTTTTGGAGCTTCGCCGCGCATTAGACGAGGGGCGTTTCGGCAAAATCTCCCACGCGAGCCTTGCCGTGCGCTGGCACAGGGGCGACGAATATTATTTGCAGGACGGCTGGCGCGGCAAATGGGCGACCGACGGCGGCACGCTTATGAATCAGTGCATTCACGGAATGGACCTTTTAAGGTGGCTTTTGGGCGATGAAATAGATACGGTTTTCGGCTTTACAAATCTTTCGTTTCATACCGTGCCCGAGGCAGAGGACGTCGGCGTTGCCGTTGTTAAGTTCAAAAACGGTGCAACCGCCACGGTTGAGGGCACTGTTAACGCCGTTTGCGATATGGAAGAAACCCTTGCCGTTTTCGGCGAAAACGGCACTGTACGCCTTGCGGGAATGGCGGCGAACGAGGTGGATTTTTGGCGCTTTTGCGACGAAAGGCACGGCGACGGCGAGCTTTCGGAGCTGCGCGAAGAGGTCAAAAACGTCTACGGCAACGGGCATACGGGGCTTTTTGCCGATGTGATTTCGGCTGTAAAAGAGCGTCGCGCGCCGTTTGTGGACGTTTATGCGGGCAAACGGGCGGTTGAGTTTGTTTTATCGGTATATAAAAGCCAAAAAACAGGCTTGCCCGTAAAACCGCCGCTTAAAAATTTCGGCTCTGCCGATATGGCGGGCGAATTTAAGGTATAGGCATAAGAGCGTCGAACCGATACGGTTTTAAAACGCCCTCTTTTTGCCGTTACTGCGTCAAAAAGCCTCGCAAGGCGAAAGCATTGCTTCGTTTTTTTCCT
>DJRI01000107.1:1867-12645 GCA_002440045.1 Ruminococcaceae bacterium UBA6364 | reverse complement strand
TTCTGAAGAATCCGAAGAAATATAACGATTTGGGTGCGCGTGTTCCGAAAGGCGTGCTGCTGGTAGGTCCTCCCGGTACCGGTAAAACCCTGCTTGCCCGTGCAGTCGCCGGGGAAGCGGACGCTCCGTTTTTCTCGATTTCCGGTTCGGATTTCGTGGAAATGTTTGTCGGTGTCGGCGCTTCCCGTGTGCGTGATTTGTTCGATCAGGCAAAAAAGGAAGCCCCCAGTATCATTTTCATTGACGAGATCGATGCGGTCGGAAGACAGCGCGGTGCGGGTCTCGGCGGTGGACATGACGAGCGTGAACAGACGCTGAACCAGCTGCTGGTAGAGATGGACGGTTTCGGTGTGAATACCGGCGTCATCGTGATGGCGGCGACCAACCGTAGGGATATTCTGGATCCCGCGCTGCTGCGCCCCGGACGTTTTGACCGACAGATTGTCGTAGGATATCCGGATGTCAAGGGAAGAGAAGAAATTCTGAAGGTTCATGCAAGAAATAAACCGTTGGCGCCCGATGTAGATCTGACGGTGATTGCGAAATCCACGGCGGGCTTCACCGGCGCGGAATTGGAAAATATTCTTAATGAAGCGGCACTTTTGGCGGCGCGTCAAAAGCTCCATGCCATCACAATGAAGAATATCGAGGATGCAACGATCAAAGTGGTTGCGGGACCGGAGAAAAAGTCCCATGTGGTCACGGAAAAAGACAAACGACTGACCGCATATCACGAAGGCGGTCATGCGATCTGCCACTATTATTGCGAACTGACAGATCCCGTGCACCAGATTTCGATCATTCCGCGCGGCATGGCGGGAGGCTATACCATGAGCCTTCCCACGGAAGAAAAGAGCTTTATGTCAAAACGCCAACTGGAAGAAGAAGTGGTAGTTTTGCTGGGCGGACGTGTGGCAGAAAAACTAGTGTTGAAGGATATTTCAACCGGTGCTTCCAACGATATCGAACGTGCGACAAATATTGCACGGAATATGGTCACCCGTTACGGATTCAGTGATAAACTCGGTCCGATTGTGTACGGCACAGATCACGACGAGGTGTTTTTGGGACGCGATTTGGGAAGCGGACGCAATTATTCGGAAGAAATCGCCGCAACGATTGACGAAGAAGTCCGTAAACTCGTAGATAACGCATACCGTGAGTGTGAAGGAATTCTCAACGAGCATATGGATCAACTGCATCTGGTGGCAAAAGCGCTGATGGAGCGCGAAAAACTCAGCGGTGAGGAATTCAAGTGCCTCATGGAGGGAAACCCGTTGCCGCCGCTTGGTTCCGTTCCCGTGCAGCAACCGACCCAAGACGAGGAAGAAAAAACCGAAGAACCGAAAGAATAAAAAGAAAAATAGGGCGTCCGACTTTTTAGTCGGACGCCTTATTTTTTACGGCGTAACCGTCACGACAAAGAATAAAACACATCAAAAACGGTATATACTGTATTGAGGTGTACTTGTATGAAGGTTTTGGTTTTCGGAGCTTTGGGAGCCATGGGACAGGAAACCGTGCGACTGCTGCAAAAAGACGGATCCTTGGCGGCATCGGTCGATAAAAATTATCCGAAGGATGAAAACGGTCAGTGGCGGCAGCTGCCCGATCAGCGCCTGGATGCGGATGTGATTATTGATTTTTCGCATCACAGCAGCATTTTCTCTTTGGCACCCTACGCGCTGCGCTATGCACTGCCCGTAGTCATTGCATCTACCGGGCAAAATGAAGAAGAACTGGACGAAATTCGACGTTTGTCACGTCGGGTGCCGACACTTTTGTCAGCCAATATGTCTCCGGGGGCGGCAAAATTTGTCGGTTTGGTGAAAACGGCATCGGCACTGTTTGAAAATGCGGATATTGAAATTACGGAAAAGCATCACCGACGTAAATTGGATGCTCCCAGCGGTACAGCCCTGACACTGCTGCATGAAATCCAAAAAGTGCGTCCGCAGGCACAGCCTGTGTTCGGACGTAACGGAAAACAGCAGCGCCGTGAAGGAGAAATCGGTGTACATGCCGTGCGCGCGGGCGGTTATATCGGTATTCACGAAGTATTGTTTGCCGATGAGTATGAAACCTTTACGCTCCGGCATGAAACGCTTTCGCGTGAGGTTTTTGCCGAAGGAGCCATTCGCGCCGCGGCATGGCTCTGCCGAAAGCCGGTCGGGCTTTACGGAATGGAAGATTTAATTGAGGAGACGAGAAGATGAAAGTTCAATTTACAAAAATGCAGGCGGCGGGCAATGACTATATTTATGTGGAAGAAAAAGCGTATGCAGGTGATCCCGGAAATTTGGCAAAACAAATGTCCGCACGTCATTTTTCCGTGGGCGCGGATGGTCTTGTGCTGATCGGCGAGTCGTCAATTGCCGATGCGCGGATGCGAATGTTCAACGCAGACGGAAGTGAAGGAAAAATGTGCGGGAACGCTGTACGATGCGTCGGAAAGTATCTGTATGATCGCGGATATGTAAAAAAGGAACGCATCACAGTGGAAACGGAAAGCGGGGTCAAACAATTGACGCTTTTCCCTGAAGGCGGCGCAGTGAATGTGGTGTCTGTTTTGATGGGCGAAGCTCTTGTGCAAAAAAATCCGCTGTTTCTGGAGACAGGAGGAACGGTGTGGGAAGCATATCCCGTATCCGTCGGAAATCCTCACGCAGTGGTCTTTTGCCCCAGTGTGGCACAAGTGGCGTTAAAGACAATCGGACCTGCATTTCAGTCGTACAGTGTGTTTCATGACGGCGTCAATGTGGAATTCGTGCAGGTGATGGCTCCGACCCATCTGTCGGTGCGTGTCTGGGAAAGGGGAAGCGGGGAGACGCTTGCCTGCGGAACAGGTGCCTGCGCTTCTGCGGCGGCGGCAATTCAAAACGGTTTTTGCCGAAAAGATCTTCCGATCCGGGTGCAAATGCCGGGCGGTGTGCTAGAAGTGAAAGAAGTGTCGGAAGGGAGAATGGAGTTGACGGGCAGATGTGAGACCGTGTATGAAGGGGTGTACGACGATGAAGATTCGCACAAATCGGGCGTTTGAGAAACTTCCGGTGAACTATCTTTTTTCCGAAACCGCAAAACGAATTTCGGACTACGAAAAAGCCAACCCCGAAAAGAAAGTCTGCCGCCTCGGAATCGGCGATGTCGTGCTGCCGCTTGGAAAAACGGTGATAAGAGCCATGCAGACTGCGGCTGCGGAAATGGGGGAAACCGTGTGCGGGTATGCGCCGGAAAGCGGGTATGATTTTCTGAAGGAGTCGATTTCCCACTGGTATTTAAGACGAAAAGTCGAGATTCCGAGCGAATGGATTTTTGTTTCCGACGGTGCGAAAAACGATCTCGGCGCGCTGAGCGATTTGTTCGGAAAAAATCCGATCTATGTTCCCGATCCGGGTTATCCTGTGTATGCCGACGTAAATCTTTTGGCAAAGCACCGTGTGTACCGAATGGCAGCGGTAAAAGAAAACGGATTTCTTCCCATGCCGTATGAGGTGCATCATAATCGGGCAATTGTCTATCTGTGTTCGCCGCATAATCCGACGGGAACGGCATATACCAAAAGACAGTTGCAGACATGGGTGAATTTTGCGCGGGAAACAGATTCGCTTTTGTTTTTCGATAATGCGTATGAGGCATTTCAGCCCGAAGATTCTCCGCACACGATCTACGAAACGGAAGGAGCAACGGAATGTGCGGTGGAAATCAACAGCCTGTCCAAATCCGCGGGATTCACCGGGATTCGTGTGGGATGGTCGGTTTTTCCGCAAAATGCATTGCGCCTGCTTTGGGCACGCCGACAGGCGTGTAAACATAACGGAGTTTCTTACGTTTCTCAGCGGGCGGCACAAGCGGCACTGTCCGAAGAAGGCATTGCGGAAATTCGAGAACATACGGCGTATTATCTGGAAAATGCCGCGCTCTTGAGAGAAGCATTGCGGGACAATGATGTGTCGTTTGCGGGCGGCGTTTGTTCTCCATATCTGTGGCTGCAAGTTCCGGAGGGGCATACGTCATGGGATTTTTTAGATCAAATGCTGCAAAAGGCACAGATTGCCGCCACGCCCGGGGCGGGGTTCGGAAAATTCGGAGAGGGTTATCTGCGGCTGTCCGCTTTTGCAAGCCGTAAAACGGTGACGGAAGTATGTCATCGCCTTTGGATGTGTTTTTAGTACATAGCTGTAAACCAAGCCGCAACGGAAATTCTTCCGTTGCGGCTTATTTTAAGAATTGTACGCACGACATCGGCACGGTATTCAGATTATTTGACAAAATGTAACGACAGTGATATACTGAAATGCGCATTTCAAAACGTTTACCGCAGAACGGTCATTAAACGGAGCAACCTATCAACTTCTGTTTATTTGGATAGTTTTCTGTGCAGGTGTGGCGGTTCTGGCAAAATTTGCGGAGTTATACTTTAAAAATGAGCTCTATGCCGGAACGCCCCTTACTTCGACAGACGTAAAGGAAAATGCGGGACTCAGAAATTCACTGACGATCAAGGTATCCGGAAAGGAAGATTTAAAAATGAATTATATCAGAATCACAAAGGAAAATATAGAGAAGGAACATATTTGCTGTGCCATGTCCGGCAAGCAAAGCTGTATGAAAAAAGAATGGATGAAGCAACGGTTTGACGAAGGACTTGTGTTTTACCGGAGCGAAGAACGCGGCAAGTGCTTTATTGAATATATTCCCGCTGAAAACGCTTGGGCGCCCATAGAAGCCGACGGATATATTTTTATAAACTGTCTGTGGGTTTCGGGCGATTTTAAGGGCAAGGGGTATTCAAACGAACTTCTTTCAAAGTGTATTCGCGACGCTTCTGCTCAGGGAAAAAACGGTATATGTATTCTTTCGTCATCGGGGCGCAAAAAAGAATTTCATTCAGACCCCAAATATTTAGCTTATAAGGGCTTTTCTGTTGCCGATTGCTCGGACTGCGGAATAACTCTTATGTATCTGCCGCTTAAAGACGGCGCCGTTGTGCCGAAATTTAAAGACTGTGCAAAGCACCCGAAAACCGTAGAAACCGGATTTGTTGTTTATTATACCGACCAATGTCCGTTTGCTTATTATTGGGTTTCCCGTATAGAAAAAACGGCGCAAGAGCACAAAATACCGCTCAAAACCGTTCACATTACCGCAAAAGAGGCCGCCCAAAACGCACCGACGCCAGTCACGACCTACGCGCTGTTTAACGACGGCAAGCTTTTGACCACGGTAATTCAAAGTGATAAAAAGTTTTTGGCACTTGCTGGTGACAGTGTGATTAATGCGCCAGAACTAAAATAAATGTGTTTGTATGCCGATTTAGCGGCTTGACAAATTTTTAAAACAGTGATATATTAAAACGCACATTGTAAAACGTGTGTTTTAAATAGCGTTAACGGCGTAGCTGCATTGGTGCTATTGCCTTAGCAACGATTGCGCCGAAACAGTGTTAAAAAAATAACGTTGCAGAAGTCTGACCTTCAATCGAAAAGGAATGCTATGAGCAAATATAACGCGCTTTGGGACTATATAAAGGGACAAGAGAAGCCGCAGTTAATGTTGACTTTTGACGAAATTGAAAAGACAGCGGGTGTGCCGCTCGATCATTCTTTTCTCAAGAGTAAGAAAGAATTGCTGATTTACGGATACGAAGTTAAAAAAATATCAATGAAAGACAAAACGGTGCTTTTTGCCGCAAAAGAGCAAGCAGAAACTGTTTAAAGACATTAAAAATATGAAGGAGTACATATGAAATCACTTAATATCATTCAAAAACTTTTTAAAATCGCAAGAGTTTTATGCGAAGTTGCATTTGTTTTCGCCGTCGTCGGATTTTGCGCCGCTCTCATAGGGCTTATCAGCCTTTGTTTCGGCGTCGATAACGTCCTCAAAATAGGCGGTGTTACAATTCACGGTTTTCTTTCCGAAAACCTCGGTTATGATATGAAAAGCGTTGCCGCGTCGCTTTCGGGCGCGCCGTTTATTTGTGCGGGCGCGGCTGTAACGGCAAAGTTTGCAGAAGCTTATTTTAAGAACGAATTGAAAGAGGGGACGCCGTTTACTCTCGGCGGTGCTAAAGAAATGCTGCGGCTCGGCATAATTACAATTGCTGTGCCCACAGGCGCCGCTGTAATCGGCAGAGTTGTTGAGGGCGTAGTTGCGGGATTTATGAATGTTGAACAAGCCAAAGCTCTTGAAATGTATTTTGACAATGAAACGAGCATAGTTTTGGGCATAATGTTTATTGTAGTTTCGCTTTTATGCCGTTACGGTGCCGAAATTAAAGAAAAAGGTGAAGCTGTATGAGCACGTCAAAAGAATATATCGAATTTGTTTTGGAACAGCTCGACGAAATAAGCGACGTTACATATAAGAAAATGTTTGGGGAATATATGGTTTATGTCTCGGGAAAACCGATATTGCTTGTTTGTGACAACTGCGTTATGGTGAAAAAGGCCGCGGAGCTTTCAGAGATAATGAAAGACGCTCCCGAAGGCTGCCCTTATGACGGCGCAAAGATACATTATATACTCGACATTGAAAATCGCGAGCTGACCGCTAAGGTTGTCGAAATTCTTGTTAAAATTACACCTCTTCCTAAAAAGAGAACGAAAAAACAAACTAAGAAGAGTTTAGGTGAATGAGTCGATTGTTACTCTCACAGTCTATTTTGAGGACCCTTTTTGGGTCGGCGTGATAGAAAAGGTTGAAAATAATAAGCTGTCGGTTTGCAAAATTACATTCGGCGCAGAGCCGAAGGACAGTGAAATTTTTGATTTTGTTCTTCACCGCTATTATGACTTAAAATTCAGTCCCGCTGTGGAAGTAAAACGCAAACACTCTGCCGATAATCCTAAACGCCGACAACGCAATGTCAAAAAACAGTTGCAAAATATCGGCGTAGGCACTAAGTCACAGCAAGCGCTTGCTTTGGGGCGCGAAGTTATGAAACAGGCGCGAAAAAAGAAAAGCAAGGAAGAACGCGAACAAGAAAAACAAAGCCTTTTTAACTTGAAAAAGCAACAGCGTAAAGAAAAACACACCGGGCACAAGAGAATCGAACCGATACGACTCTCTTGTGCCTAAAGTCAGAACCGACAGCCACAAAAAAGCACGGCTTGTCGGTTTTGTTGTCTATAATCAATTATTTATTGAAAAAATATAAAATCCTCTTGACAAGTTACCGTTCGGTTACTATAATTTAAGTAACCGAACGGTAACAAGGAGGTCATATTATGACAACAGATAATATTAAAATACGTCTTGAAACAAAAGACGATTACAGAAATGTTGAAAATCTGACGCGCGAGGCGTTTTGGAATGTGTACCGACCGGGCTGTATGGAGCACTATGTGATTCATTGCTACAGAAACGACCCGGCGTTTGTGCCCGAGCTTGACTATGTTTTAGAGGTCGACGGGAAGATTATAGGCCAGGTTATTTATGTCCGTTCCGAAATCATGTGCGACGACGGCAGAAAAATACCGATTATGACATTCGGACCGATAGGCATCGCTCCCGAATACAAACGCCAAGGCTACGGCAAGCTCCTGCTTGATTATTCTATGGAAAAAGCCGCCGAAATGGGCGTAGGTGCGCTCGCTATTACGGGCAACATTTTGTTTTACGGCAAATCGGGTTTTGTCCCTGCAAAAACAAAAGGCGTTCGCTATGCCGATGACCCCGAAGCCGACTATTTTCTTATAAAAGAGCTGAAGCCAGGCTTTCTTGACGGCGTTTTAGGCACATATAAAGACCCCGAAGGGTATTTTGTGTGTGAAAATGACAGAGACGGCTTTGAAAAATTTGAAGCAACCTTCCCGCCGAAGCAAAAGCGGAAATTACCCGGGCAGCTGTTTGATTTTTAAGAGGTTAAAAAGAATAAGGGCTGTGACGTAATTTGCATTTTGTCACAGCTCTTTGGTATTTTATATATTAAAATCTTAATTTCATATTTATTTTGGTAAAGTGTATTTCCAATGCCCGTTCACACTTAATTTATTGAGATTGCCGCTTTTTGCAAGTCCCGACAGTATTCTGTTTGCCGTTGCTGACGACACGCCGAAAAGCTCTCTTACATCAGCGTTCATTATATAATCGTTGTTTTGCAAAAACTGTTTGATTTTTTGAAAACGCAATGATGGGGTAAATGTCTTTTCAAAGTCAAAGTTGCTACTTGTGTTTAGTGCCTCTGCGAGCGCCTCTTTTATTGCCGAAAGCATAAATTCGATAAAAACGGTGGACTCGCCCGCGTTGTTGCTCACGTTGATGGCGTCGTAGTATTCCCTCCCGCGGTCGTGAATGATAGACTCTACAGGAAGCCACGCGAATACAGGCTTCCATTTTGAAAGCATCAGCGTATGCCAAAGCCGACCGACACGCCCGTTGCCGTCTGCAAACGGATGAATCAGCTCAAACTCATAATGAAATACACAGCTCTTGATTAAAATGTGCAATTCACTGTTCTTAGCCCAGTCGAGCAGCTGCATAACCAAGTCGGGCACGTATTGAGGCAATGTGCCGAAATGAAGGACACAGCCCTCCTGATTTACTATACCGACAGGTCGCGTGCGAAACATTCCCGATTCATCGACAAGATTGCGAGTCATAATTCCGTGAGCCGTTAAAAGGTCGTCTACAGAGTACGGGTCAAGCTCGTCAAGATGTTCGTAAATCTCGTAAGCATTTTTTACCTCAATTATATCTTTCGGAGGAGCTAAGACGTGCTTCCCGTTCAAAACGGCGGTAACTTGTTCAATATTCAAAGAGTTTTGCTCAATAGCGAGCGAACCGTGAATTGTGCGTATGCGGTTAGTACGGCGCAGAGTCAAATTGCCTGAAAGCGAGTCTTTTTCGGAAAGCTTGCCGGTCAGTTCCGAAATCTCAGCAACATCGTCAATTATTCGGTTTGTAATTTCAAATGGCGGCTGTTTATTTTTCATATATACCTCACAGAGCTGTTTTGTTATCAATATTATAACACCAATCCCTCAGTTCATCAATCATTTTTTCATTAAAATGAGCGATGCATGAGTGATGGGATGAGCGATGAAATGCTTTGCTTAAAGCACCGAAAGCAAAATCATCATTGTTAAAACTCAAAAACCTTTTCAAACGCTTTTCCCTCTTGACAAAGAAACAGAATTTGATATAATACTTCTTGCTTTAACAATTATGTTTTTGCACAATTTAATTTAGTTTTTATGCCCTCTTAGTTCAATGGATAGAACAAGGTCCTCCTAAGACTTAGATATCGGTTCGATTCCGGTAGGGGGTGCCAAAGCCCCAAGGACGAAGTCTTTGGGGCTTACCTATTTCACTCTTACTTCAGACCGTCCTTGTGGCTTTGGGAAGTAAGAAGTAATAGGTAAGAGGTAAGAAGTATAAGGTCGGCTTCGCCGACTGATTGACAAAATCGGCAGTATCAAATACAGCTGTCTTGGAGTGTATTTGACAATATACATAGCTGTTATCGGAGGAAAAATGTTATGGAATTAAGACAGGTAAGTCCTATAACTAAAACCGAGGCGAAGTCATATGCGGTTGAAATTCTTGAGGCGAAAATAAACTGCAAAGTGCAGGAGGTCTCGTATATCGGCGGAGGCTCTTTCGGATATGTTTATAAGCTTACTGCCGACAAAGAACCGTATAACTTTATTTTAAAAGCGTGCAGAACTCCTAATATGGCAAAAAGCGAGGCTGCGGCGCTTCTTTTGCTCGGGAAAGACAGTCTGATAAAAATTCCGAAAGTATATTTTACTTTTTCCGCTACTGAGGCTATCCCGATTGATTTCATATGTATGGAATTTATGCCGGGCAAAAATTGCTTTACGGACTTTAGCAAACTGTTAAAGCCGAGAGCAGCAAAAAGAGAATTTGCCGATAAAGTAACCTCTGCTTTAAATGTTTGGCACAGCAAAACAAACGATAAGTTTGGGTTTATTGAAGACGCGCACTTTGACAAATGGCTTGATTTTTATAAGCCCTTTGCTTACGATATACTTAAAACTGCACGCGAACTCATGGCAAACGGAAAGCTTGAAAATAAAGTCCTTTCGGTTATGGAAAGCGCATGGGACGCTTTTGATATTATATTCGTCGAAGAAGTTGAAAAAGCGTCGCTTATTCACGGGGATATGAATGTTATGAATATTCTCGCCGATAAAGATTTAAACCCCGTCGCTGTTATCGACCCGCTTGAAAGCAAATGGGCCGACAAGGAATATGAGTTGTTTCAACTCCGAAATCTCACAGGGGACAAATTCGGCCTTTATGATATGTACAAGAAAAAATACCCTGTGTCAAAAAACTGTGACATAAAAACAGCGTTTTATGCGCTGTATCACGAGGTTTACTGTTATATCATTTCCGGAAACAAAGTTAACTTTATACTTATGCCGCTGGTGAAGCGTATGAAAAAAGAATTGAAAAAAATAAATAAACGATACACATTTTGAAAAGAAAATTTATGTATCGGCTCTCTTGTGCCTATATTGCACTCCGCACAGTGCAAATTTTTCGGTTTTTTTAAAAAAACTATTGCAATTTGCTTTGGAATGTGTTAGTATTCATCTGCTATTAGTATTTATATAATGAATTGCGAAAAAAGCAAGCAGGCGGGTTCCGTTTTGTATTGCATACTAAAGAGGTGACATTAATGAAAGAAGGACTTCATCCCAAATACGCACCTACGCAGGTTAAGTGCGCTTGCGGTGCGGTATTGGAGACAGCATCCACAAAAGACGGTATGCGTGTTGATATTTGCTCAAAGTGCCATCCGTTCT
>DJRI01000107.1:309-1809 GCA_002440045.1 Ruminococcaceae bacterium UBA6364 | reverse complement strand
GACGCGTTGATAAATTCAACAAAAAATATAACCTCTCGAAGTAAGTTATATAATCTGCTATTTGGCGGTGATATGTATATATCAACCGCCTTATTTTTTTAGAAGGCGGTGACATTGTGGAGGAAAGCTTTAAAACGCTTCAAAAAAGCGCGTCCGATGAGTTTGAGGTCAAGCGTTCACGGTTTATAGGTTACGCTTCGCCCGTAAAGACCGAGGAGGAGGCGCTTCTTTTTATTTCGGAAATTAAGCAAAAGCATTGGGATGCAAAACACAATGTTTATGCCTATCGCTTAAGAAACGGCGGAATAATGCGCTTTTCAGACGACGGCGAACCCCAGGGCACTGCGGGTATGCCCGTTCTTAACGTTATAAGTAAAGAAGAAATTACCGATTGCGTTGTTGTGGTTACGCGCTATTTCGGCGGCATTCTTCTCGGCGGCGGCGGGCTTGTGCGCGCCTATTCGCACGCGGCAAAGCTTGCTTTGGATGCCGCGGGAGTTACAGTTTCACAACCGTGGCGTTTTTTTAGGCTTCTTGTGCCGTATTCGCTGTATTCGCACACCCAGGCGCTTGTTTTGTCGTTTGACGGCGTTATGTGCGAAACGCTTTTTTCTGAAAATGTCGATGTCACTTTCAGAGTAAAAAAAGAAAGGGCGGACGCGTTTTTAACGGCTCTTGCCGACGCTTTCGGCGGAAAGCTTTCGTGTGAAACGCTTGGCGATAAAATTCTTTAAATGAATTAAATTCAAAAATATTGTCAAAAAATAAAGGGAAAAACAAAAATCAAGGGTATATACAGTTGTGAGGTGTTAATAATGAGTGAATCAATCCGCGAGCGAACGCTGAACCGCGAAAGATGCGACCTTTCCCGGTTTGCCATGCTGTGCGAAAACACAAAGGGGCGCCAAAGGTTTGAAGAGCCTTGCCCCGTCAGAACGGATTTTCAGCGCGACCGCGATAGGATTCTTCACTGTTCCGCATTCAGGCGGCTTAAAGACAAAACTCAGGTCTTTCTTTCGCCGGGCAACGTTCATTACAGAACACGCCTTACACACACGCTTGAAGTTTCGCAGATTGCGCGCACAATCGCGCGGTCTCTTGCGCTTAACGAGGATTTAACCGAGGCTATTGCTTTGGGGCACGACCTCGGGCACACACCGTTCGGCCATGCGGGCGAACGCGCTCTTAACGACGTGTTTAAGCCCGGCTTTACCCATTTTGAGCAAAGCCTGCGCGTTGTTGACAGGCTTGAAAGGAGCGGCGAGGGGCTTAACCTTACTTATGAAGTGCGCGACGGCATTCTTTGCCACACCCGCGGAAAAGAAGCCGATACGCTTGAAGGCCGTGTCGTTAAAATCGCCGATAAAATCGCTTATATCAATCACGATATTGACGACGCCATTCGCGGCGACGTTATTTCGGAAGACGATTTGCCGTTTTCAACGCACCTTGTTTTGGGCTTTACAAAAGCACAAAGAATAAACACGCTTGTTATGTCGG
>DJRI01000107.1:0-302 GCA_002440045.1 Ruminococcaceae bacterium UBA6364 | reverse complement strand
TATTGAAAACACCGAAAGTGAAATTAAAATGTCCGACAGCGTTTTTGAAGCGTTTTCGGAGCTTCACGACTTTATGTTTCAGTCTGTTTATACAAATCCCGTTTGCAAGGGCGAAGAAAAACGCGCCGATTCAATGATTAAACAGCTTTATTTCTATTTTGCCGAGCACCCCGAAACAATGCCCGAGTTTTATTTTGACCTCGCAAAAAAAGAGGGCGCAGAGCGCGCCGCATGCGACTATATTTCGGGTATGTCTGATAACTATTCGGTAAAAACCTTTACAGACCTTTTCATTCCGAAGT
>DJRI01000032.1 GCA_002440045.1 Ruminococcaceae bacterium UBA6364 | reverse complement strand
GCAAGTTTGAAAAGGGCGAGGATATAACGCCGAGAATATTAAAGCTCATTTCAAAGCTCGGCGAAATAGAAAAAAACGGCACGCCCGACGTTGAGTTTGCCGTTGTGGGGCTTCTTTTGAGATACAATATTTCGCGCGGGAACATAGACGATGCTAAAAAGACACTCCTTTCACTGAAAAAGCAGTTTGAAGAAAACTCGCTTGACAGATTTTTGCCTAATTTAAACGCCCTTATTGCAAGGCTTGCGCTTTTTTCGGGCGATTTTGACTCTGCGGAGCAATGGTACACTGACGAAGCGCCGCGCGACGTTATAAACTTTCGCGTTATGAAAAGATATTGCTATTTTACCGAGGCTATGTGCGAATTGGCGTTCGGAAAAAACGATACCGCGCTTATTACGCTTGCGCCCTTAAAAACATATTGCGACGTGTGCTCAAAATATATAGACAGCATACATTATAATATTTTAAGCGCAATCGCGCTTTACAGAATGGGCGCAGACTGGCGCGAAAATTTCAACTCTGCAATAAATACCGCGGGCGAATTTAATTTTGTAAGAACGGTGAGCGAATACGGCGCAGCCGTTTTGCCGTTGCTTAAAAGCGTTGAAAATGAAAATAAATCTGAGTTTTTCAAAAAGACGCTCGGCGAAACGCGCAAATATGCGGCGCAATACCCCGACTTTTTAAAGCCTGCGCTTTCTCTTAAAGAACCGCTTACCGCGACGGAGCTTCAGGTTTTAAAGCTTTTGTGCGCCGACAAAAGCAACGCCGAAATAGGCGAGATGCTTGACATTAAGCTTGCGACCGTCAAAACGCACGTCAGTCACATTTTGTTTAAACTCGGCGTTGACAGACGAAGCGAAGCAAAAACAGCCGCGAAAAAGCTGTGGCTTATTAAGTGACGGCACGGTACTGTAAAAATCAATAAATAATCAAAAATCTATAAAATAAAAGGTGGCGTTATTTTATGAAAAAACGGATATTATGTTTTTTACTGAGCTTTGTGTTATTGCTCGCGCTCTGCCCGACGTATGCGTTTGCGGCAGACAACGTTGCAAGCATAACGCCTTCGGGAGCGAGCTCGCCGACGGTTTATTTCACAAGCTTCAACGACTGTGCAAACGCTTTAAAAGACAACAGCGATTATAAAGACTGCACGGTTAAAATTCATGCATATAAGAATACCGACACAACGGCGCTGTATGTTAAGGGCGGCACGTTTACTTTAAATTTAAACGGCTTTTCTCTTAACAATCTTACTGTTGAAAGCGGCACTGTTACAGTAACGGGCGACGGCGCCGGCGGCAGTAATCACAACTACATAGGCAAGCTTTATGTTAAAAGCGGCGCGACGGTTTCAATTGATCAGGGCACTTATGACTACCTTGAAAACGACGGCGGAACGGTCACTTTAACAGGCGGAAAATATATTCAGATTGAAAGCAAACAGGGCATGGCAGGCGAAATGCTTCCGACGGACTATGCCTTCAGCATGAACGGCTCAATTATCGACGCCGAAAGAACAAGCGGCGTTTACAGCGCAAAGGGCGTTACCGTTGTAGAGCACAAAGAGCATACGCTGGGGCTTAACAACTGGTGCTATTGGTGTGGAAAAAAGCTTGTTGCAACGCTTAAAAACGGCGATACCACAAGCTATTTCACCGTGCTCAGCCGTGCGTTTGAAAGCGCGGGCAAAAGCGAAAACGACGGCTGTACCGTAACGCTTATAAGAGATAACGACGAGTGTTACAGCGACGTAAATTACGGCAACTTCATTTTTGACACAAACGGCTTTTATACTCGCTGTGTAAGGACATACGGCACGGCGCAGCTTGTAATAAAAGGCACTGTCGGCACAAAAAGGAATATAAACGAGGTTTATACGCGCGGCTCTTCAAAGGTAACCGTCGAAGGCTCTAAAATGTGGACTCTTTGGAAACAGAAAAACTCAACGCTTACTGTTAAGGGCGGTATGTTTGACTATTTTGAGGACAGAACGGGCGGCGCGCTCATATACCTTTTGCCCGTGGGCTATGTTCTTAAATCAGAAAGCACGGGAAAATATATCGACGCTTCCGATATAACCAAAAGCGACGGAACGGTTTCGGTTGTCAAGCACACCTGTGACTATAACACCGACGGCACATGCAAAGACGCAAACTGCGAGTGCTCTGCGGCGATAATGGCTTATACAAATTATGCGGGCAAGTACAATTACTACAGAACGTTTGAAGAATGCTTAAAAGGCGAGGGAAAATCGGCAAGCACCAAGCTTCTTAAAGACCTTGTTTCAATGCCGTCTTATTACGACATTGAAACGTCAATAGCAATTAATCTTAACGGTAAAACAATTAACGAGCTTCGCGTTAAGGCTGGTGAAGGCAGAGGGTTAAGGCTGTCGGGCACAGGTACTGTAAATAAAATTTCCGTAACGGGAACGACAACAGAGCTTCTTTTTTACAGCGAAGAAGCTTCATACGGCTCTCCGTATATAGGTGAAATTACGGTTAACGCCCCCGGCTCTGTTATTATCGACGGTTACGGCTCAAACGTTCAGTTCGGAGGCGGCAGATTCGGCAAAATAACCTGCACCGACGGCAGAACGCTCGATAAGCTTCTTGAAAAGAACAAAGAGTTTACAGACGCTTCGGGCAAGCGCGTGGATGCAAGCTCAATTACAGAGAGTACTGAGGAATTAAAAATAATACGCCACACTCATTCCTACAGCAGTGTTGACGGCAAATGCGAATGCGGCGCGGTTTGCCCTCACGAAAAATACGACGGCTCAACCGGTATATGCAATACCTGTAAAATGCAGGTTTACTATGTAATGGATGTGAATGAAAAAGGCGGCGGTATTGTAAGATACAAAACGCTTGACGAGGCTTTAAAAATTACCGGCGACGGCCATACCATACTCTTTTTAGCCGATTATGCATTGAGCAAAACTAACGAGGACAACACGGTCAACAAAAATGTTACGCTTTATCTTTCGGGGAAAAATCTGACAGCCGACACCGCAGATACTCTTACAATCGGCAAAAATGCGTCCGCAACAATTAAGGGAAACGGCAATGTGTTTGCAAAAATAAACGTTTTGGGCGGACTTACAATAAACGACGGAACATACTCCGGTGTCACGGTTGACGGCGGCACGCTCAAAACGAGCGGCGGCACACTCAATTCTGTGACGGCAAAAAACGGCACACTGACGCTGAACGGCGGCACGTTCAATTTTGTGAATACAACCGACAGCACGGTAGCGGCGATTGGCGGCATATTCAATTCTTTAACGGTAAACGGCGGCACACTGACGGCGAGCAGCAGTACGTTTAATAACACATTAACCGTCAAAGACGGAATATTCGTCGGAAAAAGCGGCTCATTTAACACAGTTTCAATAGAAGGAAAAGGCAGCGCCGAGATTACCTCCGGCTCATACAAAAAGCTCACCGTCGAAAAGTCAGACTCCCAAACGCTTGAAAGCCTTCTCGGAGCAAACAGCGTTTATAAAACCTCGGCGGGCGAACTCACCGTTGCAAACGGTCTTAAAACGATTGAAAACGTTTCGGTTGTTTATCACAGACACAGTTTCGACGGCGGAACCAACTGCCTTAACTGCGACAAGGTGTGCGAAAATCACATATATGACAGCGACGGCAAGTGCACAATCTGTAAAACAGCCGCACCGTTTATTGTAAAAATCGGCGACGGCGAGCCTTATTACGCCACGGTTAAAGAAGCTGTTGCGGCGGCAAAAAATGCGGGCGACGAAGTGTGCTTACTCACACTTAACAGCAGTTTTGACATAACAGACGAAAGGTTATTTAAAGTAATGTCCGGAAAGCTCGCAATAGATTTGAACGGCTATACACTGAACTCTACAAAAGACTTTTTGTATATTACGGGCGGCAAAGTTACCGTTACGGATTCTAAAAATGTCGGCGGCACACTCAGGTCGTCAACCGCACAGCGCCTGATATATATAAACGGCGGACAGCTTACTCTCACAAGCGGCAATTACCGCGGCAGACCGTCGCTTCTTGTTGAAGGCAACGCCGAAGTCGTGCTTGACCACCCTAAATTCGGCCCGGTAAAACAATATGCGGCAAGCGTTACTCTTAACGGCGGAACAACGCTTGTGACGGGAAATATGTATCTTGAAAGCGGTCTGTTCTCACTCAAGAGCGGAAAGCTGTTACTCAGAGGCGGTCAATTCGCCGAAATTGCCGTTGCAAGCGGCACTCTTGAAGATGTTTTGTGCGACGGCTATACCTATACGGATTATGACAAAGCGTTTATAACAAATTATGATGTTTCAAGTCTGAAAAGAGTTAAGGTTGTAGCGCACGACCACAGCTTCGGTAATGACAGTGTTTGCACCTCGTGCGGATTTATCTGCAAAAAGCACAGATTTAATGAAAGCGGCATATGCACGCGCTGCGGCTATGACACAAACCCAACGACCGTTACAAAAGACAATTATAAAGAATTGGGTCTTACGAAAGATTACATCGGCTTCAGCGCCATAAGAACGCTCGACCACCTTATAAGCTACTCAAAAAATCCCGCGCGCGACGCAGTGCTTATCGGTGATATTGAGGTTGATAAATACTCGGGCTTTACGGGCATACTCCCGAACGATAAAATCTTTGACGGTAACGGCCACACAATAACGCTTCTTTTCACTTCTGTGAAAGAAACCGACGAGATAAGCAACATTAATTTCGGCATGTTCCGCGAAAAAACAGGCGGCGAGATTAAAAATCTTACGCTTAAAGGAAGAATCGAGGGTGTGTTTACAGGCTCTGTCGGCGCTCTTATGGGCGTCGGAAGCAACGTCAAGGTTGAAAAGGTTATGTCTACCGTTACAGTTTTCGTTGACGGCGGCGCAAATAACTTTGTCGGCGGGCTTGCGGGCGAATTCGGCGGTTCTGTTGAAAATAGCGCCGTTTATGCCGCTTTAGATGCAGATAACGCAGGCGGATTTGTAGGAAAAGCGAACAGCAGTGTGAGTATTAAGAGCTGTGCGTTTTTCAGCAAAAATGCAACTGCGGCTGTTTGGGGTGCTTTTGTCGGCAATAACGCCTGTGAAAAAGATATGCTTACAATAGAAAGCTCGTATTTTTATACGCTGAGCAGATGGGAAACTGTCGGTGACGGCGAAGAGGAACGCCTTTTGTCCGATGTGGTGAAGGTAGCGGAGGATTCTTTCTATTCGGGCAGAGTGGCTTATTTACTTGCAGAAATCAACGGCGGCAAGGTTTGGGGTCAGACGTCTAACGCAAGCGGCGCGCTTCCTATACTTACAGACAATGAAGATTACCGCGTATTAAGCGTAACAGGCGGCGGATATTCTATTCTTAAAAAGGGCGAGACGAACGGCGACGGCGTTGTTGATGTGAACGATTATCAGAATTTGGTAAACGCGGCGCTTTCGGAGAATAATACCGCAGAGTTTTCTCAATACGACATAAACGGCGACGGCGTTGTTGACGTTCTTGACTGCATTGCGGCAAAGGCGAACGGCGTCAGCGACGAGCACTATTCAAAAATCGTATCGCTTGCTTCAACCCTTACAAAGGGCGGCTACACCTTAAGAGCCGATATAAACGACGACGGGGCTGTAGACGTGCTTGACTGCATGCTTCTTGAAAAGATGCTTGGCGGTCATAAGGTAATAATCAGTATTTAAAAATGTTATTATGCTCACGGCTTTTGCATCGGCGTTTGCCGATGCAAAAACCGCATAAGGGAGTAACGAAATGAACAAAAACGCAACAATAAAAAAGAAATTTCTCTCAGCGCTTCTTGCGGTTATTATGGTGCTTTCATTAGTACCTGCGTCTGTTTTTGCCGCAGGCGAAATTGCGGCAGAGGTTAAATCGGGCGGCACAACAACGCAATATTCGGATGTTATTGCGGCTTTTTCCGAGGCTAAAGACGGCGACACCGTAAAGCTTATGAAAAATGCAGAGTTAAGCGACAGTGACAATGTTATTGTAAAAAACAAGAGCATCACTTTGGAGCTTAACGGATACACAATTCCGTGTGTTTTCGTCGGCTGGGAGGATTATGACGAAGAAACATATGAAATTACCGCGACCTATGAGGGTAATATGACCGTTAAAGACAGCGTCGGCGGCGGAGGTATTACGGGCGAAGTTGACGTTATATCGGGCACACTGACTGTCGAAAGCGGAACAATCGGCACAGAAGACAACAGCGACACAATGGCAGGTGTTCAGCTTATAAACGGCACCGTTACTTTAAACGGCGGCACAGTGTGGAATATCGCCTGTGAGGGCGGAAGCGGCACTTTTAATATCGCGGGCGGCAGTGTTAAGTGCGTGTCGTCTGTAAACCCGTATTATGACAGCGAAACGGGCGCGGAGGGAGAATACATATTTAATGTCACCGGCGGCTTACACAGCGGCAAATGGGCGGCAAGCGGCATATGGAATATTTCGGGCGGCACTTTCGGGGAGATTGCGTTTTCCAACCCCTTAACCAATCCGCAAAACGTGTTTATAAGCGGCGGCACGTTTGAAAAAATATCTACTCTTAATGATGCAAGCGGCAGTCCCGCACAGCTTCGCTATCTTCTTAAAAAAGGCTATTCGTTCTATTACGGCGAAAACGGCGGATATAACGAATATCAGTCCCCTGCGGCTGCAGCGCTTTCGGACGTTGCGGTTTTGGCGCACGCTCATAAAATCGAAAACGGTATCTGCAGCGAGTGCGGCGAAATATTCGCCTTTGGCGTGACTGATTCAAACGGTACTTTCAGGGGCTATTATGCCACTATAAATGAGGCTTTTACGGCTGCCGACGCAGATGATACCGTTACGCTTTTTACAGATATTACCGAAAACAGCAGAACAATATATGTTTCGGGCGGGCCTTACACGCTTGACCTCAACGGGCATAAAATAGATACTTCGGAGAATCTTCTTGTCGGCGATGTGGATGAAAACAATAATTTTTTAAACGGATATCTTACCGTAAAAGACAGCAGTGAAAACAAAACGGGCTATGTTCGCTATCTTTATCTTTTAAGCGGCGAAATGACCGTTGAAAACGGCAGTTTCCATCAGATAGTCAACTCGTCAACCGCCTCTGTCGGCAAAATCATCGTAAAAGGCGGCACGGCAGATGAGGTTTCAAGAGCCGGCAAAGATGTTAAGGTTGAAATTTCGGGCGGAACATTCAGCGATGTTTATGACTATGTAAACCGAAAGCCCGCCGAACTGCTGGCAGAGGGCTTTGCATTTGCAAATAAAAATACAGGGAAGATTGAGGACGGCTATTCATATTCCTGCGTATCGAACGTGACGGTTGTTCCCCACACGGCGCACAACACAAACGGCATAAACGGCGCTTGCGAATGCGGACTTCTTTGCTATCATAACGGCACTCCCGAAAGAAATGCAAGCTATTTTGAAAGGGCGGTTTGCTCTCTTTGCCATGCGGAATACGGCGAATGCTTAAAGGATACGACAGCGCCGACGGGCGAAGTTACAATAAAAGAGCGCTCGGGGTTAAAGTTGCTTTTAAACGCCGTATCTTTCGGATTGTTCTTTAAAAACGACGTCACTGCCGAAATTACGGGCAAAGACGACAGCTACACCCACGAAGGCTTTGATAAATCAAAACACGAAGTAAAGCTTGAGTATTTTATAAGCGATGATGTTATAAGCGAAGAAGCTTTAAAAACAGCCGATTTTACAGAATACACAGGTCCCGTAAGCATATTAAAAGAGGGCAAATATGTTGTATATGCTCGTATAACCGACTTTGCGGGCAATGTTTCATACATCTCGTCAAACGGCTTTGAAATAGATAAAACCGCGCCCGCGTTTTACGGTATGGAAAACGGCGGACATTATGCGTTCTGCTTTGAAAAAACCGTTACCGTTGTTGAAAAGAATATTGCCGAAATAACGCTTGACGGCAAAGCGGTAACAGCCGATGAAAACAACGGTGTTACCGTTTCGGGCGATTCGCGTGAACACACAATTACCGTAACCGACAGTGCGGGAAATAAATCTACGGTTTATGTTACCGTTTACGCTTCGCACAGCTTTGACGAAAAAACCGACGTCTGCACAAGGTGCAAAAACCCCGCAGTGGCAAAAATACTTTACCCGACTGCTCCTGCCGAGCGTTTTGCTTCGGCTGAAGAAATGCGCAAGGCTATGAGCGCTGCCACGTATAATAACGCTATGCTCCTTCTTCTTAAAGACATTACGCTTGACGGCGCGCTTTATATAAGCGGTGAAGGGCTTACGTTTGATTTGAACGGCAAAAGTCTTAACTGCGGCGATGTTTACATCAATACACAGTCTGTCGTTACGTTTATTTCTTCAAACGGCGAGGGAACGCTCAGCGCAGATATTATGCTTGACTCTGAAAACGCCGCATTAACTTTAGGCGATGGGTTAGGCAGTATAAAAAGCGTTCACGTAAAGAACGGCAGTCTTACTGTGCTTTCGGGCAGATACGGTAAAATCACCGTCGAAAACGGCAAAAATTCCGTAAGTCTTTGCGGCGGCAGCTTTGAAAATATTTTAAGCGCCAAAAATCCCGAAAGCTTTCTTGAGAGCGGCAAAAAATTCTTTTTGGAAAAAACCGACGGTACGTTCTCTCTTTGCGGCGGCTTTACAAATCCTGACGGCTCATATGAATTTTCGGCAGATTCGGAAAACAAGCGCGTTTTTGTTGCAGAGCACTGCTATAAAGACGGCAAATGTATTGACTGCGGGGCGCTTCTTCCCGTTAAAATTACATACGGCGAAAATACCGAATATTTTGAAAAGCTTTCAGAGGCTGTCGAAAAGCTCAATAATGAGGGCGGCGGCAGGCTTGAAATAAGGTCAAACGTCACTGCCGACAAAAAGAATATTACCGTTTCTTCAAACATTAAATTCGTTTTAACAAAAAGCGAGCTTTCGGGGCAAAAGCTGACCGTAAAGTCGGGCGACGTCACATTTGATGCTTCGGGCTTCGGCGTTGTCTCGTGTCCGCTTTATGTTACGGGCGGCACCGTCACCGTAAATTCGGGCAATTTCTCTTCGGCGACTGTTATGAACAGGGGCGCGTCGCTTAATGTAAACGGCGGCGTTTTCACGGTGTTAAAAGCGACGAACAGCGGCAGGCTCAATATATATAAGGGCGAGATAAAATCCCTTAAGCATTTGAGCAAAAGCGCCGATGTAAAGCTCTACGGCGGCAATTATTATAATTTAAGCACGCCCCAAAACCCCGAAGATTTATTAGCCGAGGGCAAAAATTATTATATACCGTCAAAAGGTACGGTCGCAGAAGAGGGCGACTTCACAAAAGACGGAATAAGATATACCTTTATCGGCAACAGCAGTAAATATCTTTTGGTAGACGGGCACCGCTATAAAGACAATGTTTGCATTTCCTGCGGCTATTCGCGGCCGATTAACGTAAAAATAAGAGACGATATGCAGTTTTTCGCCGAAGATTTTGACGACGCCGTAAGCACTTCGGAATATTTCGGAGCGGGCACATACGAGTTTTTCAGAAGCCTTGAACGCGGCGAAAACGAAATAACAATTGCAAGAAACAGCGTTACATTGGCGCTTTCGGGTAACTCCCTTTCGGGCGGCAACATTCGCGTCGGAAGAAACATCTCGCTTACCGTTCCCGCGGGCGAAGGCACGCTTTATTGCAGGCTTATTGTAAACGGCACGGCGCGTTTTGAGGGCGGCACCTTCAAGGGCGAAATTTCAATTGAAGGCGGCAAGGCTGAAATCGGCGGCGGTGAATTTTATAAAATCACTTCGACCGAAAACCCTGAGCAGTATCTTCTTGACGGTTACGAATTCAGACTTGTAACGGCAGACGGCGTTAAAGAAGCCGCAGACGCATTTACTCTTGAAAACGGCGTGTATAAGTTTGACGGCGGTGAAAATTCATATCTTGTCGCAATTAAAGACCATTATTATTACGACGGCGTTTGCGTTTTGTGCGGCGAAGCCGAAAAGCCCGAAAAACTTACCGCAGAAACGGCGGCAAATTACGGGCTTAGCAGTGAATACGCGGGCTTTTATGCCGTTAAAAATTACGGCGATTTGCTTTCGTGGTCGAAAAATATTGACGGCTCCTGCGTGCTTTTGGGTGATATTCTAATTAAAGCCGAATATGGGTGGGCAGCCCCCGAAGCAGAAAACATAGTTTTCGACGGAAACGGTCACACCGTTACGCTTTATGCTAAAGGCGGAATTTCGGGCGACTACGGCTTGTTTAAAATGCTTACAAAAAGTACCGTAAGAAATCTTGTCTTAAAGGGCGAAATTTCAGCCTCCGTTTCGGGCAACTTCGGCGCAGTCGGCGGTACTCTCAGCGACACCACGGTTGAACGCGTTATGTCGTTTATGAATATAGAAAACAGATACAGCAGCGGCAGCGTGGCTTCGGGCGGAATAGTCGGGTATTACGCAACAAATCCGAATTCAAACGCAAAAATTGAAAACTGCGCCGTTTATGCCGACATTAAGGGCGTTGTTGCGGGCGGAATAATCGGCGAAGCAAGGGGCAGCGGCAACTGTACTCTTTCGGACTGCGTTTATAAAGGCGATGTTACAAAAGTAAACTCCCCGTATCCGTTTTTAAAAAGCTACTGCGGCGCAATAGTCGGCAGTGACAGAATGATGGGCGCGTCGTATTATACGAACATATATTATAAAGAAAAGGACGGCATAGCGTTTTACGGCAAATCCGAAGTCGGAATAAACGCTTCTGATGTTGAAGAAAAAAGCGAAGAAAGCTTCCGCTCCGGCGAAGTAGCCTCGCTTCTTCCCGCGTTCGGTCAGCTTTCAAACACAGAGGGCTCTTATCCGATAATTACCGATAACGACCATTACCGCGCAAAAAAGATTGACGGCGCAGGTTACACGGTGGCTCAAAAGGGCAACGTCAACGGCGACGAAACCGTCGATATAAACGACTATCAGCTTGCTGTGAACACGGCGCTTTCAAAAAACAATACCGACGAATATGCAAAATACGACGTCAACCGCGACGGCAAGGTCAACGAAAACGACCTTAAAGCATTAAGCAAAACGGCGGTTTTAACAGAGCGCGAGGTTGTAAGATTTTCAGAGCTTCTTTCAAATAGGGGCGAACCGCTTTATGACAATTGGAGCAGCGATATAAACTGCGACGGCGTTGTTGATGTTCTCGACTGCGCGCTTCTTGAAAAAATGATAAACGCACAAAAAGTTGAAATAACGGCAAAATAATCCGACAAAAATCGGCACGAAAGACTTGGAATTTCGCGCCGATTTTTTTAAAATGTTTGTGAGGATTTTTTATTCGGAACGTATAATAGGTGAATAGGGGAGAAAGGATGTGGTCTTACGGATAACGGTGAAAGTAGCTACCGCCGTTTTCTTTCGGGCGATGACAACGGCTTTACGGAGATAATTAAAAATTACAAAGACCCGTTAATGCTATATCTTAATACGTTCGTCGGCGACCTTCACGTTGCGGAGGAGCTGTGCGAAGAGACGTTTGTAAAGATTGTTATAAAAAAGCCGCATTACAACGGCAAGGCGTCTTTTAAAACGTGGCTTTACACCATCGGCGGCAATGTTGCAAGGGACTATTTAAGAAAGCGCGGCAGGCATTTTGAATGTCCGCTTGAAGCTCTCGGCGAAATGCCGTCCGAGGAAGCGGATTTTGAAAGGGGATTTATCGCGTCGGAGCGAAAAATTATTCTTCGCAATGCTCTTTCAAAGCTCAAAACGGAACACAGAACGGTTTTGTGGCTTGTTTATTTTGAAAATTTAAGTGTAAAAGAAGCGTCCGCCGTTTTAAAAAAGAGCGTGCACGCAACGGAAACGCTTGTTTACAGAGCAAAAAAAGCTCTTAAAGCAGAGCTTGAAAGGAGCGGATTTGACTGTGAAAACATATGAAGAGATGGCAAAAGACGTGTTTTTTGCACGTGATGAATATGAAAAAAAGAAAAAGAAGCAAAAAAAGCTTGCAGTCAGAATATGCGCGGCGGCGCTTGTTTTAAGCGTGGGCGCGGGCGCAGTTTTTGCGGCGGCTTTTAAAGGTGAAACAAAGCCGGCGCTGCCGACCGAATCGCCCACAGGCGGCAAAAGCGTGAAAGAAACGAAACCGCAGGTGAACGTCAGCTTTACAAAGGCGGCAACGCCCATTAAAGCCGTGGTTTATCCTAACGCCGCGGGTTTTGACGACTACGCCGCAAAGCGCGAAAACCGTGAAAAATATAACGTAAGCGCAGACTTTTTAAATACGCTTAAGGATTTTTCGTATACAACGGCTTCGGAGGTATTAAAAAACGGTGCAGAAAACAGCAACTATTCGCCGCTGTCGCTTTATTATGCTTTAAGCGTTTGTGCAAGCGGCGCAAACGGTGCGACAAAAGAGGAGCTTTCGGCGCTTCTCGGCACAAAAAATTCGGAAGATTTTTCTTTGCAGTGCGAAAAGCTTTATAACCTTATTTATACCGATAACAAAATAGGCAAGCTAAAGCTCAACAACTCTCTTTGGCTTCAAAACGGCTCCAAGTTTAAAGACGAGTTTTTAAACACCGCCGCAAAAAGCTTTTTCTGCGAAGCGTTTGACTGCGATTTTTCAGACGAGAAAACGGGAAAGCAGATGTCAAAATGGATTTCGGATAACACAAACGGCACGCTGTCGCCCGAGGTCTCTTTTGACAGCGAAACGCTTATGAACATTGTTAACACCGTGTATTTTTACGACGAGTGGAGCGAGCGCTTTGAAAAGTCCGCAAACACAAAGGGCGACTTTTTTGCAAACGGCAAAACGGTAAAAGCCGAATATATGTGCACCACGGACTCAAATGCGGTATATTTCGGCGGCAACTTTGTCCGCGCCGGCAGAAGCTTTAAAAACGGCGGCAGAATGGAATTTGTCCTTCCGAATGAGGGCATAAATGTTGAAGAGCTTATTTCTGACCCCGCATCTTTAAAAGAGGCGCTCACGGGCGGCACCGAAAAAGGCGGCGTAATAACGCATTGGCAGATTCCGAAGTTTTCGTTCGGCTCGTCTTATGAGAACATTTCGGAAGTTTTGAAAAAGCTCGGCATAAACAAGGCTTTCAGCGAAACCGAAGCCGACTTTTCGGCGATGTACGGCGGCAAAGAAAAGCTTTATATTAACAGAGTTATTCAGGAAACGCACATAGCCGTTGACGAAAAAGGCGTTGAAGCGTCGGCATATACGCGAATAGACCTCAACGGCGCGACAGCCCCCCAAGACGAAATAAACTTCTTTTTAAACAGACCGTTTATTTATGCGATATATGCGCAAAACGCCGATGTTCCGCTGTTTATAGGCGTTGTTTATAACCCCGCCGAATGACGCGGCAATAAAGTTAATAAGAGTGCCGTTAATTTTTAAAAACCCCTTGCATTATTCCTTTTTGTGTGTTACAATACACCCACAAATTGCGGAGGCATAGCTCAGCTGGTTAGAGTACTTGCTTGACATGCAAGGGGTCACTGGTTCAATTCCAGTTGTCTCCACCAAAAATCCCGTTCGCTTCGGCGAACGGGATTTTACTTTTTACTTCTTACCTCTTCACTATTACTTCAAATAGCTGTCAGCGCGCGGCTTTGCCACGCAAGCCGTTAGCCATTAGCCGTTAGCCATTAGCCGTTAGCTGTTAGCCACGCGGCTTTGCCACGCAAGCCGTTAGCCATTAGCCGTTAGCTGTTAGCTATGCGGCTTTGCCGCGATTATATTCCG
>DJRI01000125.1 GCA_002440045.1 Ruminococcaceae bacterium UBA6364 | reverse complement strand
TCGGGTGTTTCTTCGACGCGTCAATACTGCCCGTATTGCAAGGAGAAAAATGCCCGAGGATGCGGAAAATAAAGCTTTTAGGGCGTGTCGGTTCGATTCTCTTATGCCTAGACATAAGAGCGTCGGTTCGACCATCTTATGCGTAAAAATCAGCTTTAAGGAGGAATTTAAAATGAAAAAATTACTCGGCACACTGCTTGCGGCGCTTGTTATTTTATCGGCGCTGTCGGTTACGGCATTCGGCTTTGACGGCGACGGGTTTACAATAACGCCGTGCGAACCGTTCACAAGCTACAGCACCGACAACGCGGGGCAGTATATGTGGCAAAACCCCGAAACAGGCTCAAACGTGCTTGTCAAGGTCGGCGAACAGGGCACAAATATAGGCACTTTAAGCGACGCCCAGGCAGAGGTTTTCAGGGATACATTAATAAGCGGCTATAAGGACGCTTTTAAAGAACAGCTCGGAAGCGAGCCCACGATAACCTGCCGTTCAATGGAAAAGATTGATTTTAAAGGTCACAAGGCGCTTTATCTTGTTGTTGATATGAGCCTGACTTATAACGGCATGGCGGTGGACGAAACGCAGTATGTGTGGGTATTCACCACAAAAGAACGCACGTTTTTCCTTTATGTTACCGATAACACGGGCACAGAAAGCGAAAAAGGCTTTGATATGATAGAATCCTTCACCACGCCCGATGAAGCTCTCGGCGAGAATGAAAAGGTCGGGCTTCCCGGGTCTTACAAAACCGTTGTAGGCGTTGCCGCCGGCGGCGCGGTGGGCGCAATTATCGGGCTTTTTATGTTTAAAAAGAGAAAGAAAAAAGAGGGCTATGTTCAGTCTACGTTTTCGACAACGCCGACGCCCGTTATGCCGGCAAACGGCGGCGAAGAAACGAATAACGACAGTAAAGAGGGCGATGCCCCCGCGCCGTCAGCCGCACAGGAAACAAAAGAGACAACAGAAGCGGAAAAAACGCCGGAAGAAAACGGTAATAATAACATAGAATAAAATAAAAATGCCGAAGCGGCGAAAATGTTTTTACAGCCGCTTCGGCATCGGTTTTAAAAAAGTGTTTAGGTGGAAAATATGACAGACAGGGAAACGGAATTTATAAAAAACGTCTTTTCGGGCGACAGCAGCGGACATGACTTTTATCACACTGTAAGAGTATATAAGTTGGCAACCCAAATTGCAGAGCATGAAAAAGCGGATGTTAAAACGGTTCAGCTGGCGGCTTTACTTCATGACGTTGACGATATTAAGCTTTCGCCCGACACATACTCAGAAAAGAAAAACGCAGTCTCATTTATGACAGCCGGCAACGTTGACAGGAAAACGATAGAGGCGGTTTGTAAAATTATAGACTCCGTTTCGTTTGTCGGAACGGACTCCGTTATACCGGAAACAATAGAGGGAAAGTGCGTGCAGGACGCAGACAGGCTTGACGCTATGGGCGCTATCGGGATTGCAAGGACATTTGCATATGGCGGCAGCAAGGGCAGGGCGATTTATGACCCCGAAATAAAGCCGAAACCGGGAATGAACAAAGAGGAATACAGAAACAACGAAAATTCTACGAGCATCAATCATTTTTATGAAAAGCTTTTATTGCTTGAAAGTATGATGAACACATCGGAGGGCAGGCGCTTGGCAAAGCGCCGAATGGCTGTTATGCAAGAGTTTCTTTATGAGTTTATTGCAGAATGGAACGGTGAAAGATGAAGTGAAAATCCACCGGCAAAACAACATTTTAAGAGAAAGAAAAACGGTACAGCCGCAAAAGCCGTACCGTTTTTTATTTGCTTTATTTAGCTTAGCCGAAAACCGCAAGAAGGAAGCCTGCGGCAACTGCCGAGCCGATAACACCGGCAACGTTGGGACCCATTGCGTGCATAAGAAGGAAGTTTGTGGGATTGTATTTTCTGCCTTCGTTCTGAGCAACACGGGCCGCCATGGGAACAGCCGAAACGCCTGCCGCGCCTATAAGCGGATTGATTTTGCCCTTTGTTATAACGTAAAGAAGCTTGCCGAAAAGCACGCCGCCGACCGTCGAGAACGAGAAAGCAACAAATCCGAGCACAACTATAAGAAGCGTTTTGGGTTTAAGGAAGTCGCCGCCGTTTGCGGTTGCGCCGACGGTAACGCCGAGAAGTATCGTGATGATATTCATAAGGGCGTTTTGAGCCGTCTCGCTGAGTCTTTCAACAACGCCGCACTCTCTGAAAAGGTTGCCGAGCATAAACATACCGAGAAGCGGAGCAACCGACGGAAGAAGGAATGCGCAGAAAACAAGAACAGCCACAGGGAAAATAATTTTTTCAACCTTAGAAACTTTTCTTAACTGCTTCATTTCAACCTTGCGCTCTTTTTCGGTTGTAAGCGCCTTCATAATGGGGGGCTGAATTATCGGAATAAGCGCCATATACGAGTAAGCGGCAAGCGCTATCGGCGCCAAAAGATGCGAAGCAAGCTTAGATGCAAGGTAAATAGCCGTAGGACCGTCCGCACCGCCGATGATGCCTATAGCGGCAGCCTCCTGCGGGGTAAAGCCGAAGGCAATCGCAAGAAGGAATGCGCAATAAACGCCGAGCTGAGCCGCCGCACCCAAAAGAAGGCTGACGGGGTTTGAAAGAAGCGGACCGAAGTCTGTCATAGCGCCGACGCCGAGGAATATAAGGCAGGGGAAAATGCTTGACTTAACGCCGACGTAAATTATACGCAAAACGCCCGAGTCATACCAATGAGCTCCCTCTTGGGCAACAGTGCCAAAAGAGCCGAGCTGACCGCCCGTTGTGTCGAGCATTATGTTTGCGCCCGGCAGGTTTGCAAGAAGAATACCAAACGCGATGGGAACGAGAAGAAGCGGTTCAAACTTGAATTTGATGGCAAGTACAAGAAAAACGATTGCTACGCCTATCATTACAAAGTTGTACCATTCGGCTTCAGCAAAGCCCGACTGTTTCCAAAGGTTTTGAAGAATAACACCAAAATCCATAATTAATTATCCTTTCGGGAAAAATCAGATAACAGCCAAAACATCGTCTGTGTTGACCGAAGCGCCCTTTGCAACAAGCACCTGTTTAACCGTGCCGTCGCAGGGAGCAACAATGTCGTTTTCCATTTTCATAGCTTCAAGAACGAGAACAACGTCGCCTGCCTTAACGGCTGTGCCGACGGGAGCCTTGATTGAAAGAATCGTGCCGGGCATGGGAGCTTTTACGGGTGTGCCGTCTGTGGGAGCGGCAGCGGCGGGTGCCGCGGGTGCTGCAGCGGGTGCAGCCGCAGGAGCACTGACGGGAGCAGCAACAGGTGCTGTGGAAACTTCTTTAACGCCTGTTACGACAGCTTCTGTTTCGGTAACGTCAACTTCATAATTCTTACCGTTTAATGTAACAATGTATTTCATAGCTTATTCCTCCGAAAGTTTAATGGATTTAAATTCAAGGTTTTCAATCGGCTTTTTAAGTTTTTCAGCCGTTATCGCCATAACCGCGGCGGCGTCTTTTTCGCTTATGCCCGAAAGCTCGGGGTTCTGATTAAGCCTTTTTATCGACTTAAAAGAGAGCCTTTCAAGCGGAACATTAAGACGGTTTGCCGTTATCGCCATAATTACGGCGGCGTCTTTTTCGCTTACACCGTCAAGCGTAACAAGGTCTGAACGGGGCGAGTCGGAAAGAACGGGCGCCGCATTTTCCTGCGCCGGCAAAACGGCGGCTTTCTTTTTGCCCGTGAAAGCGCCGGTTATTGCCGAAAGAAGCTTTACGAAAAGCGCAAGCACGGCAAGAACGGTTATAACGAGCACAAAACCGAAAAGCGCAATAAGCAGTGCTTCGGAAAATTTAATATCCGTAAGCTGCAAAGGGAGAATTTTCATACGGTGCCCTCCTTATTCAACAGCTTTAAATTCATAGCTGTAGGTGTTTTTCTTTTTCTCCTCGCGATAGGCAAAGAATTTTTCTGCCTGCTGCGGGAAAGCGATATATGAAAGCACGTCTTCGTCCGAGTGGCTGCCGCCAAGCTCGGCTTTTGCTTTTTCAAATGCGGGTTCAAGAGTGTCGGCATATCTGCCCTCAAACGGAACGGCGTCGCCGAGAATTTTCTTTCTTACATCCTCGTTAATCTTTCCGGGTGCTTTGCCGTATTCGCCCATAAGGTATGCCTTGACTTCTTTTGAAACGTTTTTATAACGCTCGCCTGCGAGCACGTTTGCCGTTGCCTGCGCGCCGACCATCTGGCTCATCGGGGTTACAAGCGGCGGATAGCCGAGGTCCTCTCTTACTTTGNNAGAATTGTGCCGGGCATCGGAGATGTGATCTGAGTTCCGCTGACTGCCGTGCCGACTACAGCGGCCGGCGCACCGGGAGCTGTACTTGCCGCAGGAGCAGGTGCTGCAACCGGAGCCACAGGAGCAACGGGAGCAACCGGAGCGGCATTGCTTACGGAGGTGATAACAGCTTCGCTTTCGTTAACCTCTACATCATACTTTTTTCCGTTTAACGTAACAACATATTTCATTTACTTGTCCTCCGATAATTTAATTGATTTGAACGCAAGCCTGTCGAGGCTTATTCCGCTCTGGTGACTTACTATTGCCATGATGACAGCCGCTGTGGGCTCGTCAACACCTACAAGCTCAACACCCGGCTGAGCAGGCTGTGCTGCAGGAGCTGCCGGTGCGGCAGGTGTCGGGGCAGCAGGAGCTTTTGCAGCTTTGCTTGTTTTATCGAAAATTGCGGCGATAGCCTTGATAAACAAAGCAATAATCGCAAGAATTACAAGAACAGTAATAAAACCGACAACCGCAACGAGTGCCGCCTTGCCAAAATCCATGGCATCATTTGAGCCGTAGATCTGGGCGAAAACGCCAAGAAGCTTAGGAGTCATATTCATATTCGTTTTCCTCCTCAATCAATTTTTTCAATGGTATATTTAAAGGTGTTCTTCGCTCTTTCGTCACGCTTGTCGAAGAACGCTTCGGCCTGAGTGGGGAATGCGATATATGAGAGAACATCCTCTTCGCTGTGTGCCTTTGCGCCGATCTCGGCCTTTGCAGCCTCATAACCGTCGCCGAGAGTATCGGCATATCTGCCCTTTATCGGCTTCTCGTCGCCGAGAACCTTCTTGATAAGTGCCGGGTCAATCTTTCCGGGAGCCTTGCCGTACTCACCTCTTACATAAGCACGGATTTCCTTGGAAACATTCTTGTATCTCTCGCCGGCAAGAACATTCGACGTTGCCTGAACACCGACCATCTGGCTCATCGGAGTAACAAGCGGCGGATAACCGAGGTCTTTTCTTACTCTCGGGGTTTCTTCGAGAACCTCTTCAAACTTATCCATCTTCTTCTGAGCGGTAAGCTGAGCAACAAGGTTTGAAAGCATGCCGCCCGGCACCTGATAGCTCAAAGCCTTTGTGTCGGTGCAAAGCACGGTCGGGTTAAGAAGTGCCGAAGAAAGAGCGTCGTTTCTTATATGCTTAAAGAAATCGCCGATTTTGTTGAGCGCTTCTTTGTCAAGAGACGTTTCGTAGCCAAGCTGAGAAAGAGCATAGTTAAGCGTCTCGGTCGCGGGCTGAGATGTGCCGCCCGACATCGGCGAAATTGCCGTATCAATAATGTCACAGCCGGCTTCTACGGCTTTTAAAACCGTCATAAAGCCAAGACCTGTGGTGCAGTGCGTGTGAAGAACTATCGGAACGTCAACGGCGTTTTTAAGAGCCGAAACGAGCTTATAGCTCTCTTCGGGGCTTAAAATACCCGCCATATCCTTAACGGCGATTGTCCGGCAGCCGATGCTCTGCATGTTCTTTGCAAGCTCCACATAGCTTTCAAGCGTGTGAATGGGGCTTATTGTGTAGCAAATAGCGCCCGAAGCGATAGCGCCGTTTTTAACAGTCTCGTCAACGGCGGTTTCAATGTTTCTTACGTCGTTAAGCGCGTCGAAAATACGGATAATATCCATACCGTTTTCAATGCTCTTTTTGACAAAGCCGCGAACAACGTCGTCGGGATAATGATGATACCCCAAAATGTTCTGACCTCTCAAAAGCATCTGAAGCTTTGTGTTAGGGCACGCTTTTCTGATTTTTCTGAGTCTCTCCCACGGGTCCTCGTTTAAATAGCGAAGGCACGAATCAAAGGTCGCGCCGCCCCAGCATTCAAGCGAGTAGTAGCCGGCTTTGTCAAGCGTTGAAAGAATCGGCTCAAACTCGTCGAATTTCATTCGCGTTGCAATCAGCGATTGGTTTGCGTCACGCAAAACAGTCTCGGTAAACTGAACTTTTTGCATAAGTTTCTCTCCTGTTCTGTTTAAAATAACCGTTTTGAGGAAGTGCCGCCATGCGGCAATATTTATATATAATGGAAAGCGGCAGCGATTTGCGCGTCTGTTTTGCGTATATCGACAAAACCTGCCTACCAATTTTCCCCATTATAGCTTACACCAAAAGCGAAAAAATAGCAAGAAAAACCTCGTTTATTTTTTAACAAAAAAACACACCCGCAAAGGGATGTGTTTTATACAAATGTTATATCGCCGCAAAAAGACGCGGCAAAAGCATCGTTTTTTCGCCGCAGCCAAAGCCTATATATAATGGTATATAATATAAAGACTTATTTGCAAAAAACGTGCGAGCCGATGGTTGTTATTACGGGGCGCGTTCTTATCCATTTGTTTGAGGTCTTTGCGGGGTTGTAATAATACAGTGCGCCGCCGCTCGGGTCCCAGCCGTTAACGGCGTCCTGCGCGGCTTTTTTTGCCGTCGATGACGGCGAAACGCTCCAGTTGCTGTCCGTCACCGCAGAAAAAGCGCCCTTCTGATAAACCACGCCCGAAACCGTATCGGGAAACGACGACGATTTGACCCTGTTTAAAACGACAGCGCCAACGGCTACCTGCCCCGTGTAGCTCTCGCCGCGCGCCTCTGCTTCAATTACCTTTGCAAGCAAATACATATCCGAAGAAGAATATCCGCCCGAAGAGCTTTGCGAGCCTTGTGAGCCAAGCCCGAGGTATAAAAGCGTTTTGGGGCCTGCTATGCCGTCGGCAGTAAGACCGCAGGCTTTTTGAAACGCTTTTACGGCGCGCTGTGTTCCCGTGCCGTATATTCCGTCTACCGTGCCCGAATAATAACCGAGCGATTTCAGCTTCGTCTGAATGTTGCGCACTTCTGTCCCGCGCGAGCCGAGCTTTGAAAGCGCGTCCACGGGCTTCGGGGAATTAATTCTTACAGCAACGGCGGCAAGAACCATAAATGTAATCGCAAACGCCATAAGAAAAGATACGGCTCTTTTTGCAATCGCTTTATTATTTGCTTTTTTCTTGATTTTATCTTTCATAAATTACAGTTAAAACATACCGAAAAAATCGGCTGTCGCTCCTTTCTGATTTTTGAAAACGGACCTTTTAAAAGTATTTTTTCGCGGGAAAACGGTTTTATACATTGTTTCTTCAGAGCTTTGAACATTAAAATTGTGGGTCCGAAAAGCATGGAACACAAGATGTAGAGTGTCGGCGAAAAAGAAGCGGAATTTTTAAAAAAATTCAAAAAAATCCGAATTTTTTTGAAAAAAAGTGTTGACAAGCGGGAATGATTCTGCTAATATATACGAGCACTCAAGAGAGCGGCGCGGACGGAAGGCCGAAAGGGCAGAGGGAAGCGGGTAATTGAGGGTGCGAAACGAACCTTGAAAATTAAACAACGATACAAACAAACCCTGAGATTTTTTTGAGCGCAAGAAATTGCGACAGATAATTTCGGACTTCGAAAGAAGTTAAGAAAGCGATGCGCCAGAGCATCGAAAAGAGCAGAAAAAGCTTTTAAAAGATTGGTACACAGAGATGTGTGTTAATACAATTTTTTAGAGAGTTTGATCCT
>DJRI01000025.1 GCA_002440045.1 Ruminococcaceae bacterium UBA6364 | reverse complement strand
GAGCCAGGAAGCCGAAGCCCGCAACCTCGCCGGTTGAAGCGCAGTTTGCCGCGGCAAGCGCATAAACAAATCCGCCGACGCCTGCAAGCGCGCCCGATATTGTTGTGCCGGCATAACGCATCTTTTTAACGTTAATTCCGAGAGAGTCCGCCGCTTGCGGATTTTCGCCGCAGGCACGAAGTCTTAAACCGAAACGCGTTTTATAAAGAATTATTGAAAGCACAACAAAAAGAAGAATGCAAACATAAGTTGAAATATAAACCTTGTTTAAAAACAATTCGCCGAAAAAGCCGATGTCTGTCTCGCGGTCAATTCCGAAGGTGCTCTTTTTGAGCATAAACCACGAAGGAGCGTCGCCCTCTATAAGAAGCGTGTTTTGTCTTGCAATAACGTTTATAAGGAAAAGAACGNNAAGTGCCGGAGCCAACATATTGAGAGCCGTGCCGCCGATTGTCTGGTCAGCTTTGAGGTTGATTGCCGAGAATGAAAGAAGAAGCGAGAATATTGCGCCCGCAAAAGCACAGACAAGCATTGCCGTGAGCAATAAAAGCTGACCCTGCTTAATATCGAAAACACCTTTCATCTGCATTGTTCTTATAAACAGAACGCCGATAAACGCGCCGAAAATCATAATACCTTCAAGCGCAAGGTTGATTATACCGCTTCGCTCGGCGAACACGCCTGCAAGGGCAACGATGAGAAGAGGAACTGCGAATACCATAGTTTGCTGTATCAAAAATACCATTATTTATCCTCTCCTTTCGCGTTTTCCGAAACGGCGGTTTTTGCCGCTTTTTTAAGCTGTGATTTTTTTGCTCTGTTTTCGAGCGCGGTTTTGATGAAGAGTGAGAACGCACTCATATAAACGATTACCGCGATGATTATATCGGTAAGATACTCGTTGTAGGCCGTAAGGTTTTTAATCTGAAGACCAGCAATGTTGAGCATCGACATAAAGCAGCCCGCAAAGATAACCGCTATCGGGTTGTTTGTTGCAAGAAGCGCAACGGGAATGCCGTTGAAGCCGACTGCGGGGAGCGACTGATAGGTCGACCAATAAAACTCTGTATTACCGCCGAGCCAATAAAGAGCCGCCGCACTGCCCGCAAGGCCGCCCGCGATAGCCATTGAAAGGATTATGCAGAATTTGTCGTTTATGCCGGCGTATTTTGCCGCGTGCCTGTTAGAGCCGCAGGCTTTGAGCTTGTAGCCGAGCGTTGTGCGCGACATAAGAACATAAACAAGAATTGCAAGCACAATTGCAATGATTATTCCGCCGTTCACCTGTGACCCGGGGAAAAGCTTGTCAAGCCCGAGCTTTGAAGTCGAAACCTCATTAAAGCTTGTTTTGCAGATGTAGCCGACCTTGCCGTATTCGTATGAGTTTTTGAGCGCGTCGTGCGACTCAAAGAACCACGTTACAAGGTTTGCCGCAATCCAGTTTGTCATAATACAGGCAATTACCTCGTTGACATTTAAAAGCGCCTTGAAAAGTCCCGAAAGAGCGCCCCAAAGGCCGCCGACAATAATGCCGCCCAAAAAGGCGATTACCCAAATAAGCGTCGGGTTTACTTTATCGTGAGGGATAGAAAGCGCGAGATAAAGCGTTGCCGCCGTACCCATAAGGTACTGACCGGGTGCGCCGATATTGAAAAGTCCCGTTTTAAAGGCAACGGCAACCGAAAGTCCCGTAAGAATAAGAGGCGTTGCTCTGAAAAGAAGGTCGCCCATATTAATCGGGTTAAAGCCGAAAGTTAAGTTGCCCACCGCGTCGCGCCCCGTGCTGAAAACACCGAGGAAAACGAGCTTTACGCCATCAATTATATTTTCTGCCGGCATTGACTTATTTACCGCGCCGACTATAACGATTATTATACTGCCGACAATAAGTCCGATGAATATTGAAAACAGTGATGAAAATACCGACTGTGAAGCGCCGCTTTGAAAGAAGCCTTTTTTCTTCAAAAGAGGCGAATTAGGTGTGCTGTTCTTTTTCATATCAGTTCGCCTCTCCTTTCCTTTTGGCGCCGGACATATAAAGTCCGAGTTCTTCGGGCGTTGTGTTTTTCGGGTCAACCTCGCCCACGATTTCACCCTCGTACATAACAAGGATTCTGTCCGAAAGCGAAAGCACTTCGTCAAGCTCAAGCGAAACAAGAAGTATCGCCGCGCCTTTGTCGCGCTCGCTCACAAGCTGAGAATGTATATACTCAATCGCGCCGACGTCAAGTCCGCGCGTGGGCTGAACGGCTATAAGAAGCGGTTTTTCGCGGTCAATCTCACGGGCGATTATCGCCTTTTGCTGGTTGCCGCCCGACATACTTGCGGCAACGGTTACGGCGCCCTGACCCGAGCGAACGTCAAAGCGTTCTATAAGCTCGTCGGCATATTTTCTTACCTCGCCGAATTTTATAAAGCCCATCTTCTGAAAGCGTTTTTCGTCAAAACGCTGAAGAACAAGGTTTTCTTCAAGCGTATTCTTTAAAACAAGGCCGTGCTTGTGCCTGTCCTCGGGGATATGCGAAATACCCGTTTTATTTCTCTTTTTTATGCTGCTGTGCGTAATGTTTTCGCCGCAGAGCGTTATTTTTCCGCTTTTGACGGGTTCAAGGCCCGTTATACCCTGAATAAGCTCGGTCTGACCGTTGCCGTCAATACCCGCAATACAAACAATTTCGCCCGCTCTTACGTCAAAGCTGACGTCCTTAACGGCGTTGTTCTTGTGTATTTTTGACGGCACTGTAAGGTTTTCGACCGAAAGAACGACTTCTTTAGGCTGTGCCTGCTCTTTTACAACTTCAAGCTGAACGGGTCTTCCGACCATCATTGTGGAAAGCTCCTGCTTTGTTACGTCGGCAGTGTTAACGGTGCCGATGCACTTGCCTTTTCTTAAAACCGTTACCCTGTCCGAAACCGCCATAATTTCGTTGAGCTTGTGCGTAATGAAGAGGATTGACTTGCCCTCTTCTTTAAAGCTTCGCATTATATTCATAAGCTCGTCGATTTCCTGCGGGGTAAGAACAGCCGTCGGCTCGTCGAAAATCAGTATTTCGTTTTCGCGGTAAAGCATTTTAAGTATTTCAACGCGCTGCTGCATACCGACCGTAATATCTTCAACCTTGGCGTTTACATCAACCTTCAAGCCGTATTTTTCAGAAAGCTCCATTACCTGTTTTTTTGCTTCTTTTTTCTGCAAAAAGCCGAGCTTTGTGGTTTCCGCACCGAGAATTATGTTGTCAAGCACAGAAAAAACGTCGATAAGCTTAAAATGCTGATGCACCATTCCGATTCCGAGAGCGGTGGCGTCGTTCGGGTCTTTTATATCGACAACCTCGCCGTTCTTTTTAATAACGCCCTTTTCGGGTCTGTAAAGTCCGAAAAGCACCGACATAAGCGTGGATTTGCCCGCGCCGTTTTCGCCGAGCAGGGCGTGAATTTCGCCGCGCTTTAAACGAAGGGTTACATCGTCGTTTGCGATGATTCCGGGAAACTCCTTCGTTATGTTGAGCATTTCTATAATATATTCATTTTGCAATTGCAATCACATCCGTTTTTGTTGCGTTTTTCAAGAAAAATGTTACCAAAAGGTTCAACCCAAAAAGGTGGGGAAGATGACTCTTCCCCACCCCATGTGCTTAACTTATTTAACTAATTCAAAGTTAACGTTTGCATAAGTTTCGGGTTTCTCAAGGTGAGTATAATCGTTGTCAACCTTAACTGAGCCGTCTTTGATAGAAGCGAAAAGCTTGTTATAGTCTTCAACTGTGAATTTCTTGAGTGACCATGTATCGGTGGGAAGACCTACAGCGTCGTCAGCTGCGCCGAGAGATGTAAGAACGCCGCCGATTTCATCAAACTTGCCGTCATAGAATTTTGCAAGCGAGAAGCCAACTGCTTCGCGGATACCCTTCATAGCGGAAGTGATGACTGTGTCTGAAAGGTTGGACTGGTCAACGTCAACGCCGATAACCTTGCCGTCGTTGGCAGCAGCTGCCGAGAAAGCAGACTGGCACATAGAACCGCCGCAGGCAAATACTACCTGTGTGCCGGTTGAATACCAACCTTCAAGCATTGTGGTAAGGTCGCTTGATGCCGAGAAGCTTGAACCGAAGTTCCAGCTGTACTTAACGTCAACCTTTGTGTTGAGCTCTTTAGCTGCGTCGTTAGCGCCCTGAACAAAGCCGAATCCGAATCTGCAGCAAGCAGGGTTCTCTCCGCCGCCGCCGCCCGAGAAGCCGAGCTTTGTATAGCCTTCCTTAACTACTGCATAACCTGCAAGGTAGCCGGACTGCTCTTCGCTGAATACAACAGCCGCAACGTTTTTAAGAACTTCTTTTTTGGAGTCCTGAAGAACGGAACCGTCGATGAATACAAACTTAACGTCTGTAAACTCTTCGGCAGCTTTCGCAAGAGCGTTGCCCTGAAGGAAGCCTGCAGCAACGATAATCTTCGCGCCGTTGTCGGCAGCGGATTTCATAGCGTTGTATCTGTCTTCGTCAGTAGCCTGGTCGCCGTTTGCGGGCTGATAGTACTTATAAGACTTGCCGTTTTCGAAAGCATATTTCTTTATGCCTTCCCAAGTGCCCTGGTTAAAGGATTTGTCCTTTAACTGACCGACGTCTGTAACAAAAGCGATTTCATATTTGCCGTCTGCCGATGTATAGTTGTCATCAACATCGTCATAATTGAAAGGCTTGTTTGTGTCACTCGGGTCGGTGTTTGTTCCGGCGGGAGTTGTTGTATTGTCTTTGTCGCCGTTTCCGCCGCAAGCCGCAAAGCAGCCGACAACGAGAACGAGAGCCAATACAAGTGCTAAAACTTTTTTCATGGTTAACATCCTCCTGAGCATTTTTGGGTTAAGATTTTGTCAATCTCCATCCTCAATGATAATAGCACACATATGAAAATTTTTCAACTAAAATTTTCAATTTCTACAATTTTTTTGTTGGGGTTTTCGGTTTATTGTGCAAATCAGCCTAAATTTTTGCTTTTATTTTGTTCTTTTATTTTTTTCTTCCAGCAGGAATAGCACATTGCGACATAGCTGTCGTCGCCGCCGAGGAAAATCTGCGCGCCGTCGGTTACTATTTTTCCGTTTCCGTCTATTCTTGCGTTTACGGTGGCTTTTCTGCCGCACTCGCACATGGTTTTTATTTCGGAAAACTCGTCGGCAATCTCAAGAAGTCTGCCGCTTCCGGGGAAAACGTGCGTCAAAAAGTCCGTTCTTAAGCCGAAGCAAAGCACGGGAACGTTAAGCTCGTCCACAATATCCCTTAATTCGTCTATCTGCTCGCGCGAAAAGAACTGCGCTTCGTCGGCGATTATAACGTCGGCGTGCTCGGGGCGGTTTTTCATTTCTTCGTAAATGTTGCACGTCTCGGAAATTGCCGTTCCCTCCGCCGTAAGCCCTATTCTTGATTTTACCGTAAACACGCCGTCGCGCTCGTCTACCGAAGGCTTTATTAACCATACCTTCATTCCGCGTTCTTCGTAATTGAATTTTGTTATAAGAGCCTGCGCTGTTTTTGAGCTGCCCATAGCTCCGTATTTAAAATACAGTTTTGCCATTTTTACACCCGTCTTATTTTTTGATTATTTCTTTGTTCTTGCCTTTTCAAGGTCAAGGCGCATTTGTTTTTTCGTTTTTTCGTCAATCTTATAAAAGAACATGGGTATCATTGAAAGCACGGTTGAAATACCCGGCATTGCAATATATGCAAACATCACTATGTTCTGCATTTTTACGGTAACTTCAACACCGTCTATATAGCCTGAAATTCCGATTATAAGTATTCCGACGGCAACAGCCAAGGCATTGCTCACCTTTATTGCCATACTGAGTATTGCAAAGCACACCCCCTCTTTGCGTTTACCCGTTTTCCACTCGATATAATCGACTGTGTCCGACGTCATTATCGGCGGAAGCAGGTTATTGGGAGAGAACATAAACGAAACGAAGAACTGTGTTATCCATATAAATATTACGGCGCCAATCCCTGAGCGCACGGGCGAGCCTTCGGGCATAAAAAGATATGCCGCGAACGAAACGGCAGACACGATTCCGCCGTAAACGGCAAAGCCTATAAACGTCTTTTTCTCGCCGAATTTTTTATTTACGATGGGCGCAACAACAACGCCGATAAGCCCCACAACGCCGCCCGTTATGCCTATAAGCCACGTTGCGTTTGACGTGGGGTCAAGCTCTCCGCCGCCCGCGAGCAGCTCCGAAAGCCCGGGGAAATAAACCTTTCCGACAAGCGCGCCGCCCGCCTGAACGACTATTCCGAGAGCCATTGTGCGCGCAAAGCCGCGAATATATGTTAAGAAAATAATAAGCATCATCTTGTTTGTTTTAAGCTCAACAAACATTTCTTTAAACGAAAACGACTCGGAAGATGTGCTTTTTACAGTTTCCTTTGAGCAAAAATAGATTAAAAGATAAAGCGCTGTTCCGACGACCAAAAGGAAAAGCGCCGTCACGAGGTAATATAATCTGTCTGGGTAGCCCTCGGGATAAACCGCACCGAGAACCATCATAACCACGGTGACGATTATTCCCGCCGCGGCAAGTCCGATTGTTTTAAAAATATTTGCGATTCCCGCGGCAAAGTTGCGCTCCTCTGCAACGGGCGAAAGAAGCGAAAGCATGCCCTGAGACGGAATATCGGCAAAGCTCATTGAAATATTCCAAAGCACGGTTGTAAGCGTTATGTAAAGATACATAAAAAGCTTGCTTTTAAACGGAATATAAATGAAAATTACCGTTGTCATTACGGCTATCGGCACAGAGCTGAAAAGAATCCACGGCTTTATTTTGCCGCCTTTTAAATTGCTTTTGTCAATAAGCGCGCCTATAACGGGGTCCGCTATACAGCTTATAAGCTTTGCCAAAAGAATTATTATTGCCGCCGCATAAAAGATTTTGCCGTCAAACGCGGAATACATTTTATTATAGAACTCCATCTGGAAGGAGTTCATATAGCCTATAAAAAGCTGTACCCCGAGAATGCCGAGTCCGTAAATCACCGCAGATTTTGTTGTAAGTATCTTCGGCTTTTCGGACGCTTTTGTTTTTTTACCCATTACCTTACCACCTTTGCAGCCGGAATGCGGCTGCTTTATAAATAGTACCCTCTTTTTTAAAATAACATATTCCTTAATAAATTACAATCATTATTGACAAAATGAATACAAAAAAGTAAAATCAGTATTATACTGAAACCGACAGGAGATATTATTTATGGCAACTTTCAAACCATTTAAAGCACTGCGCCCATTGCCTTCATACGCAAAAGACGTTGCGGCGCTTCCGTATGACGTTATGAACAGCGAAGAAGCGCGCGAAGCGGTCAAAGGGCACCCCTACTCTTTTCTTCACGTTGACAAAGCGGAAATAGACCTTCCCGAGGGCACATACCTTTACAGCGACGAAGTATATGAAAAAGCCGCCGAAAACCTTAAAAAGCTCGAAAGCGACGGCATTATGAAAACGGACGAAAAGCCCTGCTTTTACATTTACCGTCAGATAATGAACGGCAGAGAGCAAACGGGTCTTGTCGGCTGTGCTTCGGTTGACGACTACATCAACAACAAAATCAAAAAGCATGAGCTTACAA
>DJRI01000126.1 GCA_002440045.1 Ruminococcaceae bacterium UBA6364 | reverse complement strand
TTTTTGCGGTCTGGACTTTTTTTACAGCCCCTGTGGGATTAAGGTGAAATTCAGTCGTCTTCCTTTTGGGCTTTTTCTTTTTCTTTAAAAGCCTTTTCTTTGGACGCTTTTTCGTCGTCCTCGGGTTCTTCTATAGGGAAGATTTCGACTTTGATTTTTTCTATTCGTCTGTCCTCAACCTTTAAAACGGTGAACTTGACGTTTTCAAATGTGACCTCGTTCATTTCGCCGTCTTTGGGTATGTACTGAAGATTGTCAATGATAAAGCCCGCAAGCGTTTCATAGTCGCCGTCGGGGAGCTTTTTGCCTATAAGCTCGTCGATTTCTTCAATATCTATTGTGCCGTCAACGGTAAATGTCGTGTCGTTTATCTTTGAAATTTCTTCATCCTCGTCGTCGTATTCGTCCTGAATATTGCCCATAATTGCTTCGACAATATCTTCAAGCGTTAAAAGGCCGGCTGTTCCGCCGTATTCGTCAACAACGATAGCCATTTGAACGTGCTGTGCGCTCATTTCGGTGAAAAGCTCGCCGCACGCTTTTGATTCGGGAATAAAGTAAGGCTCGCGCAGAATGGAGCGGAGAGTCTGTTTTGTCGAGACCTGCTTGCCGACAAACTGCAAAAGGTCTTTAACGTGGATAATGCCGATGATGTTGTCGATGTCGTCCTCATACATCGGTATTCTTGAAAAGCCCTCTTTTGTCGAGAGGTTTATAAAATCTTCAAGCGTTGTGTCGTTGACGTCAACCGCGACAATATCCGTTCTGTGGGTCATAATGTCGCCCGCGTCAAGGTCGTCGAACTCAAAGATGTTGTTTATCATTTCTTTCTGGGTGTTTTCGATAACGCCCTTTTCTTCGCCCACGTCAACCATCATACGGATTTCTTCCTCGGTGACGACTTCTTCGTCGGCGTTCGGGTCAAAGCCCAAAAGCTTTACGACAAAGTTTGTTGATACCGAAAGAATTTTCACAAACGGCGCGGTGATTTTCGAGATGAAAAGAAGCACGCCGACAACGGCAAACGAAACCTTTTCGGGCGCCTGCATTGCAATGCGCTTGGGGGCAAGCTCGCCCAAAACGAGCGAGAAATAAGACATAATGATTGTGATAAGCACAACCGAAATAGGGGAAACAACCGAAACGGGTATATCCCACGCTTTTGTTACCGCAGCTGTGAGCATATCCGCAAAGTTTGTTGCAGCCGAAGCGGATGTTAAAAAGCCCGCAAGGGTAACGCCGATTTGAATGGTGGAAAGGAATCTGTTAGAGTTTTTTGTAAGCTTTACTACCTGCTTTGCTTTTTTGTGGCCGTCCTCAGCCATACGCTCTATTTTAGCGTCGTTAAGTGAAATAATGGCAATTTCGGACATTGCAAAAAATGCGTTTACAAGAACAAGAACAAGAAGCAGAATAAGCTTTAATACAAGTGAGCCTGCGCTTGTGTCGTCGCTTGATGCGGCGAGAGTTAAATATTGGGTGATAAAATTACCGGGCCCGGGGTCGTCCATAATAGGATTTTCTCCTTTCAAAAATAAAAAAATATTTTTGCATTTATGCCCTCTTGCGAGAACATACAATACAATAGCATATATTATAAACTATCCTGCGGGTTTGTCAATATCCTGCGGGAAAATAGCGCCGAAACGGGAATATTTGCCGCGCTATATTCCTTTTTACAAAAATATTTTACAAATAAAGGCGAATTTTGAATAAATTTTTAAGATTTTATGGTTTACAAGAGGGGCAAACGGTGTTAATATATTTAATGGTGTCTCACAGCAATAATTTTTTATACAGGAGGCTTTTTGATGGCACGCAAAATGAAAACCATGGACGGCAACAACGCTGCCGCATATGTATCGTATGCGTTTACAGAAGTTGCCGGCATCTATCCCATCACTCCTTCAAGCCCTATGGCAGACTATGTTGACCAGTGGTCTGCTCAGGGAATGAAGAATATCTTCGGCACAACGGTTAAGGTTGCCGAAATGCAGTCCGAGGCCGGCGCCGCAGGCACGGTTCACGGCTCTTTGGCAGCAGGTGCTCTTACTACCACCTATACCGCTTCTCAGGGTCTTCTTCTTATGATACCCAACATGTACAAAATCGCGGGCGAGCTTCTTCCCGGCGTGTTCCACGTTTCGGCACGCTGCGTAGCATCGCATGCACTTAACATTTTCGGCGACCATTCGGACGTTTATGCCTGCCGTCAGACGGGCTTTGCAATGCTTGCCGAAACAAACCCGCAGGAAGTTATGGACATCGGCGCGGTTGCACACCTTGCGGCAATTGAGGGCAGAGTTCCGTTTATCAACTTCTTCGACGGTTTCCGTACATCTCACGAGATTCAGAAGATTGCCGTTTGGGATTATGAGGACCTTAAAGAAATGTGCGATATGGACGCAGTTGACGCTTTCAGAAAGAGAGCGCTTAACCCCGAGCGCCCCGTAATGCGCGGCTCTCACGAGAACGGCGACATTTTCTTCCAGCACAGAGAGGCTTGCAACAAATATTACGACGCAGTTCCCGCAATCGTTGAAAAGTATATGAACAAAGTAAACGAAAAGCTCGGAACAGATTATAAGCTCTTCAACTACTACGGCG
>DJRI01000170.1:1048-4910 GCA_002440045.1 Ruminococcaceae bacterium UBA6364 | reverse complement strand
TGACTCTTCCGTCGGCGGAAAAACCGCCGTTGACCTTGACGGTATTAAAAATCTTGTCGGTTCTTTTTATCAGCCGAAGCTTGTAATTATCGACCCCGAAACGCTTAAAACTCTGCCCGAAAGACAGTTTTCAAACGGGCTTGCCGAGTCGATAAAGATGGCGGCAACCTCCGATAAAGAGCTTTTTTTGCTTCTTGAAAAAAACGACGCGCATGAAATTATCGAAACGGTTATAGAACGTTCGCTTTTAATAAAAAGAAACGTTGTGCAAAAAGACGAAAAAGAAAACGGGCTGAGGCGGGTTCTCAATTTCGGGCATACTTTTGCGCATGCATATGAAGCGCTCGGCGGATTTTCAAAGTATTATCACGGCGAGTGCGTCGCTGCGGGAATGATGCTTTTAAGCTTCGGCAGTGCCCGTGAAAGAATAAAAAATCTTCTTATAAAAAATAATCTTCCGACAAAAATCGAAGCGGCGCCCGAAGATGTTGAAAAGTATTTTAAGCTTGACAAAAAAGCTGAAAACAGCGGCGTTAACGCTGTGATTGTTAAAGAAATAGGCTCGTTTGAATTTAAGTTTTTAACTTTTAAAGAGCTTGCGGACATTTTGAGGTGAGAATTTTGAAAAATACATTCGGTACAAGCCTTACCGTCACGCTTTTCGGCGAAAGCCACGNNACTTAGCCCTTACCGCCGGCGCCCCCGGCGACAGAACACAGATGGTCGCGCTTGATATTTACAACACGTTTTATTCAAGAAACGGCTATGAAGGCGTAGGACAGGCTAAAGCCGTCATATTCTTTGAGCCGGCAACGCCGGCATGGTGATCTGTATGAAAAACACTTTCGGACAAAGCGTTTCCCTTACGCTTTTCGGCGAAAGCCACGGCGAAGCTATAGGCGCCGTTCTTGACGGGCTCAGCCCCGGAATAACGGTTGACTGCGACTATATTAACAGTAAGCTTGCTTTAAGGCGCGCTTCTTCCGAGATTTCGACGGCGCGCCGCGAAGGCGATGAATTTAAAATTTTAAGCGGTGTTTTTAACGGCAAAACCACCGGCACGCCGCTTTGCATTGTAATAGAAAACAGCGATAAGCATTCTTCCGATTATTCGTTGTTTAAATCGGTTGCGCGCCCCGGTCACGCGGACTATACCGCCGAAATGAAATACGGCGGCTTTCAGGATTACCGCGGCGGCGGGCATTTCAGCGGGCGTATAACGGCGCCGCTTGTCGCCGCAGGCGCAATTCTTCTTTATGCACTCAAAGAAAAGGGGATTGCAGTCGGCACGCATCTTTTAAGGTGCGGCGGCATTTCCGACAGGGCGTTTTCAGATATTAACACGGATATTTCGCATCTTAATACAGCCGCTTTTCCCGTTCTTGACGAAAGCGCAGAAAGCAAAATGATTGAAAAAATTCTTGAAGCAAAGCGCGCGGGCGACAGCGTTGGCGGCATTCTTGAAACAGCCGTTACGGGGCTTCCCGCGGGCGTCGGCGAGCCATGGTTTGATACGCTCGAAGGCGTTCTCTCACACGCACTTTTTTCAATTCCCGCAATTAAAGGCGTTGAGTTCGGCGCGGGCTTTATGTGCTCCGAAATGAGGGGCAGTGAAATGAACGACCCGTTTTATACGGAAAACGGATCGATTAAAACTTCAAAGAACGACAACGGCGGCATAAACGGCGGAATATCCAACGGCATGCCGATAATATTCAGCATGGCGATAAAACCGACCCCGTCCATATACAAAGAACAGCGGACGGTTCACATGGCAACCGTTGAGAACGCCGACCTTGTGATAAACGGGCGGCACGACCCGGCAATAGTGCACCGTGCGCGCGTTGTGGCAGACAGTGCGGCGGCGCTGGCGCTGTGCGATATGCTTGCGATGCGCTTCGGCACGGATTGGCTGAAAGGCAGCTGAAGATCAAATAAATTTCTAAAAGAGCGGCATGGGGGCGACGCCCTCATAGATGCGTTCTTAATGATAATCGGAGTTTCGGCTCGGTGATGCATATTTTATTTTGGCTCGCTCAAGCGTCAAAACAAGCCGCGCATCGTGCGCTGCAAATCGGAGATTTACAGCTTACTTGCTTTGCTGTTTCTCCTTTTTCCCAAAATAGCACGCTACGCTACCACTATTTGGGGAGCCCTGCGCAGAACTCGCTCACACAAAATAAAATATACCCACCCTCGCCTTTGAGATGTGTTGTTCCCTTGCGATGCACCTACATTAAGGCGGTAGGGGTCGATGCCCTCATCGACCCGAACAAACTTGCAATTTTAATAAAATTAACACTTAACGGAAAGGCTCCCCTGTGCAAGGGGAGCTGGCGGCTCATCCAATATTATTTTCGCAAAATAATATTGGATGTAAATGCCGACTGAGGGGTTGTAACAATTTTGTATTTGTATTTTAATGTAATTGCCACAACATTTTTCATTTTATCTTTGTTTCCTGAACTCTTTCGGAGACATTCCGCAATATTTACTGAAATTAGAACGAAAATTCGATAGGGAAGAATATCCGCATTTGTAGCATATGTCGCTTATCGTCATATCCGTGGATTTAAGCAGTTCTTTTGCCCTCTCTATGCGCAGGTCGGTGAGGTATTTTGAAATATTCTTGCCCGTTGCCTGTTTGAAGTAGCGCGAAAAATACTCCGGGCTGTAGTGCAGCTGAGCCGCAATCAGGTCAAGGGTGAGTTTTTCGCTCAGGTGCGATTTTATGTAGCTTTTCAGCAGACGGATGTTTTTTGCCGTCGCGGTGTCCTCGCTTTGTGAGGACTGTTTTTTATTGTACAGCCTGTTCGCCGTTATCAGCAGATTTACAAACAGGTTTTGCATCAGTGCCGGAGTGCAGCCGTCGTCTGCGTCGTATTCCTCCAGCATGGCGCGCAGTATGTTGAGTAAGGCTCCGTCTTTGCTGTCGCGCATTATAAGACAGGTCGGCTCTCCCGATGTCAGCATGCCGAAAAATTCCGTGTCGCCCGTTATCTCTGCGCATTTTTTGCATATGCCGAGGAAATAGTCCATGGCGGCAAGCAGATTGCACACGCGCACCCACGGCGCGCCTTTTTCGTTGGATACCGTGCAGTGGTTGGCTCCCGGGAGAATCAGCAAAAAATCTCCCTCGTTTACTGCCGTCGGGCGGTCGCCGAGGTTTTTGCCGCAGCCCTCGTAGATGTATGCCAGTTCAAAAAAATCGTGGCAGTGGATGTTCGGATTTCGCGATTCCGCAAGGCAGAATATGCGATACGGATTTTTTGCCAAAAATCCGTCTGCGGTTTTGTACATCTTCATTTTGCGCTCACCTCGGGTTTTGTCGCTTTTTCTTAAGTATATCACATATTTTTTGGAATAGCAATATTTCGTTGTATGGTGTATAATGATTTTAATTGGTTTTATTATGTTCGTAGGGGCAGGGCGATGAAAATGTGCGAATAATAAATAATTGCGCACAAATTACCAATTGTCCGTAGGGAACGACCTATGTGTCGTTCCGCGGCAAAGATGTTTATCAAATTGCAAATATCGCCACGCCATACGAACAAAATTACAAATAATCGGTAGGGGTCGATGCTTACATCGACCCGATAAGTTTGCTGTTTATTTGCTCGGGGCGATGAGGGCATCGCCCCCTACAATGCACGGGCAAATATTTTCGGCAAGGCATGGTATTGTGACGGATGTAATTTTGCGGTTGTCGGCGGAACGACACGCAGGTCGTTCCCTACGGTAATCGCAGCGAGTGCGCAAGCATCAGTCAGCGATTTGGGTGATTGAATCCCTCCGCCGCCTTATTCAATCGGATATTATTTTTGTTAAAATAATATCGATTGGGCGGCACCTCCCTTTA
>DJRI01000170.1:836-1024 GCA_002440045.1 Ruminococcaceae bacterium UBA6364 | reverse complement strand
CTTTAGGCAAGGGAGGCATTATTGCCTAATCATGAAAGAAAATACATAAAAGGCAAAGATTGTGCGCGGCGTGACAACGGGCAGCTTGGGAAAATCGCGAAAAATTAAAATAACGGGATTGACCAAATTCATGGCTATTTGCATACGGATATTATTTCGCGGATGTATGTAGGGGCGACCCTGTGTGG
>DJRI01000170.1:414-821 GCA_002440045.1 Ruminococcaceae bacterium UBA6364 | reverse complement strand
GGAACGGTCCGTGACCGTTCCGAAATGCAATGCACATCTTGACACGGAACTGTCACGGACAGTTCCCTACAGAAAAAACACCTGTCTTTGATTTGTCCGGGCGATCACACTCCGCCCGATTACCCCTACAACCTTGTATTACTCAAAAATTCTTTCAATCTCGCGCTTTTCGGGTTCGAGAATATCTCGTCGCTCGTTCCCTGTTCCGCAATGACGCCATCGTCTATGAACACCACTCTGTCCGAGATGTTCTTTGCAAAACTCATCTCATGCGTCACGATTATCATCGTCATGTTCTTGTCCGCAAGTGATTTTATAATCTTGAGCACCTCGTTGGTAAGTTCGGGGTCGAGTGCGGATGTCGGCTCGTCAAAGAGCATTATCTTCGGTTCAAGCGCGAGTGCCCT
>DJRI01000170.1:0-374 GCA_002440045.1 Ruminococcaceae bacterium UBA6364 | reverse complement strand
GCTGCTGACCGCCGGAGAGTTGGCACGGATAGCTGTCCGCCTTTTCGGACAGCCCCGACTGTGCAAGAAGATCGAGCGCGCGCGCCCGTATGCCGTCAATGATTTTTGCCTTGTTCTTCTTGTAGTCGTCCCTCTCCTTGGCAAGGAGTTTGGGCGCGAGCATTATGTTGTCCAGCACACTGTACTGCGGAAACAGGTTGAACGACTGGAACACAAATCCGAACTTAAGCTGCTTTTCGCGGATTTCCTTTGCGGTCATCTTGCCGCTGTCCGCGCCGTCGAATATCACATCGCCGTCGCAGATTATTCTGCCGCCGCTCGGTTTCTCCAAAAAGTTGATGCAGCGCAGAAAGGTTGTCTTGCCGCCGCCGGAC
>DJRI01000141.1 GCA_002440045.1 Ruminococcaceae bacterium UBA6364 | reverse complement strand
CATTTCTTTGCTTTTTGCGGTCTGGACTTTTTTTACAGCCCTTTTCTATCAGTCAAGCGTTTCGCTGTTGTCGTAGAAGTAGCCTTTTTGCTCAAAATATGTAATTGAAGGCTCGCCGTTTCTCACTGTGAAAACGTGCGTGCAATCGCCTGCGTAATACATATTCTCTTCGCCGAAAAGCGAGGTAAGGTAATTTGTGTTTTCGCGCTCCGTGGTAACAGCGATATATCTGCACTGCGGAATCAAAAGCTTTTTCGCTTTAACGTTGCCGTAGATATTGCGGTCGTCGTTTATAAGGTGGTGGGCGCACTGCAAATATGTGCAGAACAGCGAGTTTTTGCCGTAAAGCGAAATAAGCGCCTCGCCGTTTGATTCTTCGGCGTCGCCGAGGAATATCACCGAGCAGTCGTCAAAGGTGATTTGAACAATTGTTGTCGTCTCGTTCATTCCCCTATAAACGTTTTCGGGAGCCGAGCGCGTCGAATGGGGCAAAATATCCTCGTGCGTTGAAAGCACCTCAAACGTTGCGTCGGGAAAACGGACTGTCTGACCCGTGTGAAGCTTTAAATACTTTGCATTCGGCGCAAATTCCTTAATGCGGCGCTTCATTTTGTCGGTGCAGGGGTTGTCATAATCAAAAAGCGTTCTTGAAGCGAAGTTATAGAACACGCGCTCAACAACCAAAACATCCTTTTCTCTTTTCAAAAGCTTCAAAAATACGTCCATGTGGTCGTCGTGGTTGTGAGTGCAAAACCACGCGGCAACGCGTATTTTTTCACCGTCTTTTGTGTTTGTAAGGTCGCGAAGCCTGCACATAATTTCGTCGCATGCGTCCTCTGTCGCCTGCTCGATTTCGCCGCCGTCAACAATTATTACGGAGTTATCGCGAAGTCTTAAAACATAAAGCATTCCGCAGTCACAGCTTACAAAACGAATCATTTTGCCGTAGCGCAGCGAAAACTGCATAAGCGCCGTGTCGCCTCTTACGTCGTCCTCGTTGTCGTCATACTCGCGAAGCGGCAGGCTTACCGCGTCAAGAATAACGCGCGCCTCGTGCTTTTCTGCGGTGTAATATGTATAAACAAGCTTTTTTTCGCCGCCCGAAAACTCTGCAAAGATGTTTCCGTTTCTTTCGCGGTGAAACGTCTCTTTTCTGCCGCTTTTTAAAAGCGCGCCCAAAAACTCACGGAACATACTTTCGGAAACGCCGCCCGAAAGCAGCATAAAAGAGTCCTCAAAAGAGCCGTTTTCGGTTTCGATTTCAAGACCTGCGCCGCAGTTTATCGGCTCGCTGCAAACGTTTCCGACTGCGGGAACGCCGAGTTCTTTTAAAAATTCATTGGTAGTCATTGTGTCCTCCCTTAAAATCATACTTCCGTCATTATACACCCAAGTGCGTCATTCTGCAACAGCTTCATTTTGTTTTGCATTGTTTTCTGCCGACGCAACTTCTTTCAGAATATTTATTGCGGGCACTGGAAATCTTCCGAAATGGTCCGGACCTATGTTAATTAGATAATTAATGCCGTTTTTGTTGAGATGCCTTTTGTTTTCAAGCACTGTTTCGGCACTTTTCCAATTATTGTCAAGAGCCGAATAACCCCAGGTATCGTTAAGTGTGCAGGCTGACTCATACAAGCCGTAGGGCGACGGTTTGATTCCGTCAATGCTGTTATAATCAACTTCGCCGTTCGCCCCTTCAAAGTTATCGGGAATTTCGTTATCGCCTAACGAAACATAGTCATACATACCGTTTCCCAGCCGCGAATTGATAAGACAGTCGGGCTGAAGTCTTTTTACCGTGTCATAAAGGCGTTTGCTTTGCTCTTTTGTAAGCGTCATGGGAACATCAAACCACATTAGGCAAATATCGCCGTAATTGGTCAGCAATTCTTCAACCTGCGGCAAAATCTTATTCTCAAATGTTTCGGAATAGTCTTTTGGCTCCTCTTGCAAAAAGTCCCAATTGTTACTCCAGGCAGTGCCCGCGCACGGTATGTGGTTTGAGTTGTAACCGCCGCCGTTTTTTTCGTGCCAGTCAAGGTCCTGCGAATAATACAGCCCCAGCTTCACACCATACTTTTTGCAGGCTTTTGAAAGCTCGCCGATTAAGTCTCTTTTGAAAAGCGACGCGTCAACACAGTTAAACGGGTCGCGCGACTTAAAAAGTGCAAAGCCCTCGTGATGTTTTGCCGTAACAACAATATACTTCATATTGCAATCTTTTGCAAAAGAAACCCATTCATCAGCATCAAAATATATCGGGTTAAAAGCCTTGGCAAGACGCTCGGTCTCGCTGTTGGGAATTCTGAAATACGACTGTATCCACTCGGCATAGCCGCTGCTTTTTTCGCCTTTATAACTGCCTTCAAGCAACGAGTAAAGCCCGAAATGAATCATAAGTCCGTATTTTGCATTTTTAAACCAATCTATATTGCTCATTCAAGTCACCTTATTCTTTTAAAGTTTCCTATCGTGCCGATAACGCTTTGCTCTATTGAAAACGTATCGGGATATTTTGCAATAATTCTTTCAAATTCTACCTGCTGATGCTTGTTGACAAGGCACATAAGCACGGTTTTGTCACCGCCCGAATACACGCCTGTGCCGTAAAGCTTTGTTGCCGAGTGGTGAAGCACCTCGGTAATTTCTTTTTCTATTTCGTCCGAATGATTTGTGATAATAATGAATTGGCACGCCGATTTTGACTCTTTTAACATCATTGAGCCCACGAAGCTTGACAAAAAGCAATAAAAAAGACACAAACACACGGGCTTCATATTGTATACGGCAACGCCGTCAACATCTTCCGAATAAACAAAGTAAGAAGCCGCGGCAACAACGGTATTAAGAATAAACGTCACCCAGAAAAAGTTTAGCCGAGGCTCTTTTTTGGCAACAATTCTTGCGACAATATCCGTTCCGCCGGTGCAGGCGTTGCCTTTAAAAAGCACGCCGTAAACAAAGCCGCCCAAAAGCCCCGCAATTATTACGGGATAAATTGTATCGACGTTGTTGGCGTTATAACAAAATCTTTCTATGCCCTTTGCATTTTGAAGCAAAAGGTATGCCGCCGAATAAACTATGCAAAAAAACAGCGATTTTTTTGCAAACGTCCTGTCAACATAAAAATATGCGGCAACACAAAGCGGCACATTTATAAGAAGCGACATATACGCCACCGAAAAATTAAGCTTGTACTGAATCATAACGGCAATGCCGTTTATCCCCGCAGGCGCAAAGCCGTTCGGCACTATAAACAGAATATAGTTAAACGCAAACAAAACGCCCATCGCGGCGATTAAAAGATATTCGGCAACGTTAAGCAGTCTTTTTTGCATATTGTCTCTCCTTTCAGTCAAAAAGCACACGCTCTAAGCCGCTTTCATAAGAATTAAAGCACATAAGAATCTGCTCTTCGGTATTCTTTTCTGCGGCAATATTTTTCGGAAGCTCGGTTTTCGCAAAATATGCGGCGCAATCGGTTTCAATATTTTCAACAAACTCGCCGCCGAGAGGCTCGCACAGCACAAAAATTTTAATTACGCCGTAAATATAGTTGCAGACATTGTGTTTTCGCCAATCCTGCACGGCTATAAGCCTTTTCGGCAAAACCGAAAGCCCCGTTTCCTCGCGCGACTCTTTAACGACGTTTTGCGCTATTGAGCAGTCAACATCGCACCACCCGCCCGGGAGCGACCATTTGCCGTTCTTTTCGCGAACCATAAGAATTTTGCCGTCGCTGAATATAGCGGCGCGCGTGTCAATTTTCGGCGTTTGATAGCCGCTTTCATTAAGAAAAACGTCATTCAGTTTTTCTTTTGAAACCGACAGCGTTTCAGAAAGCATTTCGGCTGAAATATCGCGGATTTGCATATAGCGTTCAATATCAAACTCATCTTTGCAATACGCAAGCCCCGTCTGCGCTATGCTTTGCAATTTCAAAGCCCACTGAAGCCTTTTGTCGTTCATATCTGCCCTCCGAAAGCATTGATTTCCTTCTCTCGGCGCTCTTTTACAAGCCCTCATAAAATATACTAATATGTATAACGAAAAAAGTCAAGCAAAAAGGAGCGACGTAACAAAGATGAAACTAAAGCGCCGTGCACTCCGTTTTTTGACGGCATTCCCCGTAAATAAAGAAATTTTAAAAATTATATTGATTTTTATCGCCGTCTGTTATATAATTACCGAGTACACCGCGCCGGTGTGATGGAATTGGCAGACGTGACGGACTCAAAATCCGTTGGTAGCGATACCGTGTGGGTTCGAGTCCCACCACCGGCACCAAAAATCCCGTTCGCAAATGCGAGCGGGACTTTTTTTGAAGTAAGAAGTAATAAGTAAGATGTAAGAGGTAATTATATTCCGCACGTTGTGCGGAAAAATCAAGGAAAATGCTGCGCATTTTGGCGGGCGGCAGATTGCCGCCCCTACGGGGAATATGGGGAAATCAACGCGGAAAACGGTAGGTTTTGCGAAAAAAGTATTGAAAACGGCATAAAATATTCAAATATTTTTTCACAACAAAGCCCCGTTGTTCAAACAAAATCCGTTCACGGGGATATTTTATATTGACACAAATAAAACCCTGCAAACGGAAAACATATCCGTTCACAGGGTTCATTTTATTATAATGTAAAAATGATAAACCGCAGCTTTTCCTTTACGCTTCGTAGGGGCGGCA
>DJRI01000034.1 GCA_002440045.1 Ruminococcaceae bacterium UBA6364 | reverse complement strand
AACTACTATATGCGCGGCACTTTTACGCATTATAACCCCGATTTCCTTGAAGACATAAAAGCGATGCTCGACCTTGGGTTTACGGAGCTCAGCATGGAGCCTGTCGTGACGTCGCCCGAAAGCCCCTCCGCTTTAACCGAAAGCGACAAGCCGATAGTTTTTGAGCAGTATGAAAAGCTTGCAAAGCTTATGCTTAGGCGCGACAAAGAGGGCAAGCCGTTTACATTTTATCACTATATGCTCGACATAAAGGGCGGCCCGTGCATTTACAAGCGCATTTNNAGGGCGGTCCGTGCATATACAAACGTATTTCCGGCTGCGGCAGCGGTACGGAGTATATGGCGGTTACCCCTTGGGGCGACCTTTACCCCTGCCACCAATTTGTCGGCGACGAAAAATTTAAACTCGGCGACATTTATCACGGCGTGGATAACAAAGAAATTCAGAACGAATTTTATTCCTGCAACGTTTATGCGAGAGAAGAATGCCGCGACTGCTGGGCAAGGCTTTATTGCTCGGGCGGGTGCGCCGCAAACGCCTATCACGCAACAGGCTCTGTAAAAGGAATATACAAATACGGCTGCGACCTTTTCAAAAAGCGTATGGAATGCGCCATTGCCGTTGCAGTCGCGCGTGAGCTTAAAGAATGATGGATACGCCGATTTGCGACTTTGTGCGCGCTTATAATGAAAAATCGCCCGTAAGACTTCATATGCCCGGCCACAAGGGCGCGCCGTTTTTGGGGTGCGAAGCGCTTGATATAACCGAGTTTGACGGGGCTGACGACCTTTTTTGCCCCGACGGCATAATTGAAAAAAGCGAAAAAAACGCCTCCGAAATTTTCGGTGCGCACACGTTTTATTCGGCGGGCGGCTCTACGCTTGCAATACAGACTATGTTAAGGCTCTTTTTGCTTTATTCAAAAGAGCGCAATGTACCGCCTAAAATTCTTGCCGCGCGAAACGTACATAAAGCGTTTATAAACGCCGCCGCGCTTCTTAATATAGACGTGGATTTTATCTATCCCAAAAGCGCCGCTTCTTATTATTCCTGCCCCATTAAAAAAAGCGACGTTGAGCGGGCTTTATCGTCCGACAGCTCTGTATCTGCGGTTTATATCACAAGCCCCGACTATATAGGCAATATTTCCGATATAAAAGGCATTTCAAAAATCTGCAAAAAGCACGGCGTTTTGCTTCTTGTTGACAACGCCCACGGGGCTTATCTTAAATTTTTAAAAGACGATTTGCACCCAATCGCCCTCGGGGCAGATATGTGCTGTGACTCTGCTCACAAAACGCTTCCCGTGCTGACGGGCGGAGCTTATCTTCACATTTCAAAAAACGCGCCCGATTTTCTTTTTAAAAACGTAAAACACGCAATGGCGCTTTTTTCGACAAGCAGTCCGTCATACCTTATTATGCAATCGCTCGACAAAGCAAACCCATTGCTTCTGACATACAAAAAAACGCTTTCGGAATTCATAGAAAAAATCGACAGTTTAAAACGCGCCGTTTATACCCACGGATTTTCTCTTGCGGGAGACGAACCGCTTAAAATAACGCTTTCGCCGAAAAGCTTTGGCTACACTGGCGACGAAATTGCGGAAATTCTTGAAAATAACGGAATATACCCCGAATTTCACGACCCCGATTTCACGGTGCTTATGCCGACGCCTTTTAACACGGACGAAGAGCTTTCGCGCCTTGTTGCGGTGCTTATTTCAATAAAAAGGCGCGCGCCGAAAAGCACGTTTTCGCCGCCGCTTCACAAGTTAAAACGCGCCTTGCCTATAAGAGACGCACTTCTTTCGCCATCGCAAACTGTTGACATAAGCGACTCTCTCGGGAGAGTATGCGCAGTTTCGTCTGTAAGCTGCCCGCCCGCAGTACCGATAGCGGTGTCGGGCGAAGTGATTGACGAAAACGTAATCGAATGCTTTAAATACTACGGAATAAAAACGTGCTCCGTCGTAAAAAATCCTTTTAAAAGCTCTTTTGAGTGTTGATTTGTAAAAGGGCTTTGTGTATAATATTCACGGGCAATCGCCCGAACTCCATAAAAGCAAGCGGAGGACTTAAAATGAGCGGAAAATACTCCGTCACCGTTTCAAAGGTGGCGCGCGACAACTCGCTTGAAACAATTTATATGCCCGACATTCCCGACAGCGAAATCGTCATTCGCTCGCAGGATGTTAACAGACCCGGGCTTCTTTTTGCAGGCTACGACGGCTATTTTGACAAAGAGCGCGTCGAATTTGTCGGCCTTGCCGAAATGGGCTATTTAAAAACGCTCGACAGAAAAACCGCAAGCGAAAGGCTTCACAGATTTTTCGGGCTTAAACCCTCGTGCGTTGTGCTTACAAGAAACCTTGAAGCGCCCGATTATTTCCTTTCGACGGCAAAAGAATACGGTGTTCCGCTTTTAAGAACATCGGAGCCGACGTCCCTTATTATGGCGACAATTATCGCTTACCTCGGCATAGAGCTTGCCGAACGCATTACTCGTCACGGCGTTTTAGTCGAAGTTTACGGCGAAGGTATTCTTATTCTCGGCGACAGCGGCGTAGGAAAAAGCGAAACCGCGGTTGAGCTTATAAAGCGCGGCCACCGCCTTATTGCGGACGACGCCGTAGAAATTCGCAAAGTATCTTCAAAAACGCTTGTCGGCTCTGCGCCAGACAACATCCGCCACTTTATTGAGCTTCGCGGAATAGGCATTGTGAATGCGCGCAATATTTTCGGCGTGGGCGCTGTAAAGCTTACGGAAAAGATAGACCTTGTCGTTCAGCTTGAGCAGTGGGACCCCACAAAGGCTTATGACAGGCTCGGCATAGAGGACGAATACACGACCATTCTCGGAATTAAAGTCCCCGCAACGGTCGTTCCCGTAAAACCCGGCAGAAACCTTGCAATTATTATTGAAATCGCTTCAATGAACAACCGCCAGAAAAAGCTCGGCTATAACGCCGCGCGCGAGCTTATGCAGCAGCTCGGAATGGACGAACCCGAGCCTGTTTCAAAAGAGCTTGAAATTTGGCATTAAATAAGTAATATATCGTCATCGGAGGTCAATATTATGTACAGAATAGGCGTAGACCTCGGCGGCACAAACATAGCCACCGGCGTCGTAGACGAAAACAACAAAATCATCGGGCGCGGCACTGTTAAAACACGCGCTCCCCGCCCCGCGGCAGAAATTTTCGATTCAATTAAAGAAGCCGTTGAGCTTGCCGTTAAAGACGCCGGCATTGATTATTCCGACGTTCTTTCAATAGGCATCGGCACGCCCGGCTCGGTCAACAAAGAAACGGGCGAAATAGAGTTTGCAAACAACCTCAATTTTAACAACGTCCCCGCAAAAGAGATGCTTGAATTAAGGCTTCAAAAGCCCGTTTATCTTGAAAACGACGCAAACTGCGCCGCTCTCGGCGAAGCGGTTGCGGGCTGCGGCAACGGCGTTAAGGATTTTGTCGCCGTAACGCTCGGCACGGGCGTCGGAAGCGGCATTATAATCGACGGAAAGCTTGTTCGCGGCGTAAACTACTGCGGCGGCGAAATGGGTCATATGGTTATAAACGTTGACGGAATACAGTGCAACTGCGGCAGACGCGGCTGCTGGGAAAAATACGCCTCTGCCCCCGCGCTTGTTTCGCAGGCGGTTGAAGCCATGCAGACAAACAAAGAAAGCCTTCTTTGGCAGACCTGCGACAACGACCTTAACAAAGTCGAGGGCAAAACCATTTTTGAAGCTCTTGACCTCGGCGACGAAACCGCAAAGGCTGTTATCGACAGATACCTTTATTATGTGGCTGTCGGCATAGCAAACATAATTAACGCTCTTCAGCCCGATATGATATGCGTCGGCGGCGGCATAAGCGCGCAGGGCGAAAAAATTCTTCGTCCTATAAGAGCGTATGTTGCAACCGAGCGCTACAGCATACATTCAAAAAAGCAGACGCAGATTGTTCCCGCGGTGCTTGCTAACGACGCAGGCATAATCGGCGCGGCTTTACTTAACGAGTGACGGTGATAAACATAGCTGACTTCAATTTTTGCGGCTTGAAAGAGGCTGCAATCAACAATCTGTGCGACGTTAAAGGAAACGCGCTTTTAAAAAACTACACGTCGTTTAAAACGGGCGGCGAATGCCCGCTTCTTATAACGCCCAAGTCTAAAGACGCTCTGTCTGCGGTTTTAAAGGCGGCAAAAAGCCTTTCGGTTCCGTTTGTCGTTCTCGGCAACGGCAGTAACGTTTTAGCCCCCGACGAGGGCGTTAAAAAAGCCGTAATAAAAATTGCCGACGGACTCACCGAAATAAAGCTTCTTGACGGTAACAGGGTTTTCTGCGAAGCGGGCGTAAGGCTTTCTTCGCTTTGCAGATTTGCCCTTGAAAATTCGCTTTCGGGGCTTGAATTTGCTTACGGAATCCCCGGCACCGTCGGCGGCGCGGTATTTATGAACGCGGGCGCTTACGGCGGTGAAATGAAAGATGTTGTTAGAGAAGCGCGCCACCTCGACCTTGACGGGAACGAAGGCGCATTTTCAGGCGGTGAGCTTAAATTTTCTTACAGAAGCTCCGTTTACGAAAGCGGCAAATATATTATAACAGGCGCGGTTTTTGAGCTTAAAAAAGCGCCGAAAGAAGAAATAAAAGCAAAGATGGACGACCTTGCTTCAAGGCGCGTTGAAAAACAGCCGCTTGAATATCCGAGTGCGGGCAGTACCTTTAAGCGCCCCGAAGGTTATTTTGCGGGCGCGCTTATAGAGCAGTGCGGATTAAAAGGAAAAAGCGTGGGCGGCGCCGAAGTGAGCGAAAAGCACGCGGGATTCATAATCAACAAAAATAACGCAACGTCAAACGATATAAAAGCGTTAATTGAGCTTGTGAAAGAAACTGTTTTTAAAGAAACAGGCGTTCTTCTTGAAGCGGAAGTCAGGAATTTGGAATAATATGTCTTTTTCAGCAGATATAAAAAATGAACTTTGCGGCGTAACACCTACGCAATGTTGCCTGAAAGCGGAGGCTTTCGGGCTTTTGCTTTTCGGAAGAAGCTTTAGTTTAAACGAAATTTCTTTTATGACAGAGCAAAAAAGCGTTGCCATGCGCTATTGCGACACCGTAAGAACGCTTACGGGAGTTATACCCGTTATTTCATGTTCAAAGGCGGGCAACTACAAAATAAGAATAGAGTCCCCCGAGGACAGAAAAAAACTGCTTCTCTTTTTCGGCTATACAGGCAAAGAGCTTGCGCTCAGAGTGAATTTTTCAAACTTTGAAAACAACGACGAAGAATGCTGCTTTAAATCGTTTATACGCGGCGCGTTTCTCGCCTGCGGAAGCGTCTCTAACCCCGAAAAGGATTATCACCTTGAATTCAGCGTTGCAAAATCAAAGCTTTGCGACGACCTTATGACGGTAATAGAAGAAGCGGGGCTTAAAGTTAAAAAGCTCAGGCGAAGCAACGGCTATTTGCTTTATTGCAAGGACGCCGACGGAATTGAAGATTTTATCGGCGCCATGGGTGCAAACGGCGCGTTTTTTGTTATGATGGAAACGCGCGCGTTCAAAACCGTAAAAAACCGAATTAACAGGCGAATGAATTTTGAAGCGGCAAACCTTTCAAGAACGATTGAAACGGGTATGAATCAAATTGATTTAATAAACGACGTGCTTAAAAAAATAAGCCTTGACGATATGACCGAGGACTTAGCCCAGCTTTCTTTATTGCGGCTTGACAACCCCGACCTTTCGCTTGACGCATTGGGAAAGCTTATGAACCCGCCCATGTCGCGCTCCGCCGTGAGCAGACGTTTTAAAAAGCTCAGGGATATTAAAAAGGAAGTCGAAAACAGATGAGAGAATTTGTTATAGGTGAAAACGACGCAAATCAGCGGCTCGACAAATATATCTCAAAGGCTTTTCCGCTTATACCGAAGTCGCTTATGTATAAATACATAAGAAGCAAAAGAATAAAGGTCAACTCTAAAAAATGCGATATAGGCTTTAAGCTTCAAAAGGGCGACGTCGTATCTCTTTATATAAACGACGAATTTTTTGCTCCGAAAGCCCCTAAATACGACTTTATGGGTGCGGGCAAAAACCTTTCTATTGTTTATGAGGACGAAAATATTTTGCTTGCCGACAAACCCGTCGGGCTTCTTTCGCACCCCGACGCCGACGAATATAACGACACCGCAATAACAAGAATAAAGCGCTATCTTTATGAAAAGCACGAGTATTGCCCCGAAAACGAAATGTCGTTTGCACCGGCACTTGTGAACAGAATAGACCGAAACACCGCGGGAATAATAATTGCCGCAAAAAATGCCGAAGCTTTAAGAATTTTGAACGAAAAGCTTAAAAACCGCGAGCTTCACAAGCTTTATCTTTGCGTTGTAATAGGAAAGCTTCAAAAAGAAAGCGGCGTTCTTAAAGACAGTCTTCAAAAAAACGAAAAGCAAAACAAGGTTTACGTTTCAAAGGGTGCTTCCGCAAACGCCAAAAGCATTTCGACAAAATACAGGGTGCTCGGTTATAAAAACGGACTTTCGCTTATTGAAGTGGAGCTTCTTACAGGAAGAACCCACCAGATAAGAGCGCACTTTGCCTTTTACGGCCACCCGCTTCTCGGCGACGGAAAATACGGCACAAACGCCGAAAACAAGCGCTTCGGCGGATATAAAAAGCAATTTCTTTATTCGTATAAGCTTATTTTCGACTTTAAAACCGACGCAGGCATTCTTAATTATCTTAACAAAAAAGAATTTGAAGTGGAAAACGTGTGGTTTAAAGATGCGTTTTTTAACGGTGAAATCTAAACGCGGCGGTAAAAAATGCCCCAGAAAACGAACTTTCAACTAAAATACATTTCATCACAAAAAATCGGACTGTAAAAATTACAGCCCGATTTTTTATTCAACACACTCGCGTGAATTTCGCATAATATGGTATTGAATATTCCCGAAGCATATCGGGCGGCGGCTTTTGCCCTTGAATAACCGCCGAAAAAAGCGCGCAGATTTAAGCACCAAAAGCTTTTCAATCTGCAAAACGCTTTAATGCTTACGGTTCACATAAAGCGCCGAGAACCTTGAAAACAATGTCGTAAAACACATTCGCGTTTTCATCGCTGAAAAGGCTCTCGCGGTAGTCCGACGGTGCGGCGTCGTTCGCGCTGTCGGATATTTTCCGTGCGCAAAGAAGCGGCGTATTCATAACGCGGCACACCGAAGCCACCGCGGCGCTTTCCATATCAAACGCCTTAATGCCGAAAGTCTCTTTATAATACTGTGCAAGTTTTTTATCCGAAAGGAATATATCGCCTGTGCCGAGAGCGCCGAATTTGAATTTTGCATGGGCGTCCTCCGACTTTTCGTTCGCTTTAACCACTGCGTCATAAATAAAACCGCAGGCGTTATAAACATAAACATCCTGTCCGGGCTTTTGTGCGGGCAGCTTGCCGATAGCCGTCATATCAAAATCGCACTCGACAAACGACGTTGCGACAATCACGTCGCCCTTTGCAACGCCCGAAACAGCACCGCTCCAGCCGGTGTTTATCACGCCGTCGAATTTAAGCTCGCTCAAAGCAAGCGCCGCGCCTGTTGCGGCGTTCACCTTGCCTATGCCGAAGCAAAGCGCGGTGACCTCAATCCCCTTATGCGAAAACTTAAAGGCGGGCATTCCCCTGAAAATAAATTCTTCGGTAATGCGCCGTTCAACACATTTTTTGAACGGCACAAACTCATCTATATCGGCTATCATCAAAAGAAGCTTCATATTATTTCTCCTCCAGAGCCGATTTGAGCGCGCGTGAGAGCTGGTCGGGGCACGAGGTCTGCTTAAATCCGCATTTTATACCTTCAAGGCATTTTATAAGCTCTTCGGGCTTTTTGCCCTCGGCAAGAGCCGAAATACCTTTAAGGTTGCCGTTGCAGCCGCCCTCGAATTTAACGTTTTTAACCGTGCCGTCCTCAATATCAAAGCTGATGGTTCTTGAACACGTTCCCTGTGTTTTGTAATCGTAATGCATTATAATTCCTCGCTTTCGCTGTTTTTATCATTATTTTCAACTGCTTTGAGCATCACCGCAAACGCCTCTTCAATAGCGTCTATGGGCGTTTGTTTCGGGAGCTTTTTAACCGCAATATACGGCTTGTTGCCTGCCGAAACCATTATTCGCCCTCTGAGCATTTTGCCGAGAAGCGCCACTGCTTTCATATCTATTAACTGCGAATACAAAAGCAGAGAGTCGGATTTTTGACCTATTTCGTATATGCCGAGCTTTGAAGCGGTGTTTCTTAAGAGTGAAATTTTTATAAGTCCCTCAACGGATTTCGGCGGGTCGCCGTATCTGTCAATAAGCTCGTCTAAGCAATCCGAGGCGTCCTCCTCGGTTCTTATATCGGCAATCCGTTTATATATAGCAAGCCTTTGCGGCAGGCTTTCGATATAGCTTTCGGGAATGTGCGCGTCAACGCGTATGTCTATAAGGCAATCCTTTTGAGATTCGGGCGGTATTTCGCCCTTTTCTTCGCTTACGGCTTCGCTTAAAAGGCGCATATACATATCATAACCGACGCTTTCCATATGGCCGTGCTGCTGAGCGCCGAGAAGGTCGCCCGCGCCCCTTATCTCAAGGTCGCGCATGGCGATTTTGAAGCCAGAGCCGAACTCTGTATATTCCTTTATCGCTTCAAGCCGCTTTGTGGCGATTTCTGAAAGGCTTTTGTCGCGCCTGAACGTAAAATATGCAAATCCGCGCCGTGACGAACGCCCCACTCTGCCGCGAATCTGGTGAAGCTGTGCAAGCCCCAGATTTTCGGCGTTTTCTATTATCAGCGTGTTGGCATTGGGAACGTCTACACCCGTTTCGATTATCGTTGTGCAAACGAGTATATCCGTTTCGCCGTCAAGAAGCGAGCGCCACACCTGAGAAAGCTCCTCTTCGCTCATTTTGCCGTGCGCTACGCTTACATTCGCCTCCGGAATAAGCTCTTTGACGGTTGCCGCCGTCTTTTCTATCGTTTCGACCTTGTTGTGGAGATAATATACCTGGCCGCCGCGCCTAAGCTCTTTTTTCATAGCCTCCGAGAGAATCCCCCAGTCGTGTTCAAGCACATAGGTCTGCACCGGGAAGCGGTCAAGCGGTGCTTCTTCGATAACCGACATATCGCGTATGCCTGACATAGCCATATTCATGGTTCTCGGTATGGGCGTTGCCGAAAGCGTAAGGCAATCGACCGTTGGATAAAGCTCTTTTAAGCGCTCTTTTTGACCCACGCCGAAGCGCTGTTCTTCGTCGATTATTATAAGCCCCAAATCCTTAAAGCTTATATCCTTTGAAATAAGCCTGTGCGTGCCGACAATTATATCTATTGAGCCGCGTTTGAGCTTTTTGACTATATTTTGCGCCTGCTTTTGCGAGCGAAAACGCGAAAGCATTTCTATATTCACGGGGAAGCCCTCAAAACGGCGCATTATCGTGTTATAGTGCTGAAGCGCAAGTATCGTTGTCGGTACAAGTATTGCGCACTGTTTGCCGTCGGCTATGCACTTAAACGCCGCTCTTAAAGCAACCTCGGTTTTGCCGAAGCCGACGTCGCCGCAAAGGAGGCGGTCCATAGGATGCGGCTTTTCCATATCGTGCTTTATTTCGTCCGCCGTGCGAAGCTGGTCATCGGTCTCTTCAAACTCAAAGCGGCGCTCAAAATCGCTTTGCATATCAATATCGGGCGAAAAAGCAAAGCCGTCGGTTTTAAGGCGCTTTGAATAAAGCGCAATAAGCTCTTTTGCCATACTTTTTGCCGAGGCTTTTACGCGCGCCTTTGCTTTTTCCCAATCCTTGCCGCCGAGCCGCGACAGTTTAAGTGTTTTGCGCTCTTCGCCCGGGCCTATATATTTTGAAACAAGGTCAAGCTGTGTTACGGGAACATAAAGCGCGTCGCCCTTGTCGTATTTTATTTTGATGTAGTCTTTAATAAGCCCGCCGACTTCCATCTTCTGAATGCCTTCAAAAACGCCTATACCGTGAACGGCGTGCACAACATAGTCGCCGCGCGTAAGCTCTTCAAGACTTTGCACCGCGTCAGCCGCTTTAAAAGCCTTGCGCCTTTTTGAGTTTGAAACGGAATTTGCTTTGCCGTATGTTATTATTTCAAACTTTTCTTTCGGATAAGTAAAGCCGCCGCTGACGCCGCCCGCCGTGACGGACACTGTTTTTTGCGGGAACTCCGCCGGGAGCACGCCGAAATAAAGCGCTTTTATATCTTCGTTTTCAAGCGCTTCGCAAAGCGACTTTGCCGCCTTTTCGGTGCCGGCGTTTATTATGCATTTTACGCCCCTTGAAATTGCGGGTCTTATATCGTCAAGAAGCACCTGGAGCGTTCCGTTCCACGTCGGAAGCTGCTGTGCGTTAAAGGTTGTAAGCGATTTTACGGGCGTGTCAAAGCTCCCGCGCGGGAGAGAGTCCACATAAAATGCCTTTCTTTCTTCATAAAGGGCAAATATTTCGCTTTGCGTCAGCGCAAATTTATCAAGCCCCGAAGCGAGCACGCCGTTTTCAAACTGCGCCTTTATTTCTTCGTTTAAAAGCTTTGAGTTGTTTTTTATGCTGTCTTTTACCGCCGAGCTTTCAATAACAAAAAGCATATCGTCTTTGCAATAGTCAAATATTGACTCGGGCTTTTTGTAGGCGAGCGAAAGATATTTGTCGGTATTTGTGATTTTAACGCCGTTTTTTAAAAGCTCAAGGTCTTTTAAAAGCGTCTCTTTTGCTTTTTTGGAGCCTTTGCCCGAAAGCCCCTTTATAAAGGCTTCAAGCTTTTCTTTAAACTCTTCGTCGCTGTCAAAAAGAATTTCAGACGACGGCGAAATTCTGCATTCGTCAATAATATCCGTGCGGCGCTGGCTTGACGGGTCAAACTCCGAAACAGTGTCTACACAGTCGCCCCAAAGCTCTATTCTTACGGGATTTTCGGCGTTAATCGGGAAAAAGTCCACAATTCCGCCGCGGCGTGCAAACTGCCCCGCACCCTCTACGGTATCGGCGCGCGAAAAGCCCGCTTTTAAAAGCACATCCACAAGCTTTTCGGGCGTAATTTCATAATCGGCGGTTATTTTAAGCGTGCGTTTTATAAGGCTTTCTTTAGGCAAGGTCAACTGCATTGCCGCCTCGGCGCTGCACGCAATAACGGAATAGCTGCCGTCAACAATTTTCGAGAGCGTTTTAAGTCTCATATGCTCAAATTCCTTTGAGCGGTTCTCAAGGCTGTTAAAAGAATAATCCCTTGCGGGGAAAAGAAACGCTTTTTCTTTATTGCCGCAAAACTCGTTAATATCGTTAACGAATTTTGTCGCCGCGCCCTCCGAGGGCAAAATGACAATAGCTCTGCGAAGAGTATCCTCGCAAAGCGAATGTATAAGATGCGCCTTCGGCGTAGGCGGAAGCCCCGTAATACCCGAGGGCGCCACGCCTGAATTTATATACCGAAGAACATCAAGGTATTCCTGACAGTCTTTTAAAAGCTTAGAATAACATGACATATTTTTGTTTTATGAATTATATTTTGACATTGCGCCGTCAATGTCGCCGTCGAGAATAAGCGGCAATGCGTCGCAGGCTTTTTCTATTGCGCCGCGCATTTTCGGCACATCCGCTTTCGGAAAATTGCCGAGCACCCAATCGGCAAGGTCGCTGTCTTCGGAAGGCTTTGCACCCACGCCGAGCTTTATTCTCGGAAAATTTTCGCTTCCTAAATGCGCTATTATGCTTTTAATTCCGTTGTGGCCGCCCGCAGAGCCCTTGCGCCTTATGCGAATGCGCCCGGGTTCAAGCGAAATATCGTCAAAAATAACGACAATATTTTCAGGCGGAATTTTATAGAATGCGGCACATTCTTTAATCGCCTCGCCCGAATTGTTCATCATGGTTTGCGGCTTCATAACGATACAGCGATGAGTGCCGATATATGTATCGCCGATAAGCGCGTGAAATTTGAGCTTTTTCGCCTTGAAATTATATTTGTCTTCAAGCCTTGTTACGCACAAAAAGCCCGCGTTATGGCGTGTTGTTTCGTATTTTGCACCGGGGTTGCCCAAACCTGCTATGAGATATTCATAGGTTGAGCCGCCCGCTTCTTTCTTTTTGCCGAACATTATTTATTCTCCGCTGTGTGCTGGCGTTTATACGGCTTTTTAATGTTGACCCAATCTTCTTTTATAACCTCGCGTTCGCGCGCTATTGCAAGAGCGTTATCGGGAACATCCTTTGTTATTGTCGAGCCTGCCGCGGTGAAGGCGTTTTCGCCGACCGTTACGGGCGCTATAAGATTTGTGTTGCAGCCGATAAACGCACCGTCTTTAACCGTTGTGCGCGATTTGTTTCTGCCGTCGTAATTGACGGTAACGCACCCGCAGCCGAAGTTAACGTCTTTGCCGACGTCGCTGTCGCCCACATAAAGCAGATGCGGCAATTTGCTGCCCTCGTCAACGGTTGAATTTTTAACCTCGACAAAATTGCCTATGTGAACCCTGTCGGCAATTGAAGAGCCGGGTCTTATGTGAACAAACGGGCCTGCCGTAACGCCCGCCCCTATTTTTGACGAAAAGCTTTGCGTGTTGTTAAGAGACGTGTCGTTGCCGACCGTTGTGTCGCATATATATGAATTGGGGCCTATCACGGCATTTTCGCCTATAACGGATGAGCCGAGAATTAAAGTGTTCGGCAAAATGAGCGTGCCCTTGCCGATTGTAACGCTCTCTTCGATAATAACGCCGTCATAACAAGGGATTTTAACGCCGTTTTCGATAAGCTTGTTTATAACCGAAAGTCTTTGTTCGTTTGTCATATTTAGCATATTAACATCTCCTCCGTCTTTTTGCAGATAATTAATATATCATAGTATATGCTTTTTTTCAAGCTATATTATATCAAAAACTTTAACCCGTTTTGTATCAAAAACTTTAACCCGTTGTTGACTTTTCGCTTTTCAGATAGTACAATAAGTAATCATCGGTAAAGGAGTTCTGTTATGGATTTTATAGTCAACTTCGACTGGGCTGTCTTTAAGTTTTTTGAAAAGCTTTGGAATCCCGTGCTCGACGTAATTATGTCTGTTATTACATATCTCGGCGACGACGGCATTTTTTGGATAATTCTCGGCGTGTGCCTGCTCATTCCGAAAAAAACGCGCAGATTCGGCGTTTATGTTCTCGGAGGTCTTGCGGTTGCGGGCTTTATTAACAATATCTGCTTAAAAGAGCTTATTCAGCGCCCCCGTCCTTTCAACTTTGACGGCTGGCCCGAAGCGTTCAATTACCCGGACATCGTTAAAAAGCCGTCAAGCTGGTCGTTCCCCTCGGGTCACACATCTTCGTCGTTCGGTGCGGCGTTCCCGCTTCTTTTAAGAGCGAAAAAGAAATACGGCATTCCAGCTGTGATTCTTGCTCTTTTAATCGGCATTTCGAGAATTTACGTTCACGTTCACTATCCCACGGATATAATCGGCGGCATAATCGTCGGTATAGTCGGCGGACTTATCGCAACGCTTCTTATAGACAAGGTGCTTTATCCGAAGGTTATTCCGTTTATTAAGACGAAAATCTTAAAAAAGGCAAAATAAAAATTATTTTTCACCCCTTCAACGCGGTTTGAAGGGGCATTTTTATACTCACAACAAATTTAAACTCAAAATTTCTTAATTATTAAATTTTTATTTCATTTTTTCGCAAGCCTTGAATATGAGAAGCTAATATGTTAGTATTATAACACTCTTATAAAGGAGCTTCCCTTATGAAAAAAATTCTTTACAATATATTTTCGGTTCTCTTTTTGCTTCTTGTGCACGCGCTTTTATGCGCCGTATACTGTGTGACGTATTATAACGGCGTTACCGACGGCTACAGCGGCTTTAAGCACTATGCTTTGCTTATCGTTTTCTTTCTTGCTTCGCCGCTTCTTTACTATATTTCGGGCAGGCTTTTTTCAAAAAAGGCAAACAAGAAGTTTTATGTAATAACCACCTGGGTAATTTTCGGGGCGATTGCCGTGTTTGCGGTTGTTGCGCTGTTCTTCCCGCAGTATTTAAAGGCGTATTCGATAATCAACGCGCCGTCTTATATGTATTACCTTTTATTTGCCGACAGCGTAAGATATATTGCCGTTCCCGCAATGGCAATTTCAGCCGTATTCCCCGCGCTGTTTTCACGAATGGGCATATATAAAAAGCCGCGCACGCACAACGAAATTAAAACCGAAGACATAAAAAAAGACGAAAAACAACGCTCTGATTGACTTTTGACTTTTTCATAAATCCGCCTCCGCTTAAATAGTAATTAGCGGGGGTGTTTTTATGGCCGAAATTCTCAACGCAATAGGCTCTGTGGTGTGGGGCGCGCCCATGCTTTTGTTTTTTTCGGGTGTGGCGGCGTACTTCACATTTAAAAGCAGCTTTTTTCAGATACGCGGCATAAAGGTTTGGGCGGGCGCTACCGTCGGAAGCTTTTTTTCAAAATCCGCCGAAAAAAAGCAGGAAAAAGGCATCAGCCGTTTCGGGGCTTTTTGCTCGGTGCTTGCCGCGTGCATCGGCACGGGGAACATTGTGGGCGTTGCAACCGCAATTTATTCGGGCGGCGCGGGCGCGGTGTTCTGGATGTGGATTTCGGCTGTTTTTTCGATGATGACGGCATACGCCGAAAACTGGCTCGGCATTAAATATAAAAGCCGAAACAAATTCGGCGAAACAGCGGGCGGGGCGTTCAGATATATGGAAAACGGCGTTAAAATGGGCGGTATGGCAAAGGCCTATGCCGTGCTATGCCTTTTTTCAACGCTCGGAATGGGCGATATGGCGCAGGCAAACTCTGTCACAAGCTCGTTGGAAAGCGAATTCGGCGTTTCAAAATACATAACCGGCGCTTTTATGACCGTGCTTTGCTTTCTTGTTATTAAGGGCGGCGTAAAGCGTATTTCAAAATTCAGCGAAATAACCGTTCCGTTTATGTCGGCGGCATATCTTCTGCTTTCGGGGGCGGTGCTTTTTATAAACCGCGCCGAAATACCCGCATCATTTGCGCTTATTTTTAAAGAAGCGTTTTCTTTAAAGGCTCTCGGCGGGTTCGGAATGTTCAAAGCGATGCGCTACGGCATATCGCGCGGGGTGTTTTCAAACGAAGCGGGGCTTGGCTCATCGACCCTTATTCACAGCGAAACCGAAAACTCCTCGCCCGAAGAGCAGGGAATGTGGGCTATGTTTGAGGTTTTTTGCGACACGGTTTTTCTTTGCACGGTAATGGCGCTTGTAATTCTTGTAAGCAAAGCGCCCGCAGAGCTTTACGGCGCAAAGCTTTCTATAGCGGCATATTCGTGCCTCGGCGAAATCGGCAAAAAGGGAATTGCCCTGCTTACTGCCGTTTTTGCCTTTGCTTCGCTTGCGGGATGCTCGTTTTACGGCGAAAAAAGCGCGCAATACCTGTTCGGCAAGCGCGCTAAAGGTGTTTATAAAACTGTTTTTCTTATGCTTTCGTTCTTCGGCGGCATAAGCGCTCCCAAAATCATTTGGGCGGCGGCTGATATTTTTAACGGGCTTATGGCTGTTCCGAACCTTTTTTCTTTGGTTGTTTTAAGAAAAGAGGTCGAATACCCTAAAGACCTGAAAAGCCGCGTCAAAAGCAAATAAAATTTTCGGGTTTCTGGTCTTATGAGCGCGAAAAAGCGCCGTAAAAGTGGATTATGTTCATATCCTCTTCCATATAAAGCCCGTGAGAGCCGCACCCGCCGTCTATTTCGTGACAGCCGTGGTCGGGCATAAAGCCGTAGATAACGTCGTGGTTTTTCCATTGCGCCTGTATTTTTTCGACAAAGCCCTTATAAACCGCGATATTGCGCGAAAGAACCTCTAACGCCTCGGCGCTTTCGGGACCGTATTTGTGCATGGTGCCGTCGTAATCGCCGTTGTAAACGACAATAAGGTCGTATTCGTCCTTTTCAATAAGCTCCGCGGCTTTTTCGTTGACTTCTTCGGGCGTGTCATAAATAAAATAGTTCATTTTTCTTTCAAGGAATATTTTCGAAATACTGTCGCCCTCTGTAGAAACTATCGCGCATTTTTTGTTGTTTTTAATAAACTCGTCAAAAAGCGTATACTGTTTTAAAACAGGCTTTTTATAAGCGCGTATTCCGTGAACCTCGGGCATTACGCCGGTGTACATCGAAGCAAAACAAACGGGCGTTACGCTCGGCATAACCGAAAGCATCGGAAGAGCTATATCGGAACACAAAAGCGCGTCTTTAAACTTAGGCGTATATTTTTGAAAAAGCCAAAGCGCAACCGCGTCGGGATTATAAAGGAACGCCCTGTCGGGCTTTCTGCCCGAAAGCTTTTTTTCGATAAGCGCGCTTAACACGGGATTTTCACTTTCCGTGCCGACGGCGTTCATTCCGAATGCCGAAGAAACGGTCGGCGCTACAGAAGTAATGCAAACAGAGTTAAAAAGGTCCGACATATTTTCACCTTCACTGAAGTTATTTTTTATACGTTCTTTTGCGGCAGCTAAGACATAAGATACCTTTCTTGTTAAGTCCGACAAGATAATCCTCTCCTAAAGAATATTATCATCTAAATAATCGGTATTTTCAAAAAGATACGACGGGGCGACGTCAAAAACCGTCTTGCAGCCGAAAAATCCCTCTTTTGAAAGCCTTGACGCGGCTCGCGCATATGAAGCGAGCACGCACCCCGTAAACTCGGGGTTTGAATCGAGCTTTAAAGAAAGCTCTGCCGTTTCGCGGTTTTTTAAGCACTCGCCTGTTTTGCCGCTTGAAAAAACAGTTCCGCCGTGCATCATTTTTGTGTGATTTTTAAAAAACTCCTCTTCTGAAATATAATACACCTTAGTGTCGTATTCGTCAAAGTAATTTTTCATAGATTTAATCTCTTTTTCGATTTTTTCTTTGTCTGCCCCCTCTTTCGGCACAATATAGCACACTCTTTCATGCATTTCCCGCGGCAAAAGCTCTTCGGCGGCGCCGCTTTTAACCGCGTTTTTTGCGCTTTCTTTAGGAACGGTGTATTGAACGGCGTATAAAACCCCGTCTGTTTTTTTTAGCGCCTCTGTGTGGCCTTGACTTACGCCGCGCCCCCAAAAGGTATATGTTTTTGCATTGTTTAAAACGCTTTTTGAATATGCTCTGAAAAGCGAAAAAAGGCCCGGGTCCCAGCCGACAGATATTATCGCCGTTTTTTTGCCGCTTTTTGCGGCGCGGTCTGTATTTTCAAAATGCTCTTTTATTTTTGAATGGGTATCAAACGAGTCGACAGTATTAAAATACCGGGCGGCATAGGGCGTTTCTTTCGGCAAATCTTTAAAGCTTCCGCCGCACATAACAAGCACGTCAATGTCGTTTTTGTGATTTAAAAGCTCGTCTTTTGAATATACGTTTATGTCTTTAAACGGCAAAGAGACTTCATTCGGATTTCTTTTTGTAAAAACCGAAGTAACCGTCAAATCGCCGCTTCCTTTTGCGGCAAAAAGCACGCCTTTTGCGACGTTTCCGAAGCCGTAAAGCCCGAGTTTTATTTTCTCCGTAAAAATCACTCCTTAAATTTTCTTCTGTATAAAGTATTAAGAAAAGCGCCGAAACATTACCCGCCGCCAATGCGCTGTTGACATTTTTAAAAAGTGTTGTAAAATTGTAGTATAAACTTATTCGGAGGTTTTGTTATGAAATTAAAAAAAGCCGCCGCACTTACAGCGGGCGCGGCGCTTACCGCAGGCGCGGCAAGTGCTTTTGTATATCACGAAATAATTGAGCGAAGCGGAAAGCTTTTTAAGCTTGTCGCAGACGCAGTAACCGCAAAAATGCAGGGCGAGCCGCAAAGCACCGACCCGCGCGAAGAGTGGTTTCTTTCGCAGGAATTTACAGAATACACAATAACAAACGACGACGGCAACAAGCTTAAAGGCTATCTTTTAAAAGCCGACAAGCCTTCCGACGTTTATGTTTTCGGCTCGCACGGCTACAGATGCTTTGCAAAGCGCGAATTCAGGCTTTTTTCAAAGTTCTGGCACGACAAGGGCTACAACGTTTTTATTGTTGACCACACCGCCTCGGGCGAAAGCGAAGGCGAATACATAGGCTTCGGATATTTTGAAAAGCGCGACTGCCTTAAATGGCTTTCGTTTCTTAAAGAGACCTTCGGCGAAGATATAAAAATAATTCTTCACGGCGTTTCAATGGGCAGTGCAACGGTTATGCTTATGACGGGTGACAGCTCTTTGCCCGAAAACGTTAAATTTACGGTTGCCGATTGCGGTTACACCTCGGCATATGACGAGTTTAACTATTGCTTAAAGCATTTTCACATTCCCAAAGAGCCGCTTTTTACGGCAGTCGATTTTCTTACAAAGAAAAAGGCAGGCTATGACATTCGCGATACAAGCGCAATAAACGCAGTTAAAACAGCAAAAGCGCCCATTCTTTTCGTTCACGGAAAAGACGACGACTTTGTTCCCACATATATGGCAACAGAGCTTTATGACGCCTGCACATCTGAAAAGGACCTTCTTTTGGTAGACGGCGCATATCACGCCGAAAGCTATCAGACAAACTCCGAAGAGTACGAAAAAAAGCTTAACGCCTTTTGCGAAAAATATATAGGCGAATAATTACAGAATAAAACACGCGCTCCCCGCTTCGGCTGAATACGAAACGGGGGCGTTTTTGTTAATTAACATAAAAACTTGACATTTAACATATAATAAGTTAAAATGAAATTAATTAAGTTAAAACGAGTGTGAACAATATGTTTTTTGAGTTCTTCGGCATTCCCGTTGAATACAAAGAGTGGGAAAAAAAAGATTCTTTACCATTATACATTTCCGAAAGTTACCAATTCCGTTTGGCATATATTTATGATGTCCGCTGTTTGATTCTCACCCCTAAGGGAGAGCTTGACACGCTGTCGGCTTTAAAAAAGCAAATAGCAAAAATACAAGCGGCAGATAATGTTCCTATTGTATTTGAGCTTCCCTCGATTTCATTTTATCGAAGAAAAAGCTTTATGGAAAACAAAATATCGTTTGTTACAAAAAAACAGGCATTTTTACCTTTTATAGGAGCAATGCTGACAAACGAAACGAAGCCCGAAAAAGTCGTTTCAAAAATTCATTATTCAACTCAACAGCTTTTATTACTGTATTTTTACGGCAACAAAAAAAGATTATATATTTCCGAAGCCGCAAAAAAACTAAACTATTCGGCAATGACTTTATCAAGAGCCGCAAGGCAGCTTGAGGCAACAGGCTTCTTTACCGTTACAAAAGACGGCGTAAATAACGTAATTGAGTCAAGTTTCGGGCGGTTTGAATTGTTTGAAAAAACAAAACGGTATATGACATCGCCGGTCCGTAATGTCGGATACATTTTTAAGCATCAAATCACAAACAATATGGTTCTTGCAGGCGAATCTGCATTAGCGGAAAAAACGATGCTTAATCCAAACGAAACATTCACATATGCTGTATTCGATAAATTATTCGATAAAAAAATGCTGACAAATGAGCTTATCGATGCGCACGAGCAAGTGCGGCTTGAAATGTGGGCATACAATCCGAAACAATTTGCAAACGGCAACATTGCCGATAGCATTTCGGTTTGCTTATCATTAAGCGAAAACAATGATGAAAGAATTGAAAAATCAATTGAAGAAATGATACGAAAGGAGTTACGAAACTAATGGTTACGGGTTTCACGAAATTCAAAGACTGCTTTAAGGGGTTTGAAAATCAATATATAATAATCGGCGGCACAGCGTGCGATTTGATTATGGAAAATGAGGGACTGCCATTCAGAGCAACCAAGGATATTGATATTGTTTTAATAGTTGAAGCATTGACGGCAGAGTTTGGCAATCGGTTTTGGAGCTATGTAAAAGAAGCCGGATATACCCATCAGAATAAAAGTACAGGCGCGGCGCAGTTTTATCGTTTCGCCTCTCCTAAAACCAAGGACTATCCATATATGATAGAATTGTTTTCAAGGAATCCCGACTTTATACATCTTGAAAGCAATGCAGTGCTCACGCCGTTACCGATAGACGATGAAATATCAAGCCTGTCTGCAATCTTATTGAATGAAGCTTATTATAATTTACTTAAAAGCGGTCAGATGATTATTGAGGGAATACCAGTTTTAAAGCCGACCTGCCTTATACCGTTTAAAGCCAAAGCGTGGCTTGATTTGCGGGAACGCAAAACCCAAGGCGAACACGTTGACAGCAAAAATATTAAAAAGCACAAAAACGACGTCTTTCGGCTTGCTCAAGTAATTACCGCAGACACGGTTCAACCGCTCTCAAAAGACATTGCCGATGATATGGCGCTGTTTATTTCAGCTATGAAAGATGAGGATGTTGACTTAGTTTCAATCGGTGCAAGAGTTACCGACAAAAATAAAATTTTAGATATTCTCTGTCACTGCTATGGGCTGTAAAACTCAAATATAATAATTTCACTTATTACATAAAGCACTCCCCGCTTCGCTGAATACGAAACGGGGAGCTTTTTTGTGCTGTATTTTATTTTGTTATGTTAGGCATAAGAGAGCCGAACCGGTACGGTTTTAAAACGCCCTCT
>DJRI01000067.1:1012-19586 GCA_002440045.1 Ruminococcaceae bacterium UBA6364 | reverse complement strand
TAACGGCTAACAGCTAACAGCCAACGGCTCTTGCGGCTTCGCCGCGTAGCTAAAGGCTAACAGCTAACAGCCAACGGCTCTTGCGGCTTTGCCGCGTAGCTAAAGGCTAAAGGCTAATAGCTAACAGCTCCCGTCTGTCAGCAAAACTTGATTGTAAGAATCTTTTTGCCTGTTATCTCAAACTCGCAGAAGCCGTTTTCGTCGATTTCAAGCGGTGCGATTTCTTTTTCTTCAAGTGATACAAGCAACGCCTTGCTCCACTTTTTGCCCGAATATTCGGGAAGCTCAAATTCGGCTCTTTGCCTTTCAAGCGGGCTTTGCGTCTTTTCTGTCGGGGCTATGCCGCCGTTAAGGCGCACAGCCGCTTTAACCGTTTTGTCGGACGGGTTGAAAAGTCTTATTACATAGCCCTCTTTATCCTCGCTTTTCTTTATCGCGCTGACGTTAAGACGGTCGGTGTTAAGCTCAACAAACGAATGTGCAAGAGCGTTTTTGCCGTGCGAAGTCGGCGCAAGCTGGACAGCCGAGAAAATAAGGTTAAATTTTTCGGACTCGCCCCATACATTCGCTTCTTCCCAATCGCCGCCATGGGGCATAAACGCATAGCGGAACGTGCTTTTGCCGAGACTTTGAGAGCCTTTGTCAAGCCCGCTGTAGTCCTGCATATCGCTTGTAACACAAATTCTGAGCGGGAACGCGCGAAGAAGCGAAAGATACACGGTGCGCTCCTCGTCGTCAGCCGCCTCATACGCTTTAAGACCCGTGTTAAGAAGCGCAACACCGTCGCCGCCGTCCGAAATATCAACAAACGAGTTCATAGGCGCTTCGCTCATCGGTATTTCGTCATAAAGCGTATAGTCGGGCTTTTTAATCGCTCTTTTTATAACGTCAAACTGACCCTGTGCAAAAACATAATCGGCTTTTACGTTCGTGGGGAACGCAACCTGGAAATAGTGGTCCTCGCTTCTGTTATCGACAGTGGTTTCAATTTCAACAAAGCGCGCGCCTTTTCTTAATGTGATTATATTTTCGATAACAAACGGGTTAAGATGCTTCGAGCGCGTTTTTTCGTCGAGAGAACGCCCCTCGGGAAGCGCCCAATTTATAACGACCTTAAACGACGTTTCAAGCTCGCCCTCGTGAAGAAGCGTAACCTTTGCGTTTTCGTTAAGAGTTGTAAATGTCTCGTCGTTTTCGGGGACTATGTGCTCCCACGGGTTGCCGATTTCGCCCGTATCCTTGAAATATCCGAGCGACGGATACGTTTTGCCCGTTTCTTTGCTGTAAACGTCAAACGTGCCGTTGCTGTTAATTGTAAGGCGGATATATTCGTTTTCGGCTGTCTGCTCGCGCTTTTTCATTGTTACGGGGTTCTTTGCGCGCACGTTTTTAAGCGGCATTACTTTTAACGTCTTATAGCCGAGCGCGGGAACGTCTTTAACATCAAGCATAATTGTGTATTGCTCGGTATGCAAAACGTTTGCAACGTCGTTGGGGTTCTGAATTATCTGAGCGTTGTTTTTGTTCGTCGAAAGCACCTGATATGTAAGCTCACTGCCGTCGGTATCAAGCACTTTAAAGCTGTCGGCTTTCCATTCGGCAGGTATTTCTACGCTGAGTTTTGTGCACTCGCTTCTTTTAAACGGCGCGGGGTTAAACACAACAATAGCCGCGTCATCGCGCGAGAACGAAGAAAGGTCAATATCGCCCGCAACATCCTGAAAAGCGCGTTCAAAAACGCATACCGAAAGCTCTTTTGACTGACGGAAGCGGTAAATAACGTCTTCATACACAACGTCGCGCCCGCAGGAGCCGATGCTGTCGTGGCCGTGGTTCTGAAGAAGATAGTTATATGAAAGATCAATAAAATTCTGCGGATACGGCGCGCCGCAAAACGATGCAAAAACAGCCATGGGCTCGGCGTAGTTTTGAAGCCGGCGCTCGGCGTCGAAATTAGCCTGTTTTATATATGTCCTTGCGGAAATTATCCATCCCATCATGGGGCTTACACTGCCCTTTGTATAGGGGTCGCGCATTTCGCCCTTTAATACGGGTGAGTTTTCGTCAAATTCATCGATAACGCCCTGCTCAAACTCGCGAAGGGTCGAATGGAAAACGTTTGCTCCCGGGAGCGCCTCGTCAAGGTCTTTAATCATTTGAACCTCGCGCGCGTCGGGGCATGACGAGTCGTGACCTACAGACCAAAAGCGGTGCGGCGTTGTCCAGTCGTTGTCCTGCTCTTTTACTGCCTGCTCGGCACGCTCGCGGATATTCTCTTTATGATACTCATAAAACGGGTGCGCATACTGATAGTCGAGCATTCCGTTATCGGTATCTATAAACTTGAACGTACCGTTGTTGTCGTTCCAAAGCATATTGCGGTTATTTTCGTTTGACTGATTGTAGTAAACGGGGCGCTGAACAATATACCAAAGGTTGTAGCGCGGACGTTTTCCGAGGCGCGAAGCATATATTCTGGTGCCGTCGGGGCTTTCCCAGAAAAATTCGGAATGAGGCGTTGTATATTCGTTTACGCCGCGATAGAACGAAGCGAAGTGTATGTCAAACCCCGCGTATATCTGCGGCAGCTGAGAAATCTGCCCCCAGCCGAAGGGCGAATAGCCCGTTTTGCTTATGCCGCCCATCTCTTTGCCGATTTTGTGACCCAAAAGCAGGTTTCTTATAAGGCTTTCGCCGCCGACGCAAAATTCGTCGGGCAGGCAAAACCACGGACCCACGCCGATTCTGCCTTCGCTTATATATTTTTTAAGCTTTTCTTTTTTCTCGGGATAAACCTCCAAATAATCCTGTATAGGCATTGTTTGCGAATCGAGGTGAAAATGGCGGTAATCGGGGTTTTTGTCAAGAATATCAAGCAGCATATCGAGCATATAGCCGAGCATATACTGCGTTCTCCTTGCAGAAAAGCGCCATTCTCTGTCCCAGTGCGTATTTGAAATAAAGTGAAGCTGAAGCTTTTTGTCGTTATTATCCATCTTTGTCTCCTTAACCATTTATTACTTTCATAATCTCTTCAAAATTATTGCAGAAATGCGAACAAACGGGCTTTGTGCCGCTTGACTCTATGTTGCCGCCCGCAATGCCTATGGTTGTGTAGCCCGCAAGGCGTACCGAGCAAACGCCCGCGCCGCTGTCCTCAATGCCGACTATGCGGTTTCTGTTTGAAAACGCCTCGCCCAAGCCTACAACAGCCGTTTCGCTGTAAAGCCACGGGTGCGGCTTCGGCGAAAGCTCGCCCAACGTGCCGACCTTGCCCTTGCCGAGCGGAAAGCCCGCCGAAATTATTGCGTCATAAAAATCCTTGGGGTCGCCCATTCCGAGCGTTTTAAAAGCCGAAAGAATTTCGGGCCAGGCTTTTTCATAAAGTCCCGAGGTAACAAGACCTATTTTAACGCCCATGCTTTTAAGCTCAAGCAAAAAGTCCTTTATGCCTTCGGCAGGCGTAAATGCGCCGTCTTTTCCCCTGCCGTTCATAATTTCGTCCATCTCGCGGTGGGTGTGCATAAAATAGTACTCGCGCGCCTTTTCAAGCGAAGCGCCGGGGCAATATTTATCTATGCAATAAGAAAGATGCTCTGAAACGCTGTGCCCCGAAACAAACGGCAAATCCTCTTCTTCAAGCTCAAATTTCGGGTTGTTAAGAAGGCTTCCGGTGGTCATTTCTATAATCCAAATCCAAAAATCCTCGCTTTTGACGGTAGTGCCGTCAAGGTCCATAAGCACGGCGCTTAAAGGATACTCGGTCTTTACGGGGTAAACGGGGTAATAAACGGGAAAAGCCACCGCAGATTTTACCGCCGCAAGCGTGTGCGTTCCGAACGAAACAAATTCGACCTTTCCGTCGCCCGTTGAAGCAATAAGCTCAACGCCGTCTTTCCCCTTAAAAAAACGCTTGTCCTCGGTGCTGTCAAGAAGCAAAAAGCCGCTGTCGGCTTCGATTTTGCCGAGGTCGGGTATAAATATTTCTTTATTTTGAAGCATATAAACAATCCTTTCGTTTATTCCGGAATATTTTAACATATCGCATTTGATAAGTAAATCGGTTTTTATAACTTTTATATATTAATATATATAAAGATTGTTGAAAAAAAACCGAGGTAATGATATACTGTATGTGACTTTCACTATTAAAAGAAAGGAAGATTTTTTTGGCAGAAATTAAAAACCTTGACGCCGTTGCATCGCTTGAAGCAATGGACGCTCATGTTGACGATTGGCGCGACGCCACAAAGGGCAAACAGAGAGGTATTTTCTCTTTTGACGACCTTGTAACAGTCAAGCTTAAAACGCTTAAAAAGCGCATTTACACCGACATTGAGTCTATTCCGCCGTGGAAGATGAAAGAATGCATCTACAAGGGAATAGACGATTACGAGTTCTTCTATGACGATTGGAAAGAGCTTAACGTCGGCGACAAATGGGGCAATAACGGCTGGAGCGCATTTTTCAAAAACTCCTTTGATATGCCCGCGCGCTTCAAAGGCAAAAAAGTAACTCTTAACGTATATTTCGGCGGCGACTCGCTTCTTTCTTTGAACGGCGAGCCTTATCAGGGTCTTGACCCGTTCAGAAACTCGGTGCTTCTCACAAACTGCGCAAAGGGCGACGAGCATTACGACGTTGATATTGAGTCATATTATGTCTGGCACTCAAACGAATCGACCGTAAAAACGCTTTCCTGCTCGTTTTTGGGTGTTGTTGACCCCGTAATAGAAGAGGTTTATTGGGACTTTAAAGCCGTTTTCAACGCGCTGTTTATGCCCGTTCTTGATAAAGGCCTCGGCGATATTATAAGAGCCGCCTTAAAAGAAGCGTTCCTTCACGTCAATTTTGACCTTGAAGGCGACGAATTTAAAGAGGAGCTTTTAAAAGCGCAGAAAATACTTAAAGAAAAAATTTATAACAACAAAAACTATGCTTCCGAGGGCAAGCTTGCGCTTGTCGGCAACTCGCACCTTGACATAGTGTTTATGTGGGCATACAAAGAGTACGTCCGCAAGCTCGGCAGAACGCACGCAACAATGCTTCGCCTTATGGAACAGTACCCCGACTTTATATTCTCTCAAAGCACCGTTCCGACATATATCGAAATGGAAAAGCGCTACCCCACTCTTTTTGAGCAGGTTCAAAGGCGCATTAAAGAAGGCAGATGGGAATATATCGGCGCTATGTGGGTCGAGCCCGACTGCAACCTTATTTCGGGCGAATCTTTCTCAAGACAGCTTCTTCACGGCATTCGCTTTGCCGAGAAAAAATTCGGCATCACGCCCAAAACCTGCTGGGTACCCGACGTTTTCGGAAACGGCTATGCAATGCCGCAGATTCTTAAAAAAGCGGGCGTTGAATATTTTGTAACGCACAAAATGGGCATCTGGAACGACACAAACCCGTGGCAGTACAACACCTTCTGGTGGGAAGGTCCCGACGGCTCGCGCGTGTTCTCGATTGTTCCGCCCACGCACTTTATCGGCACTGTTGAAGCCGACTCGTTAAAGGTTAACTGGCAAAAATACACCGACAAAGCCACCATAGGCGAGTCTATGTATTGCTACGGCTGGGGCGACGGCGGCGGCGGTGTTGACACCGAAATGCTTGAATATGCAAAGCGCTACAGCAAGTTCCCGGGGCTTCCCGGGGCTGCTCCCAGCAAAATTGAAGACTCGCTTGCCCGTATGAAGGCAAAAGCCACCGACAAGAACATTCCCGTGTGGAAGGACGAGCTTTATCTTGAAGAGCACCGCGGCGTTCACACCACAAAGGCGCTTCTTAAAAAATATAACCGCTACTGTGAAAACCTTTACCGCAAAGCCGAAATGTTCTCGTCGATAGCGACAAAATACGGCTTTGAATATCCGCTTGAAAAGCTTAACGAGGGCTGGCAGATGATTCTTACAAACCAGTTCCACGATTCGCTTCCCGGCTCGCACATAACCGAGGTTTTCGGCGACCTTTGCGAAATCTATAAAAAGATAATTGCCATAGGCGAAGAGGTTTTAAGCGACGCACTCAACGCAATTGCAGGCAATTCGGGCGTTAAAACAGACCTCGGCAAGCCGTTTGCGCTTTTCAACGCGCTTTCAAAGCCTGCGTCAAACAAGGTTGAGCTTCCGTTTAAAGAGGTTGCGGTTTTCGATTCAGAGGGCAACGCCGTTCCCACTCAAAGCTACACAAAGCTTGACGGCACAAAGGTTCTCACCTTTGTTGCAAAAGACGTTCCCGCGGCGGGCTTTAAGGTATATTACACCAAAGACGCCGCCGTCAAAGAAGCCGAAATTGCCGACGAAAGCGTGCTTGATTCAAATCGCTTCTCGCTTAAATTCAACGACAGAGCCGAGCTTGTTTCGCTTTATGACAAGAAAAACTCGCGCGAAGTACTTTCGGGCACGGGCAACGTTTTCAGAATTTATGAGGACCTTCCCGGCAAATATGACGCATGGGATATTGTTGCAACATATGTTGACCGTGAGTTTGAAACAAAGCCCGGCAAGATAGAAAGCATCAAAAAGGGCGACGTTTTCACAGTTGTTTCCGTTTCAAAGGATATAAACAAATCGACCCTCAAACAAAACATCATTATTTATAACGAGCTTGACCGCATTGACTTTGACACGTTCATAAGCTGGCACGAGCAGGAAAAGCTTCTTAAAGTCGGCTTTGACGTTGACATTAAAGCGCAAAAGTTTACGCGTGACATTGCCTATGCCACAATCGAAAGCTCAAACTACCGCCACAACCCCTATGATAAGGCAAAGTTTGAGGTTTCGGCACACAACTTTATAGATATGAGCGAGGACGGCTACGGTCTTTCTATTCTTAACGACTGCAAATACGGCTTTGAGGTTGACGGGCAGAGAATGATAATAACCCTTCTTAAAGCCCCCATGAACCCCGACCCTCAGTCGGACCGCGGCGACCACTATTTCACATATTCGCTTTATCCGCATGCGGGCAACTGGAAAGACGCCGAAACGCTTGTTCGCGGTCTTGAGCTTAATAACCGCTTTGACGTTAAAGAGCTGCCCGAAGGAAACGGCACTTTTGAAAAGTCGTTTATGTCCGTAAGCGGCAAAAACGTTACGCTTGAAGCCGTTAAAAAGTGCGAGGACGGCGACGCGTTTATCGTCCGCTTTGTTGAAAAATCGGGCAGACGCACTAAGGTTGACTTTACATTCTTTGCTGATATAAAAGAAGCTTTCGAGTGCGACCTTCTTGAAAGAAACGACGTTCCCGTAAAAAGCTTCGGCGGCAACAGCCTGAATTTTGAAATCAAGCCGTTCGAGATTAAATGCTTCAAGCTTAAAATATAAAATGGATTTTGTTATAGACCGGGACTATCACATTCACACACTGCGCTCGTTTTGCTCGCGCGACCCGCTTCAAACAACCGAAAATATTCTGAAAGCCGCCGAAAGCGACGGCTTTTGGGATATTTGCATAACCGACCATTTTTGGGATGAAAAAGTCCCGGGAATAGAGGGTCTTTCGCTTGAGCAAAACTATAAAAACATATCAAAAAACCTGCCGCTGCCTGAATCTGACAAAGTAAAAATCCATTTCGGATGCGAAACGGACCTTGATTTGCGCGGCGTTTTGGGTGTTGACAAGTCGTCGTTTGACAAGTTTGATTTTGTTCTCGTTTCAACAACGCACCTTCATCTTGACGGCTTCACCGTAAGCCCCCTTGTGAACACAAAAGAAGAACGCGCAAAACTTTATGTTGAGCGAATGGAAAAAGTCCTTTCGATGGACTTACCGTTTCAAAAAATATGTTTTTCGCACCTGACCGTGTGCCACATTCTGCGCGGAAAAAACGAGGATTTTACACACCTTGACGTAATAGACCTTATAGACGATAAAACTTTTGAGCGGCTTTTTTCAGAAACGGCGAAAAAGGGCGCGGCGGTCGAATTGAATTTTGACATTCGCGGGCTTTCAAAAAAAGACGCAGAAAGAACGCTTCGCCCGTACAGAATAGCAAAATCATGCGGCTGTAAATTCTGCTTCGGAAGCGACGCGCACCACCCGAGCGTTTTTAAAGACAGGCGCGCGCGATTTACCGCAATCAAAGACGCGCTTTCGCTTGAAGAAAGCGACAAATACAAAATCGCCGGCGGCTGATTTAAAGCAATTTGAAATTTTACATTCAACAATAAAAACGGCTGTAACCGCAGACAAAAAGCTTTGCGGTTACAGCCCGTTTTTTCTTTATTCAATTTCTTAAGCTGTTCAAGGGTGCGGGGATTCTGCCGCCGCGCATAATAAAATCCTTACTGCTTTCTTTATGAAGCGGCATTACGGGCGCCGTTCCGAGAAGCCCACCCAATTCTATTACGTCGCCGACCTTTTTCCCGACGGCGGGAATAATTCTTACGGCGGTGGTTTTGTTATTTATCATTCCGATTGCGGCTTCGTCGGCAATGATTGCGGCAACCGTCTCTGCCGGGGTGTCGCCCGGCACGGCTATCATATCAAGCCCCACAGAGCAAACGCACGTCATAGCTTCAAGCTTGTCGAGCGTAAGAACGCCGCTTTTTGCCGCGGCTATCATTCCCTCGTCCTCCGATACGGGAATAAACGCGCCCGAAAGCCCGCCCACGCTTGACGAAGCCATTATTCCGCCCTTTTTAACAGCGTCGTTAAGAAGAGCAAGCGCCGCCGTAGTGCCGTGCGTTCCGCACGTTTCAAGACCCATTTCTTCAAGTATTCTTGCAACCGAGTCGCCCGCTTCGGGCGTTGGCGCAAGGCTCAAATCGACTATTCCGAACGGCACATTAAGCCTTTTTGAAGCTTCAACCGCTATCAACTGCCCCATTCTTGTAATTTTAAAAGCCGTCTTTTTTACGGTTTCGGCAACAACGTCAAACGGCTCGTTTTTAATGCCCTCAAGCGCATGATAAACAACGCCCGGACCCGAAACGCCGACGTTTACGGCGCACTCTGCCTCGCCCACTCCGTGAAAAGCGCCCGCCATAAACGGATTGTCTTCAACGGCGTTGCAAAATACAACAAGCTTTGCACAGCCGAGGCTGTCTTTGTCTTTCGTAAGCTCCGCCGTCTTTTTGACCGTTTCGCCCATAAGCCTTACGGCGTCCATATTTATTCCCGCTTTTGTCGAGCCGATGTTTACTGAGGAGCACACAAAATCCGTCTCGCAAAGCGCCTCGGGAATCGAAGCTATAAGCCGCCTGTCGCCCAAAGTAAAGCCCTTTTGAACAAGCGCCGAAAAGCCGCCGATAAAGTTCACGCCGCATGATTTTGCGGCATTGTCAAGCGCCTTTGCAAATATTACATAATCCTCGGTCTCGCTCGCTTCGGCAACAATTGAAATCGGCGTTACCGATATGCGCTTGTTAATTATCGGTATGCCCATTTCGTGTTCAAGCTCTTCGCCGACTTTAACAAGATTTTCGGCGTAATGCGTAATTTTGTCATAAATTCGCTCCGCCGCCTTTTTAGGGTCGCTGTGCGCGCACGAGCGAAGCGATATACCCATGGTTATTGTGCGTATATCAAGGTGGCGGTTGTCAATCATATCAAGCGTTTCCGCTATTTCGCGGTGATTAATCATAATAACACCTCAAATTCTGTGCATTGCGTCAAAAATATCCTCACGCTGGATTCTTATATTCACGTTAAGCCTTTCGCCCTCACATTTAAGCTCATCGACAAGCTTTGAAAATTCTTTTTCTGAGCCGCTTGTATCAACAAGCATAGTCATTGTGAACATATTTTGCATAATCGTCTGGTTTATGTCAAGGACATTTATATTAAGCTCTGCAAGCTTTGTGCAGATACCCGCTATAATACCGACCTTGTCGCGGCCCAAAACCGTTATTACTGCTTTCATTATACTCATCCTTTTCGTTTTGGTGTTTTTTGGAGTATACCACATAATTAATTCTTTAATCAACAAAAAACCGCATTATTAAAAGAAATTTTACTCTTTTAACAATGCGGTCTTTTATTATCGGTTTTGTGTTTTTATTACGGCTTTACTGAAGCTTCTGAATCCAGCCCCAGATAAGGTCAAATATGGGAAGCGCTGTAACAAATCTTACTATTGTATCCGGCACGGCGCTTGCCAAGGGCCAAAGGTCAACAAAATTTTTCGTTTCTGCCGCGGGTGCGCCGCTGTATTCAAGCATAAACGCCTGTGTATAAACAATGCCGCCCTCGCCGAAAATTTCGGCTCTGACATATGAGCCTATTTCGCTGCTGTGCTCTTTAAGGTTAATTTTGCTTCCGGTCGCTATCGTTTTGCCGTCCGAAATCCAGCGAACGCAAAGTCCGTTGCTGTTTACCGTTATTGTATCGGCGTCGTCGTTTACATCTATCGACGAAACAACGGGCGCGTCAACGTCTTTAGCGGCTTCATATTTCGCCTTCGGATTTTCGCTTTGCATATCAAGAAGCTTTTCGCCCAATGCAACAGCGTCCTTTTTGCCCGTCGCTTTAAGAGCCGCCGCAATATCGGTTATTTCTTCGGGGTTGCCGACATATTTGCTGCAAGCGAAAAATTCGCCGTTTGCAAGGCAGTTTTTAAGGCTCGAAACGGTTTCGTCGGGCATAACAGCGGCAACATATCCCGTGTAAACCGCGCCCGTGCTGTGAGCGTCGCTTGAACCGATTGCAAAAACGTTTCTGCCTGTGGGAACAACGTTCATAAGAAGAATATCCCAAAGCTTTCTGTCATAGCGCGTTCTTGAATCGCCCTTGCTGTTGATGTCAATACCTATGCAGGACGGATATTTTGTAAGAAGCGATGTGAATTTGTCTATTACATATTTGTAGTGAACGTTTGAATAATCGTAAGCGTCTGCGGTTTCGCTTTCGTCGCGCGCGTTTGTGTACTCGCCGGGGTGGTTTATAACCGAAAGACCGCCCAGCTCGTCAACTGCGCTTATTGGCGTTTCATAGTCGCTCGTTCCGCCGAAAAGCCCGTTGCCGTAATCGACAAACCAGCTGTTGACGTGCGCGTTGTTAAGAGATGTGGGATTGTTTTCGATAGCATAAGGCACACGCATCATTTCGTGACCCTTTGTGCCGTCGGAATTAATCTGATAATAATATTCCGTATCGGAAGCTTTTCTCAATTCATAGCGAAGCCCGTTTTCTGCAAAGCCGCCGTCGGCATTAAGAGCCTCTACGGGGCCGGGGCGCCTTAAAGAGCAAAGCACCTTAAGCGCGGGAACAACGTCAACCTCCGTCCAGCTGTAGCTTGTTGTGCCGTGGTCGCTCACAGCAACAATGTCAAAGCCGTAGCTGTACTGTTTTTCAAGCATTTCTTTTAAGGTGTTGTTGCCGTCTGAAGCCGATGTGTGGCTGTGAAGGTCGGTTTTATACTGCTTCCAGCTCCAATCAACATCATCATAGGGGTTGATTATTGTATAATCAACTCCGCCTGCCGCAAACACTGCGGTTGAAAGCATGCCGAAAAGCAATGCCGCCGCGCATATTACGGAAAGCAGTCTTTTAAATTTGCTCATAATCTTACCTCCGAAAAAATATATTTTTAATTGTTTTTATTAACAAATTCATCTTTGATGCTCAAGCCCTCAAGAGCCTCTTCTCTTGAAATTTTGCCGATGTTGCAGTCGGTCATAAGCTGAACGTCATTGTCTTTCATTTTATAGAAATACCAAATAACGCCGGCTAAAGCAAGGCCGATTGCAGGGAGCATTGTATAAATAAACCACAGACCGTTAAGCGTGTATTCGCTTTGAATAACGGGGTTTTCGCTTAATTCCTTAAAGCTTTCGGCGTTAACCGTCTGCCACTTGAAAAAGCTTAAAAGCGTAAGCGGAAGTGCAGAAGAAACAGCCGCCGTGAGCTTTACCATAAATGTCTGAATAGCAAACGTAATGCCTTTTGCGTCAATTCCCGTTTTGAATTTGCCGTATTCGGCGCAGTCGGGCGTGAACATAAAGAGCATAACGCCCATAACGCCCGCGGGAACGTTTTTGAGAATTGTGAGAATTACAAACAAAATAACGTTGTGATAGCCGACAAGCCACGTTAAAACGCCGAGAACCACCGACAGCACCGTGCAGAGCATATAAATCTTCATTTTGTCAAATCGGCTTATGAATTTCGGCACAAGGAACGAGAAAATTGCCATAGGTATAACCGAAAGCGCGCCGACGAAAAGACTGAAATTTTCGTTGTCGAAAAGATAATACGAAACAAAAAGGTTAAGATTGCCCGAAACATTGAAAGCGCTGTAAAAGAAATAGCCGACGTAGTAAATAAGAAGATATTTGTTCGAGAACAAATATTTGAACATACTTTTTACGGTGAAATTCTCGTCATCTTCGCCCTTGTAGCGCTCTTTGCCCTTAAAGCATATGGGCGCCATCGTCAAAAACGCAACCGCCGAGCACACTATTGCAACAATACCGTAGGAAAGACCGAACTGCTGATTAACAAATATCGTGCCGAGAATCATAGCAATGCCCGAGCCGATGCCCGACCAGATGCTTTTGTATGACTGAAGCGACGTTCTTTCGTCAAGCCTGTTTGTCATTGCGGTAACGTAGCCGAAAATCGGCACGTCGCAAAGCGTGTATGCCGTGTCCCAAAGAATATAGGCTATTGCAAACCACGCAAGCTGTAACGCCTCGTTGCTGCCGTTGCTTTTCGGAATAAAGAAAAGCAAAATCGTTGTCAGCGGAATACCGAGAAGCGACACGCGAAGCCACGGAATGAACTTTAAACCGCTTTTGAAATGAACTCTGTCAAAAATGCAGCCGAAAATTGCATCGTTAACCGCGTCCCACACCTTTACGGCAAGCATAACAACCGCCGATTTTGCCGGGTCAACGCCCTGGAAAAGCAAAAATGTAACAAGGTATGTCGTAACAAGCGAATAAATTATGTTCTGCCCGCAAAAGTACAGATAATAATTCATTCTTTCACCCTTGGCGGTTACCCACTCGGGATTTCTGTTTTTCCCCATTCAAAATACCTCCGTTATGCACAAAGCTGTGCACCGAGAATTATAATACATTATTATACTCTCGGGCGGACCTTTTTTCAATCAGTCAATATTAATAAAAAACACTCCTTTTATATGTGCAACAATTCTTTGATTTTGCATTTTAAAAAGAAAGAACTTTTAAGTCCTTCCGTTGCAATGCACATAATAGACACTTCTGATTTGTGCAAAAAGCCGATAATTGTAAATATCGGAAGAATATGGTTACAAAATGTAATTAATGTGCTATACTCTATATGTTGTAACATCAGCTTTTTAAAAAAACAATATTTTGGGGTGTAAGTGTGAAAACGCTTCTTATATATTATTCCGAAGACGAATCCGTCTCGGCGCTTTGCAGAAAAAGCGCTTCAAAAGATATTTCTGTTTGCGAGCTGCGCGAGCTTTCGGGTCTTTCTTTTATAAAACGCTTTTTCAATTCGCTTAAAGGCGTTCGCGCTCCCGTTTCTTCGTGCTCATACGATTTAAACGGCTTTGAGTCGGTCATTCTTGCGTCCGACGGGCGCTTCGGCGGGCTTTCGCCCGAAATGAAAAGCTTTATTAAAGACATAAAGCTTCAAAACAAAAAAGTGTATTGCGTAATTTTCGGCGACGGCAAAACGGCAAAACGCGCCGAGGACGATTTCCGCACGGGCGTTTCGCTTTCGGGCGCGACCGTTCAAAAGGTCGTTACGGTTTCGTCGCGCGCTTTTAAGCGCGATGAAGAGGACGTCCTTTACTATATGCGCCACAAAGTAAAAATCAGTTAAATAAAGAGGTAAACAGATGAAACCTGTCCGCACATTTTTACAGCAAACAGCAATTAAAGCTCTTATCGCCGCAGAAAAGCCGATTTATGATATAACGTCGGGTGTGTTTGCAAAAAACCGCTTTCTTTCTTCCGTCGATATTCCGTTTGTCGGCACCGACGTTAAAATTTTAAAAGAAACCGATGACTCTGTTTTTCTTGCAAAATACAATGCCGACGGCACAATAAACGGCGGCGACTTTAAAATTCTTTGCACAACGGATTTGCACCTTGACGAAAATCCCGACATAAACGACCTTACGCTTTCAATGCTTGTAAACCACATAGCAAAAGAAAAGCCCGACCTTGTAATTTTTACGGGCGACGTAATTCTTTCAAAATATCAGCAGATAGACGCCGTTCAGTTCGGCGAAATGATGGAAAGAATGGGCATATATTGGGCGTATATTTTCGGCAACCACGAAGCGCGCGAGGAGCGCGGCTATTTTAAATATCTCATTTTAAAAAGCCTTACCGATTTTAAGCACTGCGTTTCAAAATTCGGCAAAAAGGAGCTTTACGGCTACGGTAACTTTGTTATCAACATTATGAAAAGCGAAACCGAAATAAGAGAGAGCCTTTTCTGCCTTGATTCGGGCAGAAGCCTTCGCGAGCCGCACATAACAAACAACAACATTCCGCGCAATCTTTCGGGATACGATTACATAAAGCCCTCGCAGATGCGCTTTTATCGCGACACACTGCACGAATTACAAAGAGAATACGGCGGCGATGTAAAATCAATGCTCTTTTTCCACATTCCCCTGCCCGAATATGAAAACATTTCGCATTTAAACGGCGACGGCACATATTCTTTTAACGACGGCGCCGAGGTTTTATACGGCGAACAGCACGAATCCGTCGGGTGCTCGCCCTATAACAGCGGATTTTTTAAAGTTATTAAAGAAAACGGCGGCGAAGCTGTTTTCTGCGGGCACGACCACGACAACGATTTTGCCGCTGTTTATGACGGGGTTTATCTTGTCTATAACCAATGCGGCGGATTTGTAACGTATAACAGCAACGACCCCAATTTAAAGCTCGATAAAAAGGATTGGCGGCGCGGCGCAAACCTTATCACTTTAAAAAGCGACGGCACATTCTCTTTGGAACAGCGCTTCAATAAAGATTTTTTATAATACACAACCAACAAAAAACGCACGGGCTGTAAGAACGCAGGTTTTTACAGCCTTTTTATTGACAAAAATATTGTGATAATTATAATATATTACATATTTTTTCAAAAAGGCGATTTTATGGAGAAAAACCTGACCGAAGGAAGCGTATTTAAAAATATCGTTTCTTTTTCGCTTCCTTATTTATTTTCATATTTTTTGCAAACCCTTTACGGAATGGCTGACCTTTTTATAATCGGCATTTACGGCGGCGTTTCGGAAACCACCGCCGTTTCGATAGGCTCGCAGGTTATGCATATGCTGACGGTTATGATTGTCGGTCTTTCAATGGGCACAACGGTTAACCTTGCAAATGCCGTCGGCGCGGGCGACAAAAAGCGCGCAAGGCTTTGCATAGGAAACACCGTAACGCTTTTTGCCGCTGTTTCGGTTGTTCTGACAGCCGCTTTGCTTTTGCTCGTAAACCCCATAACGACGGCAATGTCAACCCCGAAAGAGGCTGTTGAAGGCACGGTTAAATATCTTACCGTGTGCTTTATCGGAATACCGTTTATTACGGCATACAACATAATAAGCTCTGTTTTTCGCGGAATGGGCGACTCAAAAAGCCCGATGTATTTTATCGCGGTTGCGTGCGGCTTCAACATTGCGCTCGACTTTCTTTTTATGGGCGTTTTTTCAATGGGCCCCGAGGGCGCGGCGCTCGGCACAACGCTTTCTCAGGCGATAAGCGTTGTTTTGTCGCTTATTTATATGCTCAAATCAAAGGACGGCATAAGGTTAAAAAGAGAGGACCTGAAACCGCAAAGCGACGTTTGCGGCAAAATTTTAAAGACGGGCGTGCCGATTGCTTTTCAGGACGGGCTTATTCAGATAGCCTTTATAGTAATTACGGTAATAGCCAACAACCGCGGGCTGACAGATGCGGCGGCTGTCGGCATTGTAGAAAAAATTATCGGATTTTTATTTCTCGTTCCCTCGACAATGCTCTCAACCGTTTCGGCGCTCGGCGCGCAGAACATCGGCGCAAACAAGCCGAAAAGAGCTGTCGGCACACTGCGGTATGCCGTGCTGATAGCAACGGTTTTCGGCGTTATTGTAACGGTAATTATGCAGTTTGAAGCCGAAAGTGCGGTAGCCCTTTTCACAAAAGACGCCGCTGTGGCGGCGGCGGGCGGCGAATATCTGCGCGGATATGTGCTTGACTGCGTTTTTGCGGGCATACATTTCAGCTTCAGCGGATATTTCTGCGCCGCGGGCAAATCCGAAATCTCGTTTTTACACAACATTTCAGCAATTGTTTTAATGCGCGTGCCGGGCGTATATCTTATGTCAAAGGCGTTCCCCGACACACTTCTTCCCATGGGGCTTGCAACCTCCGCCGGCTCTCTTGTTTCGGTAATAATCTGCATCACGGCATTTTTTATAATCGAAAAAAAGAGAAAAGCGCTCAATGAAACGGTAAAATAATAAATAATCAAAAATCACAAAACGGGCTGTAAAACACTGTTTACAACCCGTTTTGCTTTGCTTCAAAAAGTCTATTTTTAAAAGATTTATTCTATCATAAGAATTACCGTAGATTTAAAGGTGTTTGTTTTTTCGTCAAACGAAAAAGCCGCCTTGCCGCCGTATTTTGACGCAATCCTGTTAATTATTTTAAGCCCGAACCCGTGATTGTCTTTGTCGGGCTTTGTTGTGACAAGTCCGTTTTCATCGTATTTCGGCTTAATATTGCAGGAATTTTCAACTATAAACCGCACAAGCACATCGTTTTTTCGGTCTATCATCAAAGAAACCGACTTTTTTTCCGACTGCGCCGCCGCTTCAAAAGCATTTTTCAAAAGATTATCCAAAAGGCTCGTAAGGTCGCTTTCGTCAATTTTTTCAAACGGCACGCTTCTTATATCGGCAAAAAAATCTGTTCCGTTCTTTGAAAACAACTCGCAATACCTGTTCACAATCACATCGACAAGTCTGTTTTTGCTGAACTCGCGGTGATATTGCAAATTGCTTGCGCCTATAACGGAATCGACGTATTTTTCGACTTCTTCCGCTCCCTCGCTTTTTGCAAGAGCCTTTACCGTGTTAAGATGATTTTTTATATCGTGCAGTAAAATATCCGTATTCTCTTTGCGCCTTTCAAGCTCGGCGTAATGCTCGGACTGGAGCTCAAGTCTGTTTGCCGTTACAAGATATTCGCTGTTTTCCACAAGTATTTTCACAACTCTTTCATAAACGGCAAAAAGAAGAATGTTGCACGAAAGAAGCAAAAGCGACGTTACCACAAGAAGCGTTGTAAGTCCGCTTTGCGAAGCCGAGCGAAAAACGGTGATTATAAACATAATCATCATAACAAGCGACAGCGCCGGGAATATAAGAAGCATCGCCGAAAGCCTGTTTATCTTTTCGCCCCTGTTCCCGATTTTTTGCAGCTTTAAAAGAATTATCACCAAAGCAAAAAACAGAATTTCGGCGGCTATTTCGCGAATAAGCGAAACGGGAATATCAAGCGAGAGCTGCCGAAACGGCCTTAAAAGCACAAGCGACACAATGCCCGACACAATAAGCTCGGAGGAAATTTTAAGCACGCAAAGAAGCGAAGCTTCAAACAAAAGCCCGTAAAGCGAAATGTCATAGCAAACAAAAAGTATGAGTATGTTTGAAACAAGAAACGCGACAGCCGAAAAAACGTTTATTCCGAAAAGCGAAACGTTTAAAAAGCCCGCCGCAAACTGCACTGCGAACGCCGAAAAAAACAGTGCAAAAAGCTGCCGTAAGGGGCGTTTTGTTTTATATTTTCCGTCATAATAAAAAAATGAAATAAACTGTGCGAACACGCATATTAAAAGCTCTGCCGCAATACTCATAACGCACCCCCCGCATACTCTAAAAACGCCTGTTTAAACGCCTTGTAGCGGCGCTGCGAAATATAAGGTATTCCGATAACGCTGCCGTCGCCGCGTTTAAAGCGTATTTCTTCTTTTGAAAAGCCGACGACGTTTTCAAGATTAACCGTTATTCCGAGGTGCGACACAACAAATGCTTCGGGATTTTTTATATGGCTTAAAACCTCCGCAGGCTTTTCGGAAGTCTTGATTTTATCGGTTTTGGTGAAAACTATTGAGCCGTGCTTCATATTTTCTATGTACAAAATGTCGCTTGTGAAAATGCGCACAATATTGCCGCCGCTTTTAACAGCAAAGCTGTCGCTTAAAGCGCCGTATTCGGCAAACGCGTCGTCAAGACAGCGCCACAGTCTCTTTTCGTCAAGCGGTTTTGAAAGATACCTGAAAACCCTGATGCGCATAGCGTCGTCAAGATACTTTTGAAAAGATGTTATGACGGTAATAAGAATTTTGCCGTTGCGTTTATAAAGCGATTTTGAAAGCTCTATTCCGTCAACCCCGGGCATTTCAACGTCTACAAACGCCAAATCGTACTTTTTATCTTCGGCAATCACTTTTTCGGGGGTACTGTGCACATATAAAGCAAGCTTCGCTTTGCGTTCGCCGCTCCACTTTTCTATATACCGCCCCAGCTCTTCTGCAAATTCTTTGCTGTCGTCGCAGACAAGCACGTTTATCATGGTTTCCCTCTTTTCCCTAAAAGCCGGGGCTGTAAAAAAAGTCCAGA
>DJRI01000067.1:0-895 GCA_002440045.1 Ruminococcaceae bacterium UBA6364 | reverse complement strand
TAATTCATTCTGAACATTTTTTCCAAGCCCCTTTTCCGTGTAAAATCGCTGGAGGCTGTAAAAAGTCTTTTTACAGCCCCATATAATCAAAAGACTGTTTCTTCGCTGAAATCAAAATTGGAAAGTCCGATTGAAAGATACATTTCACGGTTTGTGTTTTTGTATATTTCACAAATATATTCGCGATTTACGCCGATATAATCGGAATTTTCCGTCTTGTAGGCGCTGTAGCTTTCTTTGCCGCACAAAACGCTTTGCGAAGTGCGGAAGGCGGGCGAATTTTCATAAAGTCTCGGGTCATATTCAAGGAAAAACGCTACTCTTTCGCCATTTGAAGACTCGGTCTTTTTGACGTTTTTCACTTCAACGAAATAATCCGAAAACAAAACATATTTTCCGTTTTCGCCTTCTTTAAGCTTAATAAACTTCTCTTCGGTATTAAAATCGCCGCGCGCCGTAAATCTGACTGAAGAAATTTCGTCAAAAGAAGCTCCGTTCAATTCATAAAAAGCCGTATTTGAGCCTCTAAAGAAAAGCGAAGATGTGCAAACATTGCTGTGAGGAGTTGTCTTTTCATTGAGGCTTTCGCCTTTTTCGTTAAAAAATTCCGCACTATACGGCCCCGAAACGGATTTAAGACCCTCCCCATTTAAGAAAAGCGACAGATAAAAGCCCTCTTTGCCGTGAAACTCGCCTTTTGTTTTTAAAAGCCTTACGCCGTTTTTGCACTCGTAAACATCGCCAAGCTCCTTTATATCCGAAACGCCGCCGTGCGGCTTTAAAGTAAAGGTCAGCTCTGTTTTGTCTGTAACGGCTTTAAACGTTTTGTCGTCGCCGTTAGGCATAAGAGAACCGAACCGATTCGGTTTTAAAATGCCCTCTTTTCGCCGTTACT
>DJRI01000079.1:5833-6226 GCA_002440045.1 Ruminococcaceae bacterium UBA6364 | reverse complement strand
GCGGAAAAATATAGGAAAAACGCTTCGCGTTTTTGGCGGGCGGCAGAGGTTGAAGTAAGAAGTAAAAGGTAAGAGGTAATAAGTGATTATATTCCGCGTAAACGCGGAAAAATCAAGGAAAACGGCGTTGCCGATTCCACGGGCGGCAGGTTGCCGCCCCTACGGGATATATGGGGAAATCGGCGCGGAAAGCACAAAGTTTTTGCGTGGAAAAAACCATATAGAATCAAAATTTTGCATAACATAACCCCGCGTTCGGACAAAACCCGGTCACGGGGATATTTTATATCGACATAAATAAAGCCCTGCAAACGGAAAATATATCCGTTCACAGGGTTCATTTTATTTTGATGTGAAAATGATAAAACGCGGTTTTTGGTTTTCACTTCGTAG
>DJRI01000079.1:4222-5790 GCA_002440045.1 Ruminococcaceae bacterium UBA6364 | reverse complement strand
CTGCCGCCCGCCAAAAACGCGAAGTGTTTTTCCTTTATACACCGCGCTTTGCGCGGTTATAATCGCGGCGAAGCCGCGTGCTAACAGCTAACGGCTAACAGCTAATGGCTAACGGCTCAAACCAACGAAGCTATTACCGAAACGGTTTCTTCTTCCGAAAGGCCGTTGCATATCACGCGAAAGCCCGTGCCGCGGCAGGTGAACTGTGCGTAATAATATCCGTCACCCGTTTTGCCGACAGAAACTTCGGTGCCGTTTATTACGGAGGTTTCGCTCAAATCGCCGAAAATCGCATAGCAGGACGAGGGCAGGCCGCCTTTGTCGATTTCAATATTAACGGAACGCGAAAAATCGGAATTTGAATAATTCAAAATTGTTGTGTCGTAATATGTTTCGCCTTTGCCGCCGTCTCTTTTGTAAATGCCGAAAGGCGGGTCGTTTTCGTCTTTAAGGTCGGCGGGCACGGTCGGAAAAATGTTTGTGCCGTAATAGTCGATAAGTTCTGCTTTGCTAAGCTCTGTAAAGTCATCCCAAATAAGCGCAATGTTCATCTTTCTTCCGCCGGGAACAGCGTCAATATTGTTTATCACAATTTTGTTTTTATAAACGTCGTTGTGCGCGCTGTCAGATGATGTTTGAACGGCAGGGCTGGTTGGGCCGGTTTTTGCCTCTGGCTTTGGCGTGTTATTAAAAAGACCTAAACAAAGCGCCGCGACAATACACAAGGATGCGCCGCAAACACCCAGACGGGCGGCTGTTTTTCTTTTTTTCTTTTGACCGTCAAAATAAGCGTCTCTGCGGTTTAAAAGGCTTTTTACCATTTCGTCGTTAGTTTTCATAATCAAAACCATCCTTTTCAAGAGTTGCTTTAAGAGATTGCTTTGCCCGATAAAGAAGATTTTTAATCTGACGGTCGTTTTTCTTTAATATGACGGCGGCTTCTGCGTTTGAAAAGCCCTCGAAATAAACGAGCCAAAGAACGCTTTTATAGTCCTCGGGAAGATGTGAAAGTGCTTTGTGCAGTGATAGTTTACGCTCTTCCTTAATATAGCTTTGCTCAAGACTTTCTTCTTCTGCAAGATATTTTTCGGCATCGTCAATAGGAATGCCCGCGCTTTTAGAGCTGTGCCGCAAATAATCGGCGGCAACATTTCGCCCGATGGCATAAAGCCATGTTTTAAAGGTGCTTTTGCCCGAAAACTTAGGTTTTTTGACTACCAGCCTGAAAAAAGTGTCTTCTGCAAGCTCTTCGGCAATGTGTATATTGTTTACATATCCGTTCAAATAAAGAATAAGTCCGTCTTTGTAATCTCCGACGATTTCGGCAATCCCTTCGTCGTCGCCGCCGAGAAAACGGCGGTAGCTACAAGCACCGTTATCCATTGGCTTTCTCCTTTCAAAGGGCATTTTTTTGCCCTTTCACTTATTAGTCGCAAAATTCGGAAAAAAGTCTCACTGCTTTTTTAGCCGTCGGCGCGCGGCGAAGCCGTGCGAGCCGTTAGCTGTTAGCCGTTAGCTGTTAGCCGTTAGCACGCGGCTTCGCCGCGATTATATTCCGCGTAAACGCG
>DJRI01000079.1:0-4179 GCA_002440045.1 Ruminococcaceae bacterium UBA6364 | reverse complement strand
GGCAGGTTGCCGCCCCTACGAGGACGCTAGGAAAATTGGCGCAAAGTCAATATATTTTTGCGTAAAAAACACAAAAAAGCGGAAGCACAGAAAACAGCATATAACCATTAAAATATTCACACAACAAAACCCTGTGTTCGGAAAAAATCCGTTCACAGGGTTCTTTTAGTTATAAAGTGAAAATGACAAAGCAAGCTGACTGTTACGTCGGCTAAAAGCTAATGGCTAACAGCTAACAGCTAACGGCTACTCCGTAGGGGCGGCAATCTGCCGCCCGCCGGAACGCGTAAGCGTTCCCACGGCACCCGCGCAGCGGGTACAATGGCTAAAAGCTAATAGCTAACGGCTAACAGCTAACAACAGCTTATTTCACCGAACCGATAAGGTCGATAAAGCTCTGTGTGATTGTTGAGCCGGAGGTTCTGCTGACGATGTTAACCTCTTCATTTTCGCAAAGGAGCGAATGATACTCGTTGTCGGTAAGAATGTAGCCTGCCTGGTCGTTGCAAAGACCGAAAACAAGAACATACTCTAAGCCCGAGTAATCTTTAAGAGGAGCATAGTCCCAAGACTCGCCCGTCCAGCTCTGGTCGGGTGTGGTGGCACCGCCGAGAAGGATAACGGGGTCAAGCTCGCCGGGGGTAAGAAGCGCGGCAACCTTGTTGCCAAGCTCCATATAACCGATTTCGGTTACCATCTGATACTTTGCGTTGCCGTAGCTGTCGGTGCCGTTTTTAACGATGATAGCGTCAAGAATTTCTTCTCTTGCGGCAAGGGTAAGTATACCGTTGTCAACGTCAAGACGGATTTCTTCGTGTTTGATGTTAAGAACGGGGTCAAGCTTAACGTCGTTGCTTATTGTAAGAACCTTTTCGCCGAGCGCTTTGCCGTAAGCAATCATTTTGTCAACTCTTGAAATATCCTCGGGGAGGTTAAGCGCAGAAGAGTCTGAGGTCAAGGCAAGCTCTGCGCCCTGAATGAATACAAAGTTTGCGCCGGCTTTTTCGTTGATGACCTGTTCCATATAATAGGGATAGTCTGAAGTGAGCTTGTCGGTGCCTGCGCCAAGACCTACGCAGTGAATGCCGCCCTGAACAATCCATGTTTCTTTTGAACCGTCGGTGGGAACAAAGCGAAGTCTGTTAAGGTTGCCGTCGAAAACGATAGGCTCACGTTTGTCGTGAATAAGCTCGTTAACGTCAACGTTGCCGAAATAAAGGTCGCCGTCTCTCATATCTTTAACAGCGGTCTTAACGGCGTTTACGGTTTTGCTGAAAAGAGCCTCCATAAATTCGGGGTTCTTTTTAACCATAAACTCTTCCATCTTGCCGCCTGTTGCGGCGTTGCCCGTGTTGAGAATAAGCGCGGGAGCAAGCGGAACGTTCATGCCGAGAGTATCAATGCAGGAGTGCTGATGAAGCACCGAAACGTTGATGCTGACAATGTTGTTTGCCTTTGCAAACTCGTCAAGACGTGCTCTGATTTCTTCAACGTTGCCGCGGGAAAGGCCGAAGCCGTCGATAACCGCGTGAACAACAGTGCCGCTTACGTTATCGCTTAAAGCGTAAACGCGGACCTTCTGGTCGTCAAGCACCTCTGTGGGGGCGCGGCCTGCAACGGGCTCAAGAGAACCTGCAAGGAAGAACTTGCCGTTCATAACGTCGAGGTCTTTTATAATGGAGTCGCTGGCATAGCCGAGCTTCCATGAAGAGTCGGGTTTAACTTCGGTATCGAAGCTGTCTTCGCCCTTATAAAAGTGCTCTGCAACGTAGTCCTCGGCGCTGTCCCATTTATCCTGGTAGCCGGGCCAATGCTGGTTAAGGAAGGAAAGAATAACCTGAATAAGTCTGTCGATTACCATATAGAAGAAGTTCTCAACACCGTTGTCGCTTGCCGAAAGAGTTTCGGGCGAGGCAGCCGATACGGGAACCGCCGCTACAGAAAAGCAAAGGACAAGAGCCAATAACAAGGCTATTATCTTTTTTGTTTTTGACATAAAAATGCCTCCTGTAAAAATGTGATAAAACTACGAATAAATTATAATACAATATATATTTTTTTGCAAGAGTTTTTAAACGTTGGCGGTTTCTTTGGCAGTTTTCGCCAATTCTTCCTCAATCATTTTGTTCACATTGTTTTTGCCCATGTGGTGATAGGGCCTTATTCTTAAAGCAATGTATGTCGGAACAGCGCCGATAACGTTAAGAATCATATCGCCCATGGTATCCATAATTGCAAAACGGAGTATGCGCTCTTCTTCGCTGAAATTGTCAAGCGGGATAAGCCAGAAAAGCTTCTGACCGTTTTCTGCGGCTTCTTCAAGAGCTCTGTAATAGTTCCAGTGCTGTGCATCGCCGCCGAACCACTGGTCATATGTAAACTCAAAAAGCTCCCATCCGTTTGCCATAATAAAGGCAAAGCCGAACGCCGCCAAAGCGGCTATGTTTGCGGGGCAGGTCTTTTTGTCTCTTATCTGCATGGCGGTGATAAGCTCGTAGCCTATTATGGTAGCTTCAACACAGCCGTATGCGTGCAGGATTTTGTCGTATGCGGGAATGAGATAATAAAAGTTTAAGAACGCACCGCCGAACGACGCAAGGAAAAATCCGATAATGGTAAAATTCTGAAAATACGACGGGAAAAGACGCGGATACGTCTTTTTGGGGAACATCTGGCAAATTTCAAACGCAAACATTCCGACAAGGTTTGCCGACATCTGAAGCGGCTGATAATAGCCGAGCTTGGGGTCTACGTTAACAAGACGGTAGACTATGCCGCCTATCATCAAAACACGAAGAATCCACCAATAAATAAGCTCGCCCTTTGAGCACATTGAAAGGACTCTTTTGAAATAACTCTTTTCCACAATATCCACTCCAAACAATTCCGATAACCGAATTTTCGCGTTGAAATTCTTTTAATCGGCGGGGATTTTGCGGGCATAAGAGAGCCATATCGGGTTCAACTCTCTTATGCCTTAAGTTAAGTGTAACAAATTAATGCGTATAAATAATTCTTTTAGAGAAAATAAAGTTAAATTTCGTCAAAGAAAAATCCAAATTTGAGAAAAATATATAAAAATATGTTCAAATTGTAAAAAAATCGAGGAAATGAGGTGTTTTTTCGGAATGGTTATTGAAATATAGCGGCGTTGATGATAAAATATAACGGAATAAGAGCGACAAGAGGTGTAAAAAATGCCTAAGCGTGACGGCTATATTTCGTGGGACGAGTTTTTTATGGGCGCCGCCCTTCTGTGCGCCAAAAGAAGCAAGGACCCGAATACGCAGGTGGGCGCCTGCATCGTAAATAACGAAAACCGCATTCTTTCCGTCGGCTACAACGGCTTTCCGTCGGGGTGCGACGACGACGTTTTCCCGTGGGAGCGCAGTGCCGACGACAGCTTTGACACAAAATATCTTTACGTCTGCCACGCCGAGCTTAACGCAATTTTGAACTGCCGCGGCAGAAATCTTACGGACAGCAGAATTTACGTCGCGCTTTTCCCTTGCAACGAGTGCGCAAAGGCAATCATTCAAAGCGGAATAAAAGAGGTTATTTATCTTTCGGATAAATACGCCGACACGCCCGCAACAAAAGCCTCTAAAAGAATGTTTGACGCCGCGGGCGTTAAATACACAAAGCTCGTTCCCGAAAAAAAGAGCCTGACGCTTGATTTTTCGGAGGAAAACATATAAATTAATATATAAACGCCGCACCGTGCCGCTCGGCGGCGCGGCAAAAGACGGGATTATATAGCGAATTTTTAACAGGGAGTGTTAAATATGGCATTGGTAAATGCATCGGAAATGTTGAAAAAAGCTCACGAGGGTCACTATGCCGTCGGCCATTTCAACATAAATAACCTTGAATGGACAAAATCCATTCTTCAGACAGCACAGGAGATGAATTCTCCCGTTATTCTCGGTGTTTCCGAGGGCGCGGGCAAATATATGTGCGGCTACAAAACAATAGTCGGAATGGTTAACGGAATGCTCGAAAACCTTAAAATTACGGTTCCCGTTGCTCTTCATCTTGACCACGGCACATATGAAGGCGCAAAGGCTTGCATCGAAGCGGGCTTTTCTTCCGTAATGTTTGACGGTTCACACTATCCGATAGAAGAAAATATCGAAAAGACTAAAGAGCTTGTTGCACTTTGCAAAGAAAAAGGCATTT
>DJRI01000066.1:2868-7930 GCA_002440045.1 Ruminococcaceae bacterium UBA6364 | reverse complement strand
CGGCATATTCTGTTTTCGTGCTCTTAATATAAAAAGGCTGTCGTTTTAAGGTCGCGCCTTACGGCACGATGTCCGCTTTCGCGGACGCGGGCGGCAGATTGCCGCCCCTACGAACCGTAAATAAAATTGCCGCGCAAACAGTAAGTTTTTTCTAATAAAAACATTGCAAGCAGATTGAAGCATATAATATATTTTCAAATTTAAAAGCATACTTTCCTATTATACCCGTAGGGGCGGCAACCTGCTGCCCGCCAAAAATGCGTAGCATTTTTCCTTTTATTTTTCCGCGCCGCGCGCGGAATACAATCGCGGCAACGCCGCGCTAACAGCTAACGGCTAACAACAGAGAGGCAACAATGAAAATGACAGAGCTGCTTCCTTTCATTGAGGAAGCTTTAAAACAGAATAAAACCTTCACGCTGCCGATAACGGGGACAAGCATGCTTCCTTTGTTGGTGCAAGGGCGCGACACGGTAACGCTTTCAAAAATTCAGCCCTGCGGCGGAAAGCTTTCGCTTAGTGTCGGTGATTTGCCGCTTTACCGCCGTAAAGACGGCGCTTTTGTACTGCACAGAATTGTAAAAATCGAAAACGGAACATACACCATGTGCGGCGATAACCAATTTATACTTGAAAAGGGCATAAAAGAAGAACAGTTAATCGGCGTGGTTTCGGCAATAACGCGCGACGGTAAAACTTTTTCGGTAACTGAGCCGGAATATAAAAAATACGCTGAAAAGATGTGCAAAAACGTCGGCAGACGTTATTTTAAACGCAGAATGCGCTATAAGGCGAGCACGCTTTTAAAAAGAGCGCAGCCTGCGGCAGAAAACGCCGCAGAACAGCAAAAAGCACAAAGCGAAGCCGTTTTAAAAGCCGGCGAAAATCTTTCGCTTTTAATACGCGCGGCTGTAAGAAAAGAGAAGTTTACAAAAAAACTTTCGGTGGGCGAATGGCAAAATATTTTAAAGCTTTCGGCGCTTCACCGCGTGGGCGCTTCGGCGGCTCTCGGTGCGCTTTCTTCCGAAGAAATACCCGAAGATGTTGCGGCTTCGTTTAAAAAATCGCTTTATAAAACCGCCGCGAGATATACCGCGCAAGACGCGGAAGCAAAGAAAATCTCAAAGGCGTTTTCAGAAAAAGGCATTGAGCATTGCTTTTTAAAGGGTACAAAAATCGCCGAATTTTACGACGAGCCCGACACGCGCTTTATGCTTGACCTCGACGTTTTAACGGATGAAAAAAAGATGGACGAAGCAAAGGCGGTTATGACCGCGCTTTCATATACCGAAACCGAGGGCGACGGCAAAGACGTTGCTTTCATAAAAAAGCCGCTTATGAATATTGAGCTTCACACAGAACTCAAATACGAATACGACGCGGGATTTGAATATTATAAGGACGCTTATAAAAGGCTTGTAAAAACGGGAAACGGCGCAGAGCTGAAAATGACGAACGAAGATTTTTACGTCTATGTGCTGTCGCACACGGCGCATCATTTTTCCGTTTCGGGCACGGGGTTAAGAAGCGTTATCGACCATTGGTATTTAAGACAAAAGCTTTTGCCGCTTTGCGACGGGGCTGTTTTAAAAGAAGCGCTTAAAAATACGGGGCTTTCGCTTTTCAGTGAAAGAATGGACGAGCTTTCGGAATACCTTTTTGCTTTCGGCGAAAAAAACAACACGGTAAAAGAGATGCTCGACTACATCATTTTAAGCGGAGTTTTCGGCACGGAAAAAAATGAATATGTAAACGGCGTAATAAACCGCGGGCTTTCAAAAAATGCCGGGAAATATTATCTTTCACGCCTTTTTCCGCCGCTTGACACTATGAAGTCACGCTACAAAACGCTTGAAAAAGCGCCTGTGCTTTTGCCCGCATTTTGGGGCGCAAGAATTTTTTCATCGCTGTTTTTTGCCGACAGAATTAAAAACGAAGCGGCGAATGTTTCAAAAACAAGCAGTGAAGATATTGATTCGCGCACAAAATTCTTTAATAATATGGGGTTATGATAAAAAAATTCCGAAAAACTATTGTCGAATGCCCTTACTTTGTGTTACAATGCAAGTGACCGCGGTTATTTGCCGAAAGCTTTGCGGCAAAAGGTTTTATGCGGCGGACTTTTGCATATTATTCGGAAAGAGGAACGGTGAAATATAAAGATGGCTTATGAAGAAAAAAAGTCTTATGAAGAGGAAGAAAACGCCTATTCAATATATAAGCTTTTAAAAATACTTGCGCGCAAATGGTGGGTCATAGTTGCCCTTATGCTTGTTTTTGCCGCCACGGGCTTCGGCATAGCAAAGGTAACTTATGAGGACAGCTATATTTCAAGAATTATTCTTAACATTTCAAATAAGGATAAAAATATCGTCGGCGAGCCGGCAACCTACGTCACCGCGAGCGACACACAGGCTTCGGCGGTTATTGCAAACAACTTTAAAATACTTATTCAGCAGGGCGACGATTTTATTCTTGCCGTTCAGGACGCGGTTAAAGCAAAAACAGGCGTAGAATACAGCAAAAAAGCGCTTCGCTCTATGATAAGCGTTGAAACCGTCACCGACTCGACAATGCTCAAAATTTCGGTCAAATCAACCGACCCCGAGCTCGCCTATGCCGTTTCGACCTCAATTCAGAGCGTTTATAAAAAGATTACCGACGAAGCGTTCCAGACGGCAAACTTCGCCGTTGCCGACAACGCAACCGCACCCGAGCTTCAGGGCGACTCGTCAACGCTTCTTTACACCGCCGCCGGTCTTATAATCGGCGCGGGTCTTGCGGTGCTTCTTTTGTTCGTTTCGGTTATGCTTAAAAACACCGTGCTTACAAGCGAGGATATTAAAAAGAACTTCAACGTCAATATAATCGCTTCGGTTGCAAAAATCAAAAGCAAAAAGAACGAAAGAAAACGACTTCTTATTACCGACAAAAACGTCGGGCTTCCGTTTATCGAAACGTTTAAGCTTATAAGAACAAAAATAGAAAACGTCAAGCTCAAAAAGGGTTATTCGGTATTTGCCGTTACAAGCTCCACCGAAAGCGAGGGCAAAACAACCTGTGCTTCAAACATTGCGCTTTCACTCGCAAAATCGGGCAAATCCGTCCTTATTATCGACGCCGACTTGAGAAAGCCCGCCGTTTATAAAACTCTCGGCATTTCGCTTGATGACGACGATATGGGCGTTTATGACATCGTAAGCGGCAGCAAGTCGTTTGAAGAAGCGGTAAAATATGTTGAAAAATACAACCTTTATCTTCTTATTTCGGCTGTTCCCGTGAACGACCCGTCAGAGGTTCTCGCTTCGAGAAAGATGGAATCCATAATCAGCGAAGCGCGCAAGAGCTTTGACTATGTTATAGTTGACTGCCCGCCCGCAGGCGTTGTTGCCGACGCGGCGATAGTTTCAAACTATACCGATTCGATAATTTTCGTAACTGCCGAAAACAAGGTTTCGCTTTCACAGGTTGAATACGCGTTGAGCGACCTTATGACAACAAAGGCTGAAATACTCGGCGTTATTTATAACTATGCCGAAATCGGACTTCTTTCGTCAGGCTCAGGCAAAGGCTCGGGCTACGGCTACGGCAGCGGATATTACGGTTCTTATTACGGCTCGTCGTCTTATTACGGCACGCCGTCAAAGCACAAAAAGCATAAATAAAAGAATAACAATAAAAACGGGGAGCTGTAAAAAATTGAATTTTTACGGCTCCCGTTATTTCGGAGGATTATATTTTGTTTGAAAATAAAGAAAGCGCCGAAAAGGCTGTGCTTATTTGCGCAGACACAGGCGAATATGACGCCGAAAGCTCTCTTGTTGAGCTTTCGGAGCTTGCGAAAACGGCAGGCGCCGAGGTTGTTTGCGAAATAGTGCAAAAGCGCGAAGCACCCGACGGCGCAACGTATATCGGAAGCGGCAAATTAAAAGAGCTTTGCGATTTTTGCCGCAGTAACGAGGTTGACGTTATAATTGCCGACGGCGAGCTTTCGCCGTCGCAGCAGCGCAATATCGAAAATGAAACCGACGTGCGCGTTATCGACCGCACAACGCTCATACTTGATATTTTTGCAATGCGTGCCCTCTCGGGCGAAGGCAAGCTTCAGGTGGAATTGGCTCAGCTCAAATATCTTTTGCCGCGGCTCGGCGGCAAGGGCGTTTCAATGTCAAGGCTCGGCGGCGGCATAGGTACGCGCGGCCCAGGCGAAACAAAGCTTGAAACCGACAGGCGCCACATAAGGCGCAGAATTTCATCGCTTGAAGCGGAGTTAAAAGAGCTTGAAGCGCGCCGCGCACGCTACAGAGAGCGCCGCAAAAAAGACGGCGCCGTGACGGTTGCTCTTGTCGGCTACACAAACGCGGGCAAATCGACGCTTATGAACGCGCTTACAAACGCGGGTGTGCTTGCCGAAAACAAGCTGTTTGCAACGCTTGACCCAACGGCGCGCGCTCTTACACTGCCCGACGGCAGAACGGTAATTTTAATAGATACGGTCGGATTTATAAGAAGGCTTCCGCACAAGCTTGTCGAAGCGTTTAAATCCACCCTTGACGAAGCGGTTGACGCCGACGTTATAATAGACGTATGCGACGCTTCAAGCCCCGAATGCTCGGAGCATTTTAAAGTTACCGAAGCTCTTTTGGAAGAGCTCGGCTGCACGGGAAAGCCCATAATAACCGCCCTTAATAAATGCGACGTTTCGGGCGACGACGCGACTATTCCGCTTTTGGGCAACACCGTAAGAATATCGGCGAAAAACGGCGACGGACTTTCGGAGCTTCTTTTAATGACCCAAAAGCTTCTTCCGCCGACAAGAAAGCGCGTAAAGCTTCTTTTGCCGTTTAACAAAGGCGCACTCGCGTCGCAGTTAAGAAAAGACGGCGTTGTTCATTCGGAAGAATATACGGCACAAGGGCTGCTTCTTGACGTTACCGCAGACGTTCGTATGCTTGAAGAGTGCAAGGAATATATAATAGAATAAACTAACAAAAAGCAATAAGAAAAAGGGGCTGTAAAAAACTTTTTACAGCCTCCAAGTTTTATATGGAAAAGGGGCTTG
>DJRI01000066.1:0-2712 GCA_002440045.1 Ruminococcaceae bacterium UBA6364 | reverse complement strand
TTTTGCGGTCTGGACTTTTTTATTGCCCCTTTTTTATTGTTCTGCTTTTATGTCGCCTGCTTTTTTTAGACAAGCCTTTGATACTGCGGGGCCTATAAGCTCATAAATAAGCGTTCCGCAAAGAATGATTGCGCGGATTTCTTTTGCGTGCTCGGGCAAAACGCTTGCCGCGGCAAGCGAAAGACCGATTGCAACGCCCGCTTGCGGAATAAGCGCAGGTCCGAGATATTTTTTAATGCTCTTATCGGCTTTCATAAGCACTGCGCCCACGGTCGAGCCGAACATCTTGCCGAGAACGCGGAAGATTATGTAAATTATTCCCGCAACGCCGACAGACGGCAGGACGGAAAGCTTGAGGTCGGCGCCCGAAGCTATAAAGAACAGCATAAATACGGGCGGTGTGATTTTATCCGAAAGGTCCATAAGCTTGTTGACGTCGGGCGAAAAGTTTGCAACGACCGCGCCCAAAGACATACAAAGCAAAAGCGACGAAAATCCGCAAAGCTTTGAAAGACCCAAGCCCATAAAAATGAAGGCGATTATAAGCGAAAGGCGGTTGCCGTCTTTTTTGAAGAATTTAAGCGGCAGCAGGAATATAAATCCGAGAAGCGCGCCGACCAAAAGCGCGCCGCCTATCTCTATAACGGGCGGCAAAACCGTGTCTTTAAAAGACGTGCCCTTGCCAGCTATTGCAGAAGCTATCGCGATTGAAAGCGAATACATAATAAGCGCCGTGGCGTCGTCTATTGCGACGACCGAAAGAAGCGTTTCGGTGAGCTTGCCTTTTGCCTTGTATTGCTTAATAACCATTATTGTGGCTGCGGGGGCGGTTGCCGCGGCTATTGAGCCGAGCACAAGCGAAAACGTAATTCCGAAGCCCGCCGCAAGAAGCGCCAAAACAACGAACACAACCGCAAAAAACGACTCAAGGCACGCAATGACAATCGGCGTTGCGCCCACCCGTTTAAAGTAGCTTATTTTAAACTCGTTGCCGATTGAAAAGGCGATAAATCCAAGGGCTGTGTCCGAAATTATTTCGATTTCGTCAATAAAGCCCTCGCTTAAAATGCCGAGAACGCTCGGCCCGAGAATAAGACCCGCAAGAAGATAGCCCGTAACATTCGGAAGCTTGATTTTTTTAACGAGCCTGCCCATTGCCATGCCGAAAAAAATCATTACGGCAAGGTTTATAAATGTGTTTAAATTTAAGTTAAGTTCGCCGAACATCAGTGTGAAAGTCCCTCCAGACGGTCAATCGGGAGAGTGAACAAAATACCTGTGTCGGGGCGCGAAAGACCGCCCGTTACTTTGTCGGTGATTTTGTATATCGTGTCGATATTACTTTCATCGGTCACCATAAAAATTGTTTTGTTTTCTTTGTGCGAGGGGTTTAAAAGATTTCTTAAAGAGCCGAGAAAGCTGAAATCAAACTCTTCGCGGTCGCTTAATTCCTGAATCATACCTTTGCTGTCGATTATGGTAGCGCCCGAAATTTCGTTTTTGCCGAACTCTTCAAGAAGCTCTTCAAGACACTCGGTCTTGTTAAGAACAATAATTAAAAGCTTCATTCGTATCTGCCTCTTTTTATACCTATTTTATTGCAAAGTAATATTATCACTTGAAACGCCGTTTTTCAATGGTGCAGATACACAATATTAAAGTATTGCGGCAACGGTCTTTTGTTAAAATTTATTTTATCTCTTTAACTGCGGCGCCTTTATAATAGTGCTTTAGAATTTCTTCGTAATCAAAGCCGCGTTTTGCCATACTGTCAGCCCCGTATTGGCTCATTCCCACGCCGTGACCGTAGCCGTAGGTTGTAAAGGTTACGCTGTCGTTTGAGCATTTCACGTCAAAAGCGGCGCTTTTAAGCGAGAACGCTTCTCTAAGGTCTTCGCCCGTAAACTCTTTTTCGCCCGCTTTTATATTAAGAACGGTTCCGGCGGAGGATTTTTTAATATCGGAAAAAATGTCCGAAAGGTCATTTAAACCGTCGGTTTTTAAGCCGAGCTTTTCTAAGCATTCTTTTGTCTGCGAAAGCGAATACTGTGCAGTAACGCTGTATGACGGCGAAAGAGCGTCGCCGCTGCTTTTTACGCTTACAAGATACGGCACGGCGCTGCCCCACACGTTTTCGGCGGTTTCGGTAGTGCCTGTCGAAATGGCGCAAAAGGCAGCAATACAAAGCTTTCCGTCATAATAAAGCGCTTTTCCTTCGACCGCTTTTACCGCTTTTTCAAGCTTTTCTTCGTATTTTTCAAAAGAGTCGCCCCACTTTTCTTTGCGCTCATTGAGGCTCATATAGCCCTGGTGGGTGCTTGTGTCGTCCGAAATATCCGCTCCGTCAACGTCAAATCCGCCCGTATCTTTAAGGCGAAGCGCGTTTGTTATGCACGCCACGGCCTGCGCTTTAAGCGCTTCGTCTTCATACGTTATCGGCATTTCGGCGGCAACGCTTCCGCAGGTGTATTCAAATAAAGAAAGGCTTACGGTCTTTTTGTCGCCGCTTAAAAACACGTTTATTGCGGCTTCATCGTTTTTTGCGCTCTCAAGGGTCTCTTCTGCCGCCAAAGACTCGTCCGAGGTTTCTTTTGGCGCGGCTCTTAAAAGCCCCAGCGGCAGAGCCGTCAGAATAAGAAAAGCGAGCGAAGTGAGTATTATACAGTTTTTCATAAGTGTGCACCGTCCTATTTTTGTATGTGTTAAAATGAT
>DJRI01000017.1:8435-24469 GCA_002440045.1 Ruminococcaceae bacterium UBA6364 | reverse complement strand
ACAAAAATATGACATTTTAAAACTGCGAAGCACTGGGGAAGCTTTAGTTTCCCAAAAGTCGGGTGTTTCTTCGACGCGTCAATACTGCCCGTATTGCAAGGAGAAAAACGCCTGAGGATGCGGAAAATAAAGCTTTTAGGGCGTGTCGTTTCGACTCTCTTATGCCTATGTTTTATTCTGTCTTTTCCTCTTGCCGTGTATTTTCGTTTTCGGGAGTCGGTTCATTTAATGCGGCGGCTTCGGCTTCCGAAGAAATTTCAGAATCCTGCTTCTTTTTCTTTTTGCCTTTAAGGTCTGTTACATTCAAAAGTACGATTATCACCGCAAGAGCAATAAGCACAAACGGATTTTTTGCAAAGCGGCAGATATAGCCGATATACGGAATATGAAAAAGCTCCTTGCCGTAGAGGTTGTCGCGCCCGACGCTGACGCCGTCGGTAATAAGGTTTGCGTCGCCCTTTGTCGTTATGCCTTCGTCCTCAATTTTTACAACCCTGTGAATTATTCGGCGGTCGTCGGCGCGCCTGTCATACACAACAACGTCGCCCAAAACTATGTCATCATAAGAAACCCTTGTGTCAACAAAGCAAAGGCTCCACGTCGGTATGGCGGGCTCCATTGAGCCTGAAAGCACCACGCACGGGCGAATGCCGCTTATAAACACGACTGCGATTAATACAATTATTATTGCCGCCGTAATTACGGTACCGCTTAATTTTTTCTTTTTTGAATTATTTTTCATATTTCCTCCGAAAATGTGCGACCGCTTAATTTATCAGGTATAATACTGCGCCTGAGCATGCCAAAGCTCATAGTATTTTCCGTTTGTTTCAGAAACAAGTGAATTGTGCGTACCCTGTTGTATAACCGTGCCGCCCGCAAAAACGAGAATTTCGTCGCAGAACTTGCAGGACGAAAGACGGTGGCTTATATATATCGCCGTTTTATCGCCCACAATATCGTTGAGCTTTGAATATATCTGCGCTTCGGCAACAGGGTCAAGCGCCGCCGTGGGTTCGTCAAGAATCAAAAACGGCGCGTCTTTATAAAGTGCGCGGGCAATAGCGATTTTTTGCGCTTCACCGCCTGAGACGTTCACACCGTCCTTATTATAATCCTTATAAAGATAAGTTTCAACACCTTCGGGCAAATCATTTAATCTTTCGAGGAATCCCGCTTTAGTGAGCGCCTCTTCTACCGCCTTTTTGTCATAATCGCTTTTTGCCGCGACGTTTTCGCCGAGCTTTAATGCAAAAAGGTTAAAATCCTGAAACACGACAGAAAAAATATTCATATATTCTTTGTAGTCGTATTTTCTGATGTCTATACCGTTTAAAAGTATTTCGCCCTCGGTCGGGTCATAAAGGCGGCACAAAAGCTTAATAAACGTGCTTTTGCCGCTTCCGTTCATTCCGACAACGGCAAGGCGTTTGCCTATTTCAAACTTCATATTGATGTGCTTTAAGGCATAGGTTTCACTGCCCGGATATTTAAAGGAAACATCTTTAAATTCTATTTGATATTTTCTGTCGCGGCGCTTTTCAACGGTGAGCGTGCCGCGGTACATTTTGTTTTGAATGTCAAGAAGCTCAAATATGAGCGCCAAAAACGGAGCGTTGTTTTTCATACCGCCGACAGCCCTTACAAGCCCCGACACGCCGCTTGCCGTTTTTGTTACAGAAGCTACATACTGCGTCACGGCACCGAGGCCGAAAGCGCCCGCCCACGCCTTTAAGCACACAAAGGCGTAAATAATGAACGTAAAGACAACCGAAACGGCGCTTCCTGCGGCACTGCACAAGCCGATTGGTCCGCGTGCCAAGCGGGCAAAAAGCCCGCCCGACGCAAAGGTATCGGTCTTTGAGTGGTTATGGCTCTCGCATATTATGTCCTGCCTGTAAATTCTGACATCGGAAGCAATCTCTTTTTTGTGGCCGAGCCAGCCGAAAAATCCGAAAAGACGGTTTCCGAGGTTGTGCATATCGGCATATTTTGCATAATAGCTTTGACCTTTACCCTCTAAAGCGGGGGCCGCAATGCACACGGCAATCATCAAAACAACTATTAGCACAGCCGAAAACGGTTTGTTGAGCACTTCAAGCGCACCCTGCCCTTCGGGCACTTTTTTTATAAAAAGCGAAACCGTAAGAGCAATTCCGCCGAAGCAGGTAAAAACGGATTCATACAGCTCGTCAAGCTGCATCATTACCCTGTAAAAACCCCAACCGCCGCCGTTCATATTTTCTCTTACAGTATTAATAAGGTCCGAGGTTTTTGTGTCGTCGCATATTTCATAATCCATATCAAGAATTTTTCTTATTATAATTCCCTCGTAATTATAATAATCGCAGGCGTTTTGCGTTTCTTTCCACCTGTTTAAAAGTGCAATTAAAAGTGAAAGAACAGCAGCCGAAAAAAGCGCCGCAAAAACATAGAGCTTTATTTTTTCGGGGTTTTTTGCACCCGTGAGCTCGTTTATAAGAAGAGCCGAAATATATATTCCGACATAAGGCGAAAGAGACTTTGCGGCAATTGAGAAAAACCGCGACAAAACAAACTGCGGATATTCTTTAAAAATCAGTTTTATCGCTCTGTTATTAAGCCTTGCCGCTTCGCGCCACGAGGTTTTTTTATAATTTTTCATTTTCGCCGTCTCCTTCCCTGTAATATTTGCTTTGAATTTCAAAAAGCTCGGCGTATTTTCCGCCTAAAGCCAAAAGCTCTTCGTGCGTGCCCTCTTCTTTTATAACGCCGCCGTCAATAAGAATAATGCGGTCGCAAAAGCGCGTGCTTGCAAGCCTGTGCGAAATGTAAACGGACGACTTGCCTTTTGTCATTTCGTTGTATTTTAAATAAAGCTCCGATTCGGCTATCGGGTCAAGCGCCGCCGTGGGCTCGTCGAGCACAACGACGGGCGCGTTTTTATAAAGCGCTCTTGCAAGCATAAGCCGCTGTGTTTCGCCGCCCGAAAGCTCTGCCGCGTCGTCGTAAACCTTGCGGTTTACATACGTTTTAATTCCGTCCTTTAAAGAGGCGATTTTTTCTTCAAGCCCCGCTAAACGAATGCACTCTTTAACGCGCGCTTCATTTGCGCCCTCTTCTTTTTGGGCTACGTTTGTTTCTACAGTGCCCGCAATAAGCGAAAAATCCTGAAACACCGCAGAAAACAGTCTGTAATAATCGGCGCGGTTATATTCTCTTATGTCTTTTCCGTTAAGAAGCACTTCGCCCTTAGTCGGGTCAAGAAAGCCGCAGATAAGCTTAACAAGCGTGCTTTTTCCCGCGCCGTTAAGACCGACAACGGCAAGCTTTTCACCGCTTTTAAGCGTAAGATTTATATTTTTTAACGTAAAATCTTTTGCGCCGTCATATAAAAGCGAAACGTTTTTAAGCGTTATTTCATACGCCTTATCCTTTTCGATTTTTAAAGGTTCTCCGTCTTCAAATTTAAAAGGCTCTTTAAAATCCACGCACTCGCGCACGGTAGAAATATCAAGCGACTGCTTGTGAAGCGTGCTTAGCGTATTAAGAATGCCCGTGACCCACGAAGCAAAGCCCTCGACCGCGCTGAAATATAAAAGAAACTCCGAAACCGAAAGTCCGTTTTTCATAAAAAGCGTTAAAAGATAAGCATACGCCGCGGCGTTTCGCAAAAATGTAAGCAAAACATCGACAACGCCCGCAATAAGGTATATGGTTTGGGCTTTTTTATGAAATGCGGCAAAAGACGCGCAGCCTTTTTTATAAAGCTCCGAAATCCACGGGCGCATTCCGAAAATTTTAATATCCTTTGCGGCCTCAAGGCTTTTTGATTTTTCGATAATGTAGCCGATTTGCTTTTGATATTCGGCGTCCTCATCGCGGTGGCGGTAGCCGTAGCCGTTAACATAGTTGCCGACAAAAAAGCTTACGAGCGTTGTGCCGCCTATTATAAGCACCAAAACGGGCTGTACCGACGAAAGAAGCACAATGTATATTAAAAATCCCACAACATTTTGAAGAAGTGTTGTAAGCGTAGTCCATATAGCCTCGGTCGCTTCGCTGTTACCCTCAACGCACATACTCGATTTTGACAGCAGTTTTAGAAAGCCGTCGTCAAACATGTTGGGATAAGACGTTGTTGCCGCTTTTCTGTTGAGCATATTAACAATTTCGGCGCGCACGGTGATTCGGCCGTAAATAGTGTTCTCGTTTAAATAGCCCGAAACCGCATAGCAAAGCGCCAGCGCCCCCGCAAAGACGGCAATTGTAATCAAAAGCCGTGACAGCGTGCCGTGAGCTTCAAGCACGGAAAGAATCATGGGCGATATAAAAAGCTCAACAAGATTTGTTGCCACTGCCGAAAGCGCAACGCCGAGACTTAAAAATATTACCTTTTTTTCGCCCGAGGTCCACGCAAGCTTTAGCATAAACCAAGTGTTTTGCGCTGCGTTATATTTGGGCTTTGGCTTTTTTTCTTTTGCCGTTTTTGTGCTTTTCATTTTAAAGCCCCTTTCTTCTTTTTCAGGTACAATACAGTCAATTGCGACTCTCTTATGCTTTAAGATTAACACAAAAAAACGTCCCCGTGCAAATTCGGGGACGAAACGTCTTTTTTCGGTGACGAAACGCAAAAATGCCGATTTATCAAACCTGCGGCAAAAGCACCTCGGTGGTAAAAGCCCCGTCCTCGCTGTTTCGGCTGAGATAGCCGCCCAGCCTTTCGACTATTGCGTCTATTCTGACAAGCCCGAATCCGTGACCATCGCCTTTTGTGCTTTTAAAAATATTTCCGCTTTTTTCAAGCTTTTTTCCCGCGGTGAAATTGGTAAATGAAATATAAAGCTGGGTATTTATCATATCCATATATATGCGAATAACGCGCTTTTCCTGCGGCAGGTTTTCAACGGCTTCTATAGCGTTATCGAAAAGATTGCCCACAATACAGCAAAGGTCAATTTCAGAGGTTTCAAGGCGAAGCGGTATGTGTGCGTCGGCTTCGACTTTTATCCCCTTTGACTTTGCGAGCGAAATTTTTGAATTTAAAATTGCGTCGGTCATGGGGTTGCCCGTTTTAATAACCGTGTCAACCGTTGCAAGGTCGTTATCAAGCAAATCAAGGTAACGCTTAAGCGACTCTAAGTCGCCCTGCGAAGCGTATGCCTTCATAACCTGAATATGGTTTTTATAGTCGTGGCGCCAACCGCGAATCTGCCTGTACATATTGTCAACCTCGCGGTAATGCGTCTCTATAAGCTCACGCTGATACGAGTCGATTTTTTTGTCGGCTCTTTTAAAAAAATGCTTCATTTTTCAATACCTCTGCCGATTATTGCCCTGTTAACGCTTTCATAAGCGCCCCTCGGAAGAAAAACCGAAGTGCCGTCCGAAAGCTTTATTTCTGTTTTTGAAACACGGCTTATCTGCGAAAGATTGACAACGGCGCTTCGTCCGACCCTGAAAAATCTCCCGTCAAGCTCTTTTTCCATAGCGCCGAGCGTCATTTTGACGGTAACGTCTTTATCGGCGTGAACCGTTACATAATTGCCGAAAACATCGACGTATCTGATTTTGTAAAGCGGCACGCGCACGGTCTCGCCGCCCGTTTCAAGGGTTATTGTTTTTTCGTTATCGGAAAGTTTTTTTAAAGCTCTGTCAAGAACGGAAAAAAGCTTTTCTTCTTTAATGGGCTTCATAAGATAGTGAAGCGCCGCAACATCGTACCCTTCCGAAATATAGTCGGAATAGCCCGTTATAAACACAATCTGAACGCTGTCGTTTTCTTTTCTGAGGGTTTTTGCAAGCGTTACGCCGTCCATATCGCCCATTTCAACATCAAGAAGCAAAATGTCAAAATCCTTTTCGGCTGAATAGCAAAACAAAAAGCTTTCGGCTGAAGAAAACGTGCGGATATTTACATTTTTGTGCGAAGCCTTTGCCCATTTTGAAACCTCGGCGGATATATATATTCTGTCGGCTTCACAGTCGTCGCAAATTGCGATTTTACACACGTTCTTTTCCTCCTTTAAAACCTCAGTGTTATTCTTTTTCCGATTTTGCTTTGCAAAACTGCACTGCACGTTCGTTATTCACCTTAAATCCAACAGCAATAATAGCCTGAAGATTATAATGATTTGTTTGATAATTCTTCCCGTCGGCGGCAGTTATTAAGTATTTCTTAACAACTGAATTCTCGACTAATTCGCCATCATCAAAAATTCTTTTCAGATGTTGGTTGATTGCAGGTACAGAAACATCATACAGTGTAGCCATCATTTTTTGCGTAAGCCATATATTTTCGTCCTCATAACGCATTTCAATGCTGTCCGCCTGATTTCCCGCAGAGGCAACATAGGTAAGGTATTCCGCAGCACTTGAACGAACGGTTATTTCATTTTTTTTATTTTTCAAATGAATTGCCTCCTTTTTTTAATCTGTTTAGGCATAGGCATAAGAGAGCCTAACCGTTTTTGGTTTTCGCTTTAGTCAACAAAACTACGCACTCAACATGATTTGTATACGGGAACATATCGACAGGCTGAATTTTCTTTACGCTGTAGCCGTTTTTTGTAAGAAAGAAAAGGTCGCGCCGCTGTGTTTCGGGGTTGCAGGATATATAAACAACTCTTTCGGGCGAAGCGTGGACTAACGACGACAAAAATTTTCTGTCACTGCCCGCGCGCGGCGGGTCCAAAAAAACAACGTCGAATTTTTCGCCGCAATCTTTCATTTCAGCCATAAAATCGCCTGCGTCGCAGCATATAAATTCCGCATTTTCGGCAGAATTAAGACGCGCGTTGACCTTCGCGTCGCGCACAGCGTCGGGGTTTATTTCGCACCCGACAACGGTTTTTGCATGCTTTGACGCGCAAAGCCCTATCGTGCCTATTCCGCAATAGGCGTCAATCACGGCGTCGGTGCTTTTAAGGTCTGCAAATTTAAGCGCGGCAGAATACAAAACCTCGGTCTGCACGGGGTTAATCTGATAAAACGAAGCCGCCGAAATTCTGAAACGGCAGCCGCACAGAATATCCTCAATATAGCCCTTGCCGTAAAGCACCGTTTCGCGCTCGCCCAAAACCATACTTGTAAATTTGTTGTTGATATTCTGCACCACGGTTGTAATATCCGGGTGCTTTTTCAAAAGCTCTGCCAAAAAGGCGTTTTTTGATGGAAAAATCGGCGTTCCCGTTACAAGAACCACCATAATTTCGCCTGTGTTAAAGCCGTATTTTACAAGAACGTGCCTTAAAAAGCCTTTTTTCGTGTTTTCGTCGTACACGGTAAGGTTAAAGCTTTTTACAAGCGCCCTTACGGTATTTATTATTTCGTCCGCCTTTTTGTTTTCGATAAGGCAGAAGTCGGTTTTAACTATTTTGTGCGTGCTCGACTGATAAATTCCCGAAATAATTTCGCCGCGCCGCGTTCTGCCGAACGCCGCCTGAACCTTGTTTCTGTAATGAAACGGCTCTTTCATTCCGATTATCGGCGAAACGGCGTGAAAGCACGACAAAAGCCGCCGCACCTTTGCCTGTTTGTATTTAAGCTGTTCTTCATAGCTTAAGTTCCAAAGCTGACAGCCGCCGCACTTTTTTGAGTGCGGGCATTTTTCTTTAATTTCGGTATTACTCATTTTTTTGCACTTTCCGCTGTGTTTATAGAATCCCTATACACAACAAACCTGCAGAAAAGGAACTCGGTGACCATATTTGTAATCATGGTAACTGCAAGGACTATGTATTTTCCAAGTCTCTCGCCCAAATTGAAATGCGCGGTTGCAAGCGACCCGAGCCACGTTGAAAGCGGCGTAAACACGCAGTAATAGCCGAACACCTTGAGCATGGCTTTAGGAATGTTGGTTGCCGATTTGAAAGTGAATTTTCTGTTGAACGTGAAATTCCACAAAACGGAAAGAATAAGCGCAACAAGATACTGCACGCCGTATTCCGAGCGGAAAAGCTGCTGCATAATTTCACTTTCTGTTTCAACGTTCTTAAAAAGAAGGTCGAGCAGTGTAAAAGACACCGCCTGAATTATTCCTGCGGACGCCGAAAACAGAACAAATTTTATTGCCTGAAGCGCATTTTCCTTTTTTGTAAGCTTTTCTTGCATAAACATCACCCCATTATTCAATAAAAAGAGTATATCACAGCGCATCTTTTTTTGCAATTGTAACAAATAAAAAATATTGTGTTCCGTTTTTGGGAAACCGCTTGACATAAAGCCCCGAATTCTGTATATTATGTTCCGAACGGAACACTTATGGGGTGGTTTTTTGACCGAATCGCAAAAATGCGCTTTAATGCTTTCGCCGCTTTTTTCGGGAATAGATAAACATGAGCTCGGCGAGCTTTTCCCCGACGGCACAGTAACCGTAAAAACTCTTAAAAAGGGCGACGCAGTTTTTACCGAAAACGATTTTTCACGCTCTTTGGGAATAATCTTAAAGGGCGACGCCGTTGTCGAAAAAAGAAGCCCCGAAAAAACCGTTATTATGAGCACGCTTGAAGCAGGCGGCACTTTCGGTATGGCGGCAATTTTTTATGAAAAAGACGTTTACCCGACGGCGATAACAGCCGCTTCGCAAACGGCTGTCGCGTTTATTGCAAAAGACGCGCTTAAAGCTGCTTTTAAAAAAGAGCCCAAGCTTGTTGAAAACTATATTTGCCTGCTTTCGCAGAAAATACATTTTCTGAACAAAAAAATAGAAACGCTTTCGTCGCGCGGCGGCTCATATAAGCTGTATTCGTATCTTCTTGAAGAATACTCTAAGCACGGCGAAAACGGTAAAGTAACGCCCGAATACAATATGTCGGAGCTTTCAAAGCTTCTCGGAATAGGCAGGACGACAATTTACCGCGAGCTTGAGGAGCTTTCAAAAAACGGATTCATTAAAAAGGAAGGAAAAACCTTTACAATATTAAGGGAGGAAAAATTATGAAAAAATTTTTATGCTTATTGCTCGCAGCGCTTCTTGTTGTCGGCACTTTTGCCGCATGCTCGGGGAACGCGGGCGATGACACAACCGCATTACCCACAGAAAGCACTGCGCCCGCAGTAAAGAAGGACGTAAACATTGCCGTCTTAAAAGGCCCCACGGGCATGGGCGCGGCAAAGCTTATGGAAATGAACGAAAACAACGAAGCTTTGAACAACTACAACTTCACCGTTGCAACCGCTCCCGACCAGATAACGGGCAAGCTTGTTTCAAAGGAGCTTGACATTGCCTCGATACCCACAAACGCCGCTTCGGCGCTTTATAACAAAACAAAAGGCAACGTTACGCTTATCGCAATTAACACACTCGGCGTTCTTTATATCCTTGAAAAGGGCGACTCTGTTTCAAGCGTCGCGGACCTCAAAGGCAAAACAATTCTTGCTTCGGGCAAAAGCAGTACCGCAGAATATGTTCTTAACTTTATTCTTGAAAAGAACGGTCTTAAAGTCGGCACCGACGTAACCGTTGAATATGCCGCAGAGCACGCCGAAGCCGCTTCGCAGGCTATTTCGGGCAAATATGACATAGTTATGCTCCCCGAGCCGTTTGTTACTTCAACTCTTCTTCAAAGCTCCGACTTTAAAGTGAAGCTTAATTTAACCGAGGAATGGAAAAAGGTTGCAAACGCAGAGCTTACCATGGGCTGTGTTGCCGTAAGAACGGACTTCCTTAAAGAAAATCCCGAAGCAGTTGAAAACTTCCTTAAAGATTACAAAACTTCGGTTGATTTTGTAAATTCGGATGTAGAAGGCGCGGCGGCGCTTATTGAAAAATACGATATTGCAAAAGCCGCAGTTGCAAAAAAGGCGCTTCCCAACTGCAACATCGTACTGATAACGGGCGAAGATATGAAAAAAGACGCTTCGCAGTTCCTCTCAATCATTTATGATTTTGACGCTTCCGCAGTCGGCGGCGCGCTCCCCGAGGACAGCTTTTATTATATCGGAAAATGAAGATTAAAAAGCTTTTAAAAACCTGCTTTATAATTCTTTTTTGGGCAGCGGTGTGGCAACTCACCGCTGTTCTTGTCGCTTCTCAAATACTTTTGCCGACTCCCCTTTCGGTTTTAAGGGCGCTTTTATCGCTTGCATCAAAAAAAGAATTTTACCTTTCGGTGGCCTTCACCGTGCTGCGAATTTCGGCAGGCTATGTTTCAGGGCTTCTTTTGGGGCTTCTTTTGGGCGGTCTGACATTTTATTCAAAGCTTTTAAACGCTCTGCTCGCGCCGATTGCGGGCATAATCAAATCAACGCCCGTCGCGTCGTTTATCGTTCTTCTTTTTGTTTGGTTTTCAAACGGAACGGTCGCTGCAATTACATCTATGCTGATAGTTCTGCCGATAATATGGAGCAGTACGTTCACTGCGTTTTCATCCGCCGACAAAGAGCTTCTTGAAATGGCTCGGCTTTTTAAAGTATCGCCCTCAAAAAAGCTTTTCGGGATATACATTCCGTCGGCATTTTCTACGGTGCGCGCTTCTGCCGCAACGGCTTTGGGTCTTGCCTGGAAAGCGGGCGTTGCCGCCGAAGTTATTTGCAGTCCGAAAAACTCAATAGGCGGCGGCATATACTCTGCCAAAGTATACCTTGAAACGCCGGAGCTTTTTGCGTGGACGGCGGTAGTAATAATTGTAAGCGTGCTGATAGAAAAGCTTCTTTTGAAGCTTATAAAAGATAAACGGGGGGCTAAAGATGAAGCTTGAAAACATTTCAAAAAATTTCGGCGAAAAACGTGTTTTTGAAAATTTTTCGCTTGAAATAAAAAAAGGCTCCCACGTTGCCGTGCTCGGTGACTCCGGCAGAGGGAAAACCACTCTTGTTAAAATACTTATGGGGCTTTTAAAGCCCGACAGCGGCGCTGTTGAAACAGACGGTGAAGTCTTTTCGGCTCTTTTTCAGGAGGACAGATTGCTGCCCTCTAAGACCATTCTTCAAAACCTTAAATTTGTCGGCACTGACGAAGCTTCCGCAAAAGAATATTTAAAAAAAGTCGGGCTTGAAAGCGAATACAACTCTTACCCCGCGTCTTTAAGCGGAGGAATGAAGCGCCGCGCCGCGCTTGCAAGGGCGCTCAGCTTTAAAAGCTTCACAGCACTTATTTTAGATGAGCCGTTCACGGGGCAGGACGAAGCGCAAAAAGACCGTCTTATAAAACTCATTAAAGAAGAAACCGCAGAAAAAACGCTTATTTTAATTACACATTCAAAAGATGACGCAAACGCGCTTTGCGACACTTTTATTGAGCTGTAACCTCTCTATAGCAACTATAAAAAGCGCAAAAAAATTACCGCCGCATCCGATAAACGGATACGGCGGATTTTTATTTCAGCGGTTTTTCGGCAATCAGTCGGGAACTTCAATGCCGAGAGCCATGCAAAGAATAGCTCTTGCATCGCTTGTTGAAATCTTGCCGTCCTCGTCAATATCGCCGAGAATTACCTGCTCATCTGTGGGAGTTTCAATTTCAAGAGCGAAGAGAAGCGCAAGTCTTGCATCGGAAACGGTAACAGCCGTGCTAAGGTCAACGTCGCCGAGAACGCCCGTTGTGGGGCAGGGCTTTGTTGTTCTTGTGTAGGTGTTATAAAGGCTGAACTGCGGATAATTTTCTTCGTCGGTATGGACGGTGTACTGCTTATCTGCCGAAAGAAGCCACATAACTATGTCGGTTGTACCGTATGCCGCATTGTAAGCTACATGCTGGAGGTTCTTTATAAACCAAACCTGCTCGGGGAACATACATGTTGAAGCGTCAACCTTCTGGTCCCACGAAACGTGGTCGTGGTCGTCCTTGATAACCTGAGTGTATTCGGTGCCCCAGTCAGAGAATGCTTTAAGATAATCTGCGCAGGTTGCGCCGCCGCTTGCATACTTTGTATCAACAACAGCGTCACTTGTGGGATAGTACTCGTTAACGGGAGCTATCTGGCAGTTGTAACCGCAAACTATGCCGAATCTTACGCCTTTCTTTTCGGCGGCTTCGACAATTGCCTTTGCGTTTGACTGAATGTTGTAATATGCGTCAATCTTAGCTTCAAAGTCGGCGTCCATTCCGTCGGGATACATATAAGCCTTTGCGGCTTCATAATACTCGCCGGGAACAAGGCACCAAAGTCCGGGCATACCGCAAAGAAGCGGATAGATTGTGTCGCTGTATATTCTCGGAAGCATCTTCTGAAGAATATAGTTGAATTTAGCAAAATACTCGTGAGAAAGTCCCTCGTAGCTTGCTATTGAAGAAATAAGAACAGAAGCAAAGTGTGTAACAAAGCTGCCGTTGCCGAGCTGAACAAGATAGTTTTCCATGGTGAAAATGTCAAGCTCGATGTCGCCCGTGAAGAGCCAGCCCATAAGGCTTGTGCCCTGCCATGCGGGAGAAGCGAATACAACGTTGTTAAGGTTTTTGCAGTTGTAGCCGTCCATATAAGCAAGCGTAACAGCCGCGCCTTCGCTTATTGCAACGACGTTTACCTTTGAAGAACCCGTCTCCTTTTTAACCTTTGCAATGAACTCGTCAAGCTCTTTTGCGCAGTCAATGGGGCTTCTTCTCCAGTCGTAGCCGAAGCTGTAAACGTTCTTGTCGCCGTACTGCTTTGCATATTCAACGCCGAAAACTGTGAAAATCTCTTCGCGCTCTTCGTTCTGAGCCTGTTTTTCTTCGTCGGTTTCGCCGTCAACCGGGAAAGCCGCCATAGATGTATCATAAGACTTTTCGGTTACGTTGTCATATTTGGGAGTGCCGTCGGGATTGTAGGCGATGGGGTCAATGTACTTGTTGATGACCGGAAGAAGCTCATCGCAGTAAACTTCCCAATTGTCATTTGTTATGCCGTATGCAATATACGCCTTAACAAGCGCGGTAAGGATATTTGTAACCATAGGCTGAACATCCTCTTCGGCATAGGGGAAGAGCTGTTTTTCGTCGGCGGTTCCGAGGTCCTTTACAAGGGGGAAGCCCGCAAGACCTTTAACCACAACAAGGGGAACAGCTTTAGCCGCCGAAACGGGGATTACGACTGCAAGTGCCGCAAGCATAACAGCAAGCACAATGCACATAACTTTTCTGAAAGCTTTCATTATTAGTCCTCCTAAAAAATATGTACCATTTAAGTAACCGCAGGTTAATTGAGTGTGAAAAACGGACGAAACACCTGACCGGAATTTCACCTCGGTTAATCGGCTGTTACTTTGGGCGCACCGCAACACAGTACACCACAGTTTATACAATGGAATTTTAACATAAAACAAAACCAATTGCAATAGACTGATTAAAAAATTAAGTTACAATGTTAACACAAATTTTTTGTTATATTGTTATAATCAACTGAAAAAAGGACCGCGCTTTCTGCGCGGTCCCCGAAATTTTTGTATGTATCGGATTAATAGGAAATTGTGTATTCCGAAACGCACTCAATACCTACCTGAGCGCCGTTTATAGAGCCGACGATAGGAGCCTTTGCGTCAAGGCTGAGCACGCAGGGAGCGTCCGTTTTAAGATAGACCATATTGCCGGTGCTCTTTTCAATTTTGGCTGTTATGTTTGAGCCGTAGTACTGAAGGCTTATGTTGTTAAGAGAAAGTCCGGGAACAGAGGAGATAGCGCCTGTTATCTGGCTTGTTTCGATAACGGGAACAAGCGCGCCGCTGCCTTTGCCCGCAACGGGATCTTTATCGTCTTTCATAACTATGGTTACTTCGTAATAGTTGCCTGCGTCTTTTTTGGTTGCGGATTTAACGTCTGCCGCGTTAAGACCGTTTAAGCCACCCTTAGGAGGAAGGTCTGACGGGCTTTTTTCTTCGTTGGGCTGTTTCATACCCATAAACTGGTCAACAAGGCCTTTGCCTATGCTCGAAAGCTTGCCCGCTTCAAAAACGCCGTTGTAGTTTGTTGCGCCGTCGTTTGTAAGAACAACCTTTTTGGCGCTTGATGTGGCTTTGTTATGAGCGGTTTTATAATAATTGATAATATCCTGAACCGAATTGCCGCCGCTGTTATTGTTGTCGGCAGGCTTATTGCCGTTGTCGGCGGGGGTGCTGTTGTTGCCCGAATTGCCGCCGTTGTTGTTATCGGCAGGGGTGTTATTCTGATTATTGTCGGCAGGAGTATTGTTATCCTGAGAGCCGCCGTTATTGTCTGCGGGGGTGTTGTTATCCTGAGAGCCGCCGTTATTATTCTGTGAGCCGCCCTGAGAATTTCCGTTGTTATCGGAAATAACTGTTGTTTGATTTCTGTTTCTTTGAGCGCGGACAACCAAAATGGTTGCGGCGTTATTTGTAGTAATAAGTGCCAAGGCAACGCAAAGCGCCGCCAATACGAGAACTACCTTTTTTGCGGTTATGTTTCCCATGCATTCCACTCCATTCTTTTAAATCGTCTCAATTATATGATATATTTCGCGAATTGTCAATATCAATAATTGTAAAAAAGGCTGTTATTCTGAGTTGCATTCAAATGTGACCCGTTTCAGTAAAAATAAAGGCAATGAGTTTTGTAAGCCTTTTTGTTCTGCCGTTCTTCCGTGCCGTTTTGCTGCAATCCGCTTGCTATTCAGACGCAGCATATATAAAGCAATATTCGGGGCTTGCTTTAACACAGGCCCCGAATTATACGCTAAACTGTTTTGCGTCTTTATTAAATTCTTGCGCGTTTAAATCACATTTTGATTTTCGGATACAGCTCTAACCATTTTGAATATTTTTCCTCGTAGTATTTCACAAGCTTATCATCCGGAAGAAACTCGGTATAATTTGATTTAACGCCATCCTTCAACTGTTTACAGCCGTCATCGGACAGGCAGGCTTTTGCTCCTAATAGCGCAGCACCCAATACGGCTCCGTGTTCGGTATCTGGGAGCAAAAGTTTGATGTTCAATACTGATGAGATAATTCTTACCCACTCTTTATTTCTTGTACCGCCGCCGCAGATTTTTGAAGTCCCGATGTGCATTCCGAGAGCTTGAATAATATCGAAATTTTGTTTTATTGCAAATGCAACGCCCTCTAACACGGCAAGCGTCATTTCATCCTTTGTTGTGCTCAGCGACAAGCCGAAAAATGCACCGCGAATGCTTGAATCGTTAATCGGAGACCGTTCGCCCATAAGATATGGCAAAAACATAACCTGACTTTTACCGATATAATCCGTGAATCCTCCGTCATACGACGATTCCGTTATATTTTCAACCCACCATTTCTGGCAGCTTGCCGCCGATAAAATGCAGGCAAGATAATGATATTTGCCCGTCGCAGAGCAGAATGTATGTATAGCTCCGTTCGGCACATAATTGAACTCGTCGCTTGCAACAAAAATTGTGCCCGAGGTTCCGAGCGAAATATTGCAATTGCCGTTTTTCGATGTATCTGTTCCGATTGCAGACGCCGCGTTATCGCCTGCTCCGATAACGACTTTAACATTTTCGTTCAATCCAAGCTCATCGGCAACGAACTTTTTGAGCGTCCCTACCGTCTGATAGCTCTCATATACTTTGGGCAAATTATTTTCACTTATGCCGAGCACCGACAGCATAGGCTCGGACCAGCGACGATTTTTTGTGTCGAAATACAATGTGCCCGCAGCGTCCGAACAATCCGTCGCAAACACACCGCTGAGCCTGTATGCGACATAGTCCTTCGGCAGCATTATTTTTTTAATTCTTTTGAAATTCTCCGGCTCATTGTTTTTCAGCCAAAGTATTTTCGGCGCGGTAAAGCCGGAAAATGCGATATTGCCGGTATTTTGCTGAAGCGTCTTTTTGCCGATAATATTATTAAGATATTCGGTCTCAAGCGAGCTTCGGCTGTCGTTCCACAAAATGGCGGGACGGATCACATTGTCATTTTCATCAAGCACAACAAGGCCGTGCATCTGCCCCGAAAAGCTGACGGCTTCAACGTCTTTCGNNGCTGCTTTTGTCAATATCGGACACAAGCTCTTTTATTACGGAAATGCTGCCGTCATACCAATCCCGGGGATTTTGTTCGCTCCAACCGTCTTTGGGATAATAGAGGGAATACTCTCTTGACGCCGTTTTGACAATCGCCTTTTCGCTCAGCAGCATTCC